>JAITRO010000118.1 GCA_031288335.1 Synergistaceae bacterium | reverse complement strand
GGGGCGGATACTATTCGCCCGTTTATGTCACGGACAATGGGCGGGTGAATGATATCCGCCCCTACGAAATCCATATCCAAAATAAGAACGTATTTCATTCAGCATCCGCTCACTGTACTGTAACCTGTGCCGCTCGAAAAGTATATGCTGCGCGAATACAACCGTGAACCGCAGGCGATAATCGCGTCGATGGAGGTGAAAAAGGATGCCCCAAATCCAAGGCATCAGCGAAAGGCGGTCAGTGATTCTCCGTAGGGCGGCGTGAGCACACCATGCTCGGTCACAACAGCTGTTATCAAATCGGCCGGCGTGATGTCGAACGCCGGGTTGTAGACCTTTATCCCTTCGGGGGCCATGCGTTCGCGATACCACATATCGGTGACTTCGCCCGCGGCGCGCTCCTCTATCACGATTCCGCTTCCGTCGGAAACGTTCATGTCGATCGTGGAAGTCGGCGCGCAGACGTAAAAGGGCACGCCGTAATGACGCGCTATTATCGCAACGCCGGAAGTGCCGATCTTGTTGCAGGCGTCGCCGTTGGCGGCCATCCTGTCGCACCCAACCAAAACGGCCTGTATCCAGCCGTTCCGCATCACGCGCGCGGCCATATTGTCGCAGATGACTGTGGTGTCGATGCCGTCCTCCATCAGTTCGAAAGCCGTGAGGCGTGCCCCCTGGAGCAACGGCCTGGTCTCGTCGGCGAACACCTTGAAATTGCAGCCGCGTTCGCGCCCGAGGTACAACGGAGCTAAGGCCGTGCCGTACCTCACCGCGGCGAGGCGTCCGGCATTACAGTGCGTCAAGATGCCCCATCCGTCGCGAATGAGACAAAGCCCGTGCTCCCCTATTGCGCGGCACACGCGGATATCTTCGTCGTGGATTCGCGCCGCCTCGTCGTGCAGCAGAAATTTTACCTCCGAGACCGGCAGGTTTTTATTGCGTACCACGACGCCCTCCATGCGATCGAGCGCCCAAAACAGATTGACCGCCGTCGGACGTGACGAGGCGAGATATTGTTTGGCCAAGGCAAAACGGGAATAAAATTCGCCCCAGTCGTCGGTCTCGATGCCGAGCGCGGCGAGATAAACGCCTATGGCGGCGGCGACGCCTATCGCGGGCGCGCCCCGCACCTGGAGCGTCGCGATGGCGCGATATATTTCCTCCTGTGTGGTCAGCGACAACACGCTCACCACACGCGGAAGTCTGGTCTGGTCGATGATTACAAGCGCGCGCCCTTCATCGTCAAGGGTAACAGTGTCATGCACAACACTCTCGCGCGGTGCCGCACTATCTTGAATCATTCGCGGCCCGCCGCGAGCCCGGGCAATTCTGAAGGATCGTCGATGACGAAATCCGCTCCCGTCACTTCCTCCGGCCTGAAACCCCACGTGACGCCTATCGACGGACAGCGCGCGTTTTTGGCGGTCGCGAGATCGACGATCGTGTCGCCCGCGAAAAACGCTTCCTCGGGCGATATCCCGAACTTGTCAAGCACGATATGGACGATGGTTGGATCCGGTTTCAGCGGCACATCCGGCCTAGCGCCCGCCAAAAAATCGAACAGCCCTTCGGGGAACGTGCTCGAGACTGTGTCTTTCGTCGCCTGATCGGGCTTGTTCGATATTACCGCGAGTTTCAAACCGGCTTCGCGCAGTTTTTTGACCGCTTCGACGATTCCGTCGTAAGGACGCGTTTTATCGAGCGAATGAGCGTTATATCGTTCGATGTATACTTTCTTCAAAGAACTCATATTCCAGGGAACGCGCGCGTCCTCGGGAACTATCGCGCTGAGCAGATAATCGGCCCCTTGTCCGACGAAATATCTGTACGCGTCAACCGGATGCGTCGGATACCCGAACCGCTCAAGAGTGTAATTCGCGCTGTCGGCGATGTCGTCGATAGTGTCGAGCAACGTGCCGTCGAGGTCGAATAAAATGGCCTTTATTTTCTTCATCACAATCAATCAGCTCATTTTTTGCTGAGTTCTTCCTCGTTCAACCCTCTTATGCGGAGTTCTTCGAGCATATTGCGGTGATTTATCCGCTCGACAAGGATATTCTCATTCATTATCCGCATATCTTCCGCGTGTTTCCTCGCGCGGTCAGTGATGGCCTTTTTCTTGCGGTACTCGGCGAGTTTTTCGGCGGATTTTTTCACGCTTTCGAGGTGCTTGTCCATCATTCGTTCGGCCGCCTCATCACAAGACTTAACCGCCTTATAAAAAGCCTCCCGTGCGCGTGACTGCCCCGCCTCGTCGGCCCGTTTCAAGCTGCATTCAACATAATCCCGCGCCATTGAGAAAAGCGCGTCCATTTGGGTATTGCCGGTGATATTAGAGATGCCCATGTGCAGATCCCTCCTTGAATCCCCACATTGCCTGTTGTCAGGTTCAATATCCGCGTTCCATCGCGCGTGACCATATTATAGCTCAAAAAATCCAGCCCGCAACAGTTTTTTCTTTACCTCGACCGAAGAACTTTTCGGGATAACTTTTCGGCGCCCTGCGACATGCGACGATATTTTTCATGCGCCTGCCCTGGAGCCCAGGGCAAACTCATCGGGAATTTACGTTATAATATACGCACACAGTGAATTAGCAGAGGATCAATCTGGAAATCGTGCGACAAGAAGTCGCGTTATTAGTTGCCTAAGATCAAAAGGAACAGGCTCCTTCGAGCTGCCCCTTTATAATGATCGGCAGAAAAGCGTCCGTGATTCCTCATCCGAAGAACACGGGCGCTTTTGTTGGAAGGGTGTTTGGAAAGGACTACTTTATAACGCCGCCCTCAATTACGAGATCGTTAGGGTTCACGGTGCCGCCGTAATAAGGAGCAAGGGCTTCGTCATAGGCTTTGTGAATGAAATTCTCGGCGCCGAGTTTTTGGATATCCTCGTTCAGCCATTCGAGCAGTTCTTTGTTGCCCTTCCGCACTGCGGGGGCAATGGTGTCGAGGCTGCCCAGGGAGGGGATGCCGACCGTGTAGCCCTTGTTGGTGTTGGCCCACGCGAATAGGAACGTGTTGTCGTTGCTGAGCCCAGCGCCGCGACCGTCGGTGAGGGCTTGAAACGCCTCGGAGATAGCGTCGAATTTCAGCAGCTCAACGTCGGGATAGTTGGACGCGAAGAACGTCTCGGCGGTGGTGCCCTTGACCACTATCAATTTTTTGCCCTTTAAATCCGCGATGTCCTTGACCGCGGCGCTTTCGGGTGAGACCACGCCGATCGCGACCTTCATGTACGGCAGCGCGAAATCGACTTTTTCCGCCCTCTCTTTTGTGACGGTAAAATTGGCAAACACCACGTCAATTTTGTCGGCTTCGAGGTACTCCACCCTGTTCGCCGGTTCGAGCAATACCCATTCGACGGCGTTTTCGCTGCCAAAGAGGTCTTTCACCACACGTTTCGCTATCACGAGATCGAAGCCCACGTTTTTGCCTTCCTCGTCCAGATAACCGAACGGCGGCTTGTCGGCGAACACCGCGACGCGTATCCTGCCCGCCGCCTTTATCTCGTCCAGCGTCCTGGCGTCCGCCGTTCCTGTCAATATCGCTCCCGCGAGGACGATCATCCCTAACAATATCGTTGTGCCGAAAAATTTCACCATTGTACGTCTCATAACTTTACCTCCGTTTTTTCATTCAAAGTAGAAAGTGTTCAAAAAACGCCGCGCCCTCTCAGTTTTGGGCAATGTGAAAAACTCTTTCGCCGGTCCTTCCTCCGCGATAACGCCTCCTTCCATAAATATGACCTTGTCCGCCGCCACGCGGGCAAAACCCATTTCGTGGGTGACGATCATCATGGTCATTCCCTGACGGGCCACGCCCAATATCACATCCAACACCTCTCGCACCATCTCTGGGTCGAGCGACGCCGTCACCTCGTCGAAAAGCATGATATCCGGGTTCATGCAGAGCGCCCTGACTATCGCTATCCGCTGCCTCTGCCCTCCGGACAGCTGTCTTGGGAAGTCGTTTACCCTGTCCGCGAGCCCAACGCGTTCGAGAAGACGTATCGCCTGCCCGCTCGCTTCCTCCCTGGTCCTTTTTTGTGCCCGCAGGGGACCGAGGAGGATATTTTCGAGTACCGTCATGTGGGGAAACAGGTCGTAACTTTGAAATACCATCCCCACCTTCTGCCGCACCAGGATCCAATCGAAATTTTTGGAGCCGGCCTCGCGGCCGTCTATCGTTATCGTGCCGCCCTGGTGCGTTTCGAGCCCGTTGACGCAGCGCAGCAACGTAGTCTTTCCGCATCCCGATGGACCGATTATCACCACAGCCTCGCCGCGTTCAACGCAAATGTCCACTCCGTTCAAGACTATCTTGTCGCCGTAAGATTTTCTCAGCCCCTTTATGTCGAGGATCACGTCCCGCTTTTGTGCCGTCATGTCACCTATTTGCGCCTCAATAAGACCATTTCTCTTCGAGTTTTTTGGAAAATCTGGATATCGGGTAACATATCAAAAAGTAAATCAGGAAGATGAAACCGTAAATCCAAAACGAGGCCATCGGATTTTTCATCATGTTGAACTCGATTATCTGTTTCCCCACGCGCAGTATGTCCGTCACGCCGACAAAGACGACGAGCGATGTCGTCTTGACCATGCGGGTGACCAGATTTATCGCGGACGGCGCGATCCTTCGGAGCGTCTGCGGGATGATGACGAACCTGCGCACCTGCCACGGCGTGAGTCCTATCGCCTCCGCGGATTGCCATTGGTGCGCCGGGATGGAGAGCACCGTCCCGCGCACGAGGTCGCCCATCTCCGCCGTGCCCCAGAGCGAAAAGACCAGCACAGAGACGAACCACCCCTCCAGGTTCGCGCCGAAAACTATCGCGCTGCCGAAGAAGAAGAGAAACAGCCATACCAGTATCGGCACGATACGGAACGCTTCGAGATACACTCGGAACAAAGCGTACACAGCCCTGTTCTTCGACATCATGGCAAACCCGCACAAAACGCCCAATATCACGCTGACGGCCACCGACACGGCCGCGATCTCAAGAGTGCCGCCGAGTCCCAGCATCAGCCTGCGAAGATTGTTCAGGGACAAAAGAACGTCAAACCCCGAATTCCGCATAGCGCACCCTTCTCTCCAAAAAAGTGAGTCCAAACGAGACCGGCAGCAAAATTAAAAGGTAGCAGACGACGAGCAGCAACAGCGATTCGGTGGTGTTGTAATACATCCCGATAAGTTCTTTTGTCACCGACATGAGATCGCGCAGGGCTATGATGCTCAGCACGGAGGTCTCTTTTATGAGGAAGACGCAATTCGCGCCCAACGCGGGAACCGCGACCGCCATGGCCTGCGGAAACACGACGAAACGAATCAGCTGAAACGTGTCGAGCCCGATCGACAACCCAAGTTCGACCTGCACTTTGCTCACCGCCTCAAGCCCGCCGCGCAAGCTCTCGGCCATGTAACTGCCGCCCAGAAACGACAGCCCTATTACGGCGCACGCCTCGTTCGAGAGCATCACGCCGAGTTTGGGCAGCCCGTAATAGAGGAAAAAGAGCTGTATCACGAGCGGCGTGTTGCGCGACAGTTCAATATAGCCCCTTGTCAGTTTATCCACGGCCTTCATCTTGCAATACGCGACGAGGCCGCATATGACGCCGATCACGAGCGAGAACAGGATGCCCAGGACGGCTATCCGCAGCGTCACGATAATCGCGCGTCCGTATATCGGTATGGCGTCCGCGATGAAGCCGACGTTCACGGCGTCTGCAGCTCCGCGTCGAGCGGCAGATACGGCGGGGTAAAACTCCTGACGTCGGGGTATTTTATCCCCGCTCCCGTGTTGATCATCACCACGGAGTCGTCCTCACGTATCCAACCGTCTTTTCGCAGTCTCCCGGCCGCCGCATAAACCGCGGCCCCTTCGGGGCAGGCGAAGAGGCCTTCCCGCGCGCACAACTCCGACTGTCCTGACACTATCTCGTCGTCGCTCACCGCGACGGCCGTGCCGCCGGTCTCATACAACGCCTCCAACACCAGGAAATCGCCAAGCGCTTTAGGCACGTTTATCCCGAAGGCCACCGTCGACGAGTCCGGCCAGAATTCCGAGACATTTTTTCCCTCGTTGAACGCCTTTACGATCGGCGCGCAGTTTTGTGCCTGCACCGCAACGAAGCGCGGCATTTCGCCGGCGATCCATCCCAACTCCCTCAATTCCCGAAACGCCTTGTAGATGCCGATTATGCCAACGCCGCCGCCCGTCGGGTACATGATGACGTCCGGCGTGTTCCACCCGAGTTGTTCGGCAATTTCGAGGCCTATCGTCTTTTTGCCCTCGATCCTGTACGGTTCCTTCAGCGTCGAGGCGTCATACCATCCATGTCCGGCAACCGCGCGGGCCGCGATTTTGCCGCAGTCGCTGATGAGCCCTTTCACGAGATAGAGGTCCGCGCCTCCGTACAGGCATTCGCTGCGGGTTATCTTCGGCGCATCCTCGGGCATGACTATTTTCACCGACAGCCCGGCTCGCGCGCCGTAAAGCGCCCACGCTGCCCCCGCGTTGCCGTTTGTGGGCATAATCAGCGTGCCCGCGCCGAGTTCTTTGGCCTTCGATACACCGACCGCCGCCCCGCGCGCCTTGAACGTCCCCGTCGGCAGCAACCCCTCGTCCTTGACGAAAAATTTCGCGACGCCGAGCTGTTCGCCGCTTCGCTGGAGCGGCAGAAGGGGAGTGAAACCCTCGCCGAGCGAAACGATGTTTTCTTCCTTCAACACCGGAAGCAGTTCGCCGTACCTCCATAAATCCTCCTTCCTTCCGGCGATGTCCGCCTTGTTCAGCTCCGCTTTCGCGCGTGCTAAATCATAGGCGGCGAGAAGAGGCGAACCGCATTCACAGAGATGCGCGACCGCTTCGTGCGGATATATGCTATTGCATTTAGGGCAGTAAAGATGGTCGATGTAACTCTTCAGATCAGGCAATGAGACTCTCTCCTGTTAATCATATTATTTTAATATGAAATATAGTAATAAGTATATTTACTTTCTTTCCCACTGTCAAGACGTCGGCGCAAATTTGATCCTTGGAGGGTTTTGCGCAGGACAGACGCATGAGAAAAAACCCTAAAATCCTTCACAAACTCTAAAGCGGTTTTTACCTGTCCTGCAACGCGTCGCCTCCTACTATCTCTTGAATTTTCTCAAGCTCATATGAAAAAAAAGCGTGCACATCATCAGACAGTTCGGCGGCAAGTTCCGGCGGCAAGTTGCCGCCAACCGCGTCGAGCAGAGGCAGGGCAATCGGGTCCATATCATCGTTGACCCACGGCCTGTTGACCGTCCTTACTGAATAAATAATTTTATGATCCATTCCGAAGACCGTAAAACGCAACTGACGATAGGATTTTCTCGTAAAACTGTATTCTGAGAGGGTTATTGCGTAAAGCGCGTCCACATACGGCTGTGACGCGTAATGAGACACCATCCCGCCATAGCCGACCTCGTCGTCGACGTCGAAAGACTCGACGGTGACGGCAGAGACTCCGTCGTCCGTGCGGGAAATGCTCTTCCTGTCCAGAAAAACCCCGCCTATTTCTTTTTTTATGGCGGCGTAATATCTTCCGGCATCGACCGGCGACCTGTCCCCGGATATCAACATGACGGGCCTCGGATCGTCGCTCAATACATTCCTCCCCCAGCCGTCGCTGCCCGCCACACCTTCCCACACAAGCTCGTCTATGGAACCTGGAGACACGTTGGTGATCTCCGCGTTTGATCCCTGCTCCACCGCTATAGCAGTTTGAATATCGGACTCGAGCGCAAGCTTACGCTCGATCAGCGCAAATTTTTTTGTGCCTTTGCAGAGTGCTCTTTTTTCGATGAGAAACAAACTATTTCTGTCGTAACGGTTTAACATTTCGTTCATCGACGCGTCAGAGCCGCCTATAACCTCGCTTTGTCCGATGGATCTGACGATGGTGGCCACGTATCTGTCCTCAGTCCCTATTATGAACTTATCAACTGAGATAATGATATCGTCTGATACCGCTATGAGTTCCAGCCTGTCCGTTAACCCTGCACCAGCCGTCGTTGACAGGAACGATATCAATAAAAACGCAAGGACTTTCCTGAAATGACAATGAAAAAAATCACGCAACTTGCATGCCACTCCTATAAACTATAGTTATGAATGGCCATGGGCCGTTTAAAAAAATAACAACACATGGCCATCTTTAGCTCTTTAATATTTTATTTTGGATACTTTTTACTGATTGCGGCAACAATCAGCAGAAGCAGCAAAGGAATCACCGATGGCGCTGTCGCGCAACCGCCTTCTCCTTTTCTTCTTTCTTCTATTTCTCCTCCCTCTTTTCCTTCTCCTCCCTCTTCTTCTCTCTCTTCTCTTTCTTCTCTTTCTTCTTCTTCCTCTTCCTCTTCTCCAACGTTTGGCTTTTCGTTTGTTGTTTCGGGTGTTACGCTATCGCCGTATGTAATCTCAACTATGCGAATTCCCGCCAAGTCGTCATTTTCCGGCAGAGGATGCGGAAGCGTTCTGCTGCTTCCATCACCTACCTTCGGCCTGTCAGTGTCGCCGTCAATATCAATAGTGAATGGATCGTTTCCATGATCTTCGAGAATTACGGTTGCGACATTCCATCCCAGCGTGCTGGAGTGCGGCGTAAGATCCTCATAAGTTCCGTCATTTCTCAGGATCTTATAGCTGGAGTTCAGCTCGCTGGTGGGCAGGGTTATGTCAAACTTACCATCGACGAGCGCATCCGTCCTTGTGTGAACTTGAATGTCGTAGTCATAAGCTTTGATATTTTTTACGTTCAGATCCAGGTCGAATGCGATATCGTTTATTTGTTCTTGGGTATGGTATGAGAGAAAACGGGGAACCGCGCCTCTATTTATCAGAGGCAGATAGTGGCCGACATCGTAAGTAGGGAGATCTGCCTCTATGAGATAGCGATATGCCGGCATCTCTCTCCCCACCAGCTCCGCGGACAACGCACCACTGGATCTTCCGCCCAAAGCTACGCTCATGTATGGGAGAAATATGCAGGAACCTACGTTATAAGGGAAGTCGGGTTCCAGATACAGCGGTATCAGATTGGAAGAAACCTGTGACAAATACACGACGAACGTGTCCTTTTTGAAGAGCCTGTTTTCTATGGGGTACACGGTAACATCTCTGTTGAGCCATCCACCCGATCCGCTCACGCCAAGATCCACATATGGGCCAACGCCGCCGCTGCCCACAGTGCGATCATTGTAATACCAGCCCTCCACATCTATTTCCACGTCCTGAGCCAGACGCTTAACCTCAATACCGCCCAGCATCATTCGAGTCACCAGCTCGTTAGCGTAGGGACCTTCTATCAGGTAAGCATAGGGTCTGACACGATCCCGGACGACATTCCACCTCCACGTTTGCTCAACTTTGAAGAACTGATGGTCGCGCGATCCGGAATCGTCGGAGACGGCTATATAGTTGCTGCCATTGAAACCCGCGCCGTCTGCCGTCTGCTTGAGCGCTTTGGTCGCGTCGTACCTCACCACACCGGTAAAGTCCTCGACCGGGTTGGAAGGATTGTATGCACTACCCGTCGTGGCGTTTGGATAGGCGTAATTCCTGTCCACGTCGATTACCGACCATTCCCAGTCCACATATTGAGGCGGGGTCTTTTGGACGGCGAGGAGCGGTATCCTGTCATCCTCCGTGACCGTCTTGCCCTGTTCAATCCATTTCCGCCTCATCGCCTCCAGTTTTGGCAGGATCTCGTCACCTCTATTAGCTGCCGTGGTGATAGTTGATAGGGCGCATACATAAGCCGTCGCTACTCGGCGCTCCCACATGCCTCGGTTTCCGACGTTAGTCGGACCGGATTTGTTCTCGAATAATTGACTCACTGTGCCATAAAACGCGTTTATGTTGCGTGTGTTGCGGGGATTGAACTGTACCTCAGAGATGAGGTAATATGGCGCGTCAGGATCCCATACGGTGCCGCGTATCATGGAACTTTGATATTGGGCGCCCACGAAAGCGGCTACATTGGGATCATTTATTCCGGCACCGACCGCCAGCGCATAATTATTTTGCGATCCGTGATAGTACACGTCAGTGCTCTCGCGATAGAAACCGAAGTAAAGGCCGTACTTCTTCGCAAACTCCCTGAGATCCGGTTCGAGATAGTCATAACGCAACGCTATCAGTTCCTCAGTGGCATTGGGAAGATTCGTTCCTGAGGCACCTACGTCGGAGGCATAATCATCCACTTTGAGCCCAAATGTATTGTTTATGGTGCTGTTGATGTTCACAGCGCCACGCTCGTGGAGATCAACGGAAAAGTGCGGTTTATATGCGACGAACAGCTTCTTCATAACGCGCGACACAGGAAGGTCGAATAGAAGGTTGTCTCGATTCAGGTCGCGATCCTCAGGAGTTGGCGTCCACTGAAGCGCTGCGAGATCGTATGTCGCTCTTATCGGGCGTTTGGCGCCATCAGCGTTGACGCGGGGAATGATGATGACGTTGACCTTCTCAAGGAGATTGTCATATCGCCCAATTGCGAGATCGTGGGCCAGTGCTGTGGCGCCCTCGGGACCGGACCACTCCCCGCCGTGGATATTGCCCTGTATCCACACCAACGGCTTGCCTGTGGCGGCGAGTCCCGCCGGGCTGCGGTCGGCGCTTTTGGAGAACACGAGGATGGGAAACGGAAAACCTCGAGGTATCTCTCCAAGGTATTCCAGCGTCAGATTTGTCCTGGGGAATTTTTCTATGAAAGAGATCATCTCGTCATGAGTGGTGTACATGGATTGTCCATATGCTCTGTTAACTGTCTGCGTTGGGTAAGCCACTAGATGTTTCCATGCGTTGATGTCGGACTCGACTTTGTCTGGAGCGAAGCTGGGCGTGAACCATATTTTCAGGTCAAGCGGGCCGCCTGGCCCCGCTCCCTTCTCTCTGAATTCCTTAGCCAGAAAACCCTGAACGCGCATCGCGTCTATGGCCGAATTCCTGGTTGAATTATAGGCCCTCAGTGTGTTTGTCCAGTTCCCTGGAAATTGACTCTCATCTATTGTGCTGGGATTTGGGTCGTGCTGAAAAGCCAATGGGGGGGCGGCCGCCCCCCCCCCCCCCCCGAACGCACAGCACGAGGAGGGGAGGTGTATGGTTTGATGGTTGGGGTAGTTAAGTGAG
>JAITRO010000117.1 GCA_031288335.1 Synergistaceae bacterium | reverse complement strand
GTCCTGGCCACGTTGATGACTTATATGGGAATAGGCATCGCGTGGCGCACTAAGGGGGACGAATTCGTCATTTCCAGGACGAGACCGGCGGTAAGCGAGGAAGGACAGCAATAACAGATCAGGACCTCGGGCTCCGCCCGAACCCGCCAGGGAGCAAGCTCCCTGGACCCTCTTAATAAGGAGTCAATGGGACTGGTCCCCTTACGGGGTTTGGGGCGGAGGCCCAGGGTTTTGCAATAAATTGCGGGTTCCGCAATGAAAAGAAACAGAGGAGGAAACGCTTATGGCCATGAACTTGCACGGGCGTAGTTTTTTGACGCTGAAGGATTTCACCAAACGCGAGATTGAATTTCTGCTCGATCTCTCGGCCGACCTCAAGGCGAAAAAACGCGCCCGCACTTCGAATCCGCTCATGCGCGGACGAAACGTCGCGCTGATATTCGAAAAAGCCTCCACGCGCACTAGATGCGCTTTCACAGTCGCCGCCATAGACGAGGGGGCGCACCCCGAATACCTGAGCAAGAACGACATCCACCTCGGCGCGAAGGAGGATACGAAGGACACCGCCCGCGTCCTCGGCCGCATGTTCGACGGAATACAGTTCCGCGGGTTTAAACACTCGACGGTCGAAGAGCTGGCCCGCTATGCAGGAGTGCCCGTCTGGAACGGCCTCACCGACGACTATCATCCGACGCAGATACTTGCCGATATGCTAACCGTGCGCGAGCGTTTCGGAACGCTCAAAGGCAAAAAACTCGTATTCATGGGTGACACGCGCAATAACATGGGCAACTCGCTCATGATCGGCTGTGCGAAGCTGGGGCTTCATTACGTCGCCTGCGGCGACAAATCGCTCTTCCCCAAAGGCGAACTTGTCGCGGAGTGCAAAAAAATCGCCGAGGAGTCGGCCTCGGGAGCGACCATATCCATGACGGCCGATCCGAAGGAAGCAGTCAGCGGCGCGGACGTGATATACACCGACGTCTGGTACTCGATGGGAGAGGAGGCGAAGGCCGCCGAGCGGAAAGCCCTCTTGTCGCCCTATCAGGTGAACATGGAGCTTTTCAAAGCCACCGGCAATCCCGAGACGATTTTCATGCACTGTCTGCCGGCGTACAAGGGCAATGAGGTCACGGAGGACGTGTTCGAACACCCCAACTCGCTCGTGTTTGAGGAAGCGGAAAACAGGATGCATACGATAAAGGCAGTCATGGTCGCCACGATAGGCGATATTTGACGTCAAAGGGGGCGGTCTTTATGACGTGCAAAAAAGTCGTGATTGCTCTCGGGGGGAACGCCCTGCAGGAAAAGGGCACTCCCCCCACTGCTGAAGCTCAGCTTGATGTCGTGCGCCGCACGTGCGAACATCTTGCTGATCTGATAGACAACTACGAGATGGCGATAGTCCACGGCAATGGGCCGCAGGTGGGACGCATCGCTCTCACTCATGAACTCGCGTTTCAGGCAGACCCGAACCTGCCCGCCATGCCGTTCGACGTGTGCGGCTCCATGAGCCAGGGTTACATAGGCTACCAGATTCAGCAGTGTCTTCGTGACGCCATCAGGAACAGGAACCGCGACATCCCTGTCGTGACGATCCTCACGCAGGTCGTTGTCGACAAAAACGACCCGGCGTTCCAAAATCCGACGAAGCCGATAGGCGCTTTTTTCACAGAGGAAGAGGCGAAGAAGCTGACGCGCGAGAAGGGCTACGTGATGAAGGAGGACGCGGGGCGCGGCTGGCGGCGATACGTCGCTTCCCCTAATCCCCTCCGCATAACGGAGATAGACTCGATCAAGCGCCTGTGGGACACAACCATCGTGGTCACGGGCGGCGGCGGCGGGATACCTGTCGCCGAGAACATGGACGGTTCGCTCACGGGCGTTCCGGCGGTGATCGACAAGGACATGACGGCGGAGCTTCTCGCGGAGGACATCAGGACGGATTATCTGCTGATACTGACGAACGTGGAAAGAATCTCCATCAACTACAACAAGCCGAATCAAAAGGAGCTGTCGCACCTCACCATGCGCGACGCCGTGCGTTATGTCGAGGAGGGGCATTTTGCCCCGGGAAGCATGCTGCCCAAGGTAATGGCGGCGATAAAGTTCGTGCGCCGTTTCCCTGATAAAAGGGCGATCATCACATCCCTCGACAAAGCCCTCGACGCCCTGCGCGGAAACAGCGGAACATTTTTCTCGATGTCCTGACGGAATGGCTGGAGGTGTCGGATGAAAAGCTGCGAAGACGTTTATGTAGGCTCGGAGATAGGCGCCCTGAAGCGCGTCCTTCTCCACCGGCCCGGCAAGGAACTGAAAAGGATCACCATTGACAACAAGGAAGATTTCCTGATAGACGAGATCGTCTGGGTGGAACGCGCGCGGCGCGACCACGACGATTTCGCGTCGATGCTGCGCAAGAACGGGGCGGAGGTAGTCTATTTTCAGGATTGCCTCGCCGATGTCCTTAAGGAGTCGGAAGTTCGCCTGAATCTGCTGGATGACTTGTTGATGTACGAGACCAGGGATAAACACCTGTCCGACGCGCTCAAAGCGGCCGTCATGCAAATGACTGCGGAGGATGCCGCCGACGTATTGATAGGCGGAATGACCAAACGCGAGGCTGTCAGTATTCTGGGAAACGTAAAGAGCCTCGCGTTCGTCTCAGCGAACGAGCGGTCGTTTTTGTTATATACGCTGCCGAATATTTACATCCAGCGCGATCCGTATTTCTTCGTGCGGAACGCCGTCGCCCTTTGCGCGATGCGTTATCCCGCGCGCAGAAGGGAGCCGCTTTTGGCGAGATACATCTTCCAGCATCACCCTCTTTTCAAGGGCGTCAAAATAGTATTCGGCGGCGAACAAAGGGATCGCTACCCGAACGTCATCGAGGGAGGGGATTTCCTCGTCCTGAACGAAGACTGCGTGGCGATCGGAATGAGCGAAAGGAGCATGGCAGGAACGGTTCAGAACGTGGGCGGCCGGCTGGCCTCCGAGATAGGAATCCGAAAGGTGCTGGCCGTGGATATCCCCAAACAGCGCGCGTACATGCATCTGGATACGGTTTTCACCATGGTCGACAGGGACGCCTTCACGATATATCCGGGCATCGCTGGAAATATCAGAGTTTGGGA
>JAITRO010000055.1 GCA_031288335.1 Synergistaceae bacterium | reverse complement strand
GAGCGTTGAATTTCAAATTCCTCGGTGGCGCAATCGGCAGCGCGGGTGGCTGTTAACCACTAGGTTCGAGGTTCGAGTCCTCGCCGAGGAGCCAGAACGCTAAACCGATTTGGTTCGGTATGTTTAAAAATAAGCCCGGAAGCGTTCACAACAAGCTTTCGGGCTTAAAAAATTTTGAACGGAGAACAATGGCGAAAAGGCAACTGACGATAATAGGCGCGGGACCCGCAGGGCTCACGGCGGCCATATTCGGGCGCAGAGCAGGATTGGATGTGCTCGTCCTCGAAAAAGGCATGACCGGAGGGCAGATAAATATCACCGCCGAGATAGAAAATTACCCCGGATTTAAACTCGTCGGGGGTATGGAACTTGGAAAAATCCTCCGCGAGCACGCGGAAAAATTTGGGCCCGAGTTTATGGAATGTTCTGCTGAATCCGTTTCTTTTGGGGACGGCAGCAAGACCGTTGTCACAAGCAAAGGGACTATTGAGACCGACGCGTTGATAATAGCGTCAGGCTCGTCGTTCATTAAATCCGGCTGCAAGGGCGAGGCCGAGTTTGCCGGGCGCGGCGTGAGTTACTGCGCTGTGTGCGATGGGGCGTTTTTCGCCGATGTTCCTGTGGCAGTGATAGGCGGAGGCAACACCGCCGTAGAGGAAGCGGATTATCTCGCTCAATTTGCGTCGAAAGTCTACCTTATCCACCGCAGGGACGCGTTCCGCGCGCAAAAGAGCGCCGTGGATCGCACGCTGGCGAATCCGAAGATAGAAGCCGTCATGAGTTCCGTGGTCGAGGAAATCGCCGGCCAGGACATGGTAGAGCGAGTCGTCGTGCGAAACAACAAGAGCGGCAGGACGAAGGAAATCCCGGTCGAGGGAGTGTTCGTGTTTGTGGGAACCGCCCCGAATCTCGAATTCTTGACTGACCTGACTGAGAGAAGCGGATTGCGGCGCGCCAACGCCGGCTGGATAATCACCGATGATAAAATGGAAACGTCGGTGGACGGAGTTTTCGCGGCGGGCGACGTCCGCGATAAATATCTGCGCCAGGTCGCGACCGCTGTGGGAGATGGCGCGACGGCGGCGATGGCGGCCTACGAATATCTGTCGAACGAGTATTACTTGCAAACCGCACTCTTTGAACCCGAACGCGTCACCGCGTTTTTTATGTCGAGCATTGACCCGGCGCACCTCGCTCTCGATAGGGAGATAAGCGCGTCCGCCGCCTCGTCCGGCAAAAAAGTGATCACCATTGACGGGCACATAAACCTCAGATTGAGAGAAAAACTCGGCGTCACATCGCTGCCGGCAATGGTGGAACTGTCGCGCGGCAAAAAAGTCAGCGCCATAACGGTGAATTCGATAGACGACGCCAAAGGATTTCTTGGATAAATTGCATTGAAATGGCTCGCCGGAATACCTGTCAATATTGTCACAGCAGCAAAGGCCGTCCATGATTATCTCCCGGCCGGCTCCGACGCCAGCATATATGCCCACAGTTCGCGGTATAATCGGTTGCCGCGGCCGTAATACGTGCGATTGCAGCACAGGGCATAGACTCTGCTTTTTTTTGGATTCACGGCCAAGAGCGGCCCCGTGTAGCCGGAGTGGCAGAAAATGTCGCCGGATAATGCCGGGAAACGCGGCAGGGTGTTGAACCAGCCTAACCCCTGTTCCTCGCCAGGGTATTCGCCGTAATTCGTGAACGCCTTCCCCGTTGTCTCCGGGGAAGCTATTTTAAAATCGAGCCAGGCGCGGCCGAATTGCACGAGGTCACAGGCTGACGCGAAGATTCCGGCGTATCCGGTGACTCCTCCGCACAGGTATGACGACTCGTCGTGAGTCTTATTGGCCCACACCTCGCCGCGGCGTATCTCGGTCGGAGGGGCGTCCAGCCCGTTTTCCGACCCGATGCGCGTCTCTCGCAGGCCAAGTTCGCGGATTATTTCCAGCAGGCAATCGGCGAAGGCTTTTCCGCGCAACTTCTCGACCAGCATCCCCAGGAACAAAAATGTGGCGTTTTGGTAGAAAAAATGTGCGCTCGCTGCGGGGCTGACCGGTATGCGCTCTGCCAGAGCGAATATATTCGGTGTCTCAATCGCCATTTTCGACAGAGGCTCGCAGATCATCCGCGCGCGGTGCGTCAGCAGGTCGCGAACGGTGAGAGCGCTGTCTTTGAAGTGTGGCAGGTATTCGTTCATCCTCTCTTCCAGACTGGCCTTGCCTTCATCGAACAGCCGAAGCACCAGGGCCGTCGTGAAAAGTTTGGTTATGGAGGCGACGTCGTAGAGCGTATGAGTGCTCGTCTGCCTCCGGTCGACGTCGGAATATGTGCCCGAGGCAAACTCGAAACGGCCTTCCGGCGACGACACGGCCATGGCACATCCTGGTGAAGCGCCGCGCGAGACGAGGTCATCTATTGCTCCGGCCTCGATACCGAGGAAATCATCGATTCGTACCGTCATTTAACAGCGCGCCGGATTTATTTTTCCAGCCTCAGAATTTTCCTCAGAACTGAGTCCGCTTCTGGAGAAAAAACCGACATTTGATGTGTTCCGCCCTTTATCCAGTATATCGCGTCAAAATCCGTTGGGAGCATCTGCATGGTGACGCGTCCGTGGTCGATGAGTTCGTCAGCGTCGCCGGCTATCACGTGCAGGTTGCGCCACGTTGCGTCGTCGGAGTAAGCGTACCTGGCAGCGAGTTCGATATACCCCTTGCAGTCTATCTGTCCTCTCAGGCCTATGAAGGGCGTCAATGCCGGGTTTATCAGAATGGCGGTTACGTCGGGATACGTTTGGTTGATTATCCGAGCGAAAAACCCTCCCATGCTGGAGCCCACAACGTACACATCTCTTTTTTCCGCCGGGACACGGCTTTTTAAAAGATCGAGTATTTCCGTCGGAGCGGAGCGCCTGTAGTTGATGTCGGGCGACCATATCTCGTGCCCCGCCGCGTTACGCTGTAACCATTCGTACTTCGAATTGGCCCCGCCGGAATCCAGTCCGTGAATGTTGATGATCATGCCGCGTAACCTCCTGCGTAGGAACTGTTAAACATTATACCTTAAGCACAGAGAAAATCTTAAGGCTCGCAGAATTGCCAGGAATACATATTCTATCAAATTGTAAACGCATCAAACGGAGCAATTAATGAATAAGGAGAAACCGGCCAGCATTTCGCCGGCTTATTTTTTGCGGGAATATAATCAACCACAGGCAAAATCTTTGGACTCCGCCCCAAACTCCGCCGGAGAATGAGTTTCCCGGACCCTTTTTAGTTTTGTGTTTGGATGTCGGAATGAGCTTGACCGCGGTGGTAAACGTCAATATAATTTTTTTGCCGTTCCTGTCCTGACCGGAAATGTCGGCGTACTCGCTTCTTTAGGGGAGATGACTGTCAATGAAAATAGTTTTTATCGATCAGGATTACCGCGCAAATGTCCGCGATGGAGAGGGCATTATTGCCCCGTTGCTGGCATATGGCGACGTTGTCGGTTATGACGACCGTCCCTGTTCTCAGGAGACCCTGGCTGAGCGGGGGCGCGGCGCGGAGATAATATTCTTCAAGATAAATCAGCCGAGCAACAATATCATCGACGGTTGGACGGGGCTCAAATTCATGCAGTTCATAGGGATAGGCTACAGCAATTATCTCGATGTGCCGCATTGCAATTCGATGGGTATAACCGTGCGGGGCATAGGCGAGTATGGCAGTAATTCCGTCGCTGAGTTCACGCTCGGTGTCATCCTGAACGCCATTCGCGGCATATCGCTCGCGGACAGGCGGATGAAAGAAAAAATATGGACGCTCGACGGTATGTTGGGCCGGGAATTATCCTCCTCCACCGTGGGCGTCATTGGAACCGGAGCGGTAGGGGCGCTCGCGGCACGCAAGGTTTCACTGCTTGGCGCAAGGACGATCGCCTGCGATATTTACAGGAACCGTGAACTGGAGGAAAAATACGGCGTCAGGTATGCGGATATCGAGACAGTGATGCGCGAATCCGACGTTGTGTCCGTTCACCTTAAATACACCCCCGAAACCGAGGGGATGATATCGCGGAAACTGCTCGGTCTGATGAGGCGCGGCGCCTACTTCATAAACACCTCCCGCGCCCAGATAGTCGACTACGCCGCGCTGGAAGCCATGCTCAGGGACGGCAGACTCGCCGGCGCCGCTATCGACGTTCACTACGGAGAACCTCCTGCCGACTGGAGCCTGGCCCATCTCGAAAACGTCATCGCGACGCCTCACATGGGATACTACACGGAAGCCGCCAACACCAATATGCTCAGGCTATCTGTGGAGTCCGTTATGGAATATCTCAGGACGCGCGGTTGAATTCCGCGTCTGTCGCGGCGAACAGGCTCTCTTGAGCGGGAGCGCCTCGTGGATTTTCTTTGAACCAATGACCCAGGCGAGCACAGAGGCTTCTTAAAATATTTAACGGAGCGAGGGAAAAAATGATAAAATTAGCGCTTTCCGACATTGATGCGTTCAAAGTGATCGACGACGAGACGGGAGAGACCTTTTACGGCTGCAACCAAGACTGGTATGCCTCCGACTGGCAGCGGATGTCGGGGTGCGGGCCGTCGGTTGTGGCAGGGATATTGATGTATTTGCGGCGAGACATCGGTGTTCCGGGGATCAAAGGCAAAAAATACGCGATATCTTTCATGGATGAAGTCTGGGAATACGTCACGCCCACGCAAAGAGGCATCCACACCGCCGAAATGCTGCTAAGGCGCGTCGTCTCATACTGTGCCGCCAAAAACCTGAAAATGGCCTCCGCAATATGTGCCATACCTGAGGAACGCGCGCTCCGTCCGCAAATGGAACGCGTGTGGGCCTATATGACCGACGCGCTCTCGCGGGATATCCCGATAGCTTTCCTCAACTTGCACAACGGCGAGGAGGAAAATCTTGACGAATGGCACTGGGTCACCGTGGTGTCCGCCGAGCAGACAGGACGGAACGGAAACGTGTGGGTCGGGATACTCGACAGAGGGCGCACGCTTGTGATCGATCTGTCGCTCTGGCTCAATACAACGTACTACGGCGGAGGATTCGTCTATTTCTCCGTTATATAACGGCGCGTACGATATATAATCCGAACTATATAGAGATTGCCTGGAGGGGAGCGCTCGCCGTGTCACCGGGAAGAAAGCGCCGCGGAATTTTTCGCGGGAAATCTTTGAAAACACGCGGTGAAAAACCGAGGCCCGCGAGGCAAAAAAACGCGGGCTCAGTTATATGTGATGATGCGCCGCCCGGTTTTGGACAAACGGAACCGGACAAAAGCGCCTCGGAGGCGATCGTAAAACTGGCGGCGGAGTCGTGGCGTTTCATCCGCGTTTTCGAGAGAGCCATATCCGGCCTCGACGTGGGAAAAACGGCTCGCTATCGGGGCTCCGCCGATGCCTTCGGCAAAAGAATAGAGGAATCGCTGGCGTTGGCGGGTATGCGCATGGTCAATATAGAGGGAACCGCCTTCGACCCCGGCATAGCGGCTGCGCCGCTCAATATCGAGGATTTCGAACCGGACGACGAATTGGAAGTCGACGCGATGGTGGAGCCGATCATAATGAATCGTGGAGGGCTCGTGAGAATGGGGAGCGTTATCCTGCGAAAGAAGAAAACATGAAAAACTACGTCGGAATCGATCTGGGCACCACGAACAGCGTAATAGCCTCGTGCGACGGCATAACGCCGAGGACGTGGAAGAGCCCCGAGCAAAACGACATCACGCCCTCGGCGTTATATATAGACAAACGCGGGGCGAAATACGTGGGGCTCCGCGCTTACAGCATGTCGCTGCGCGAGCCGGAAAATTCGGCCGTCCTCTTCAAGAGACTTATGGGGACGAACACGCTGATCCGTTTCTCCGCGGCGGACGTGACCAAAACACCGGAAGAGTGTTCCGCGGAGATATTAAAAGCGTTGTACGGTTATCTGCCCGACGAGGTTAGGAACGACGACGAAACCGGCACTGTCATAACGGTTCCCGCCGCGTTCAACCAGATGCAGAAAAACGCCGCCGCCGAGGCCGCGAACATGGCGGGCATCGGGCGCGTGGCGCTGATGCAGGAACCCGTGGCAGCGGTGATGAGCGTCATGCGTGTGCGCAAGGACGACGGCATGTTCCTGATATACGACCTGGGCGGCGGGACGCTCGACATAGCTGTGGCCGAGAGCATCGGAGGGCGGGTCAACCTGTTGGCGCACGGAGGGATAGCGATGTGCGGAGGGCGCGATTTCGACCGAGCGATATTTGACGCTGTGGTTCGCCCGTGGCTTGCGTCGCATTTTTCGCTTCCCGAGGAATTTCAGACCGACCCTCATTACAAAGCCCTCACGCGCTGGGCGATATCGGCGTCCGAGAACGCGAAAACAGCGCTCTCCACAGTCCGCGAATCCACGATAAGCCTGTCGGCGGCGGACTTGCCCACGCCCATACTCGACTGCGACAAAAACGAGATATACTTCGACATACCGTTGGGACGCGAGGTTTACGAAAAAATCACGGATGACAAGATAACGTCCTCCATAAACGCCGCGAGAGACACGCTCGCGAGCGCCGGCCTCAAACCGGACGACATAGAGAACATCGTCTTCATCGGAGGCCCCACCAGCTATGGGCCGCTCCGCGAGCGCGTGGCGGCGGAACTCGGCATACGCGTCTCGTCGATCGTCAATCCAATGACGGCTGTCGCGGAGGGCGCGAGCCTGTTCGCCGAATCGATAGACTGGGGAGCGAAGGCGCGCTCCAGGAAAAAGCTGCGGGGACACATCGACTCCAGTGAGCGCCTCAACCTTTCGTTCAACTTCAGCGCGCGTACGCCGGAACCCAGGGCCAGGATAGCGGCCCGCGTCTCCGAGACGTTGCGCGGATACGAATTTCAGGCCGACAGCATGGACACGGGATGGACTTCAGGGCGCGCGGAACTGTCCGACGGCGCCGTGCTTGAACTCCAACTGGCACTGAAGGGCGATAACAGGTTCAGAATGTCGGTGTTCGACGCCAGAGGAGGGCGCGTGAAGCTGGAGAACGACTGTGTCGTGATAACTCGCACGGCCGCGACTATAGGGGCCATCCCAGCGTCTCACTCCGTGGCCGTGGAGGTGCTGGAGAAGCTGGGAGGCAAGCCGACGCTCGAATATCTCGTCCGCAAGGGCGACGCCCTCCCTTTGAAGGGCCGCAAGACCTTCAAGGCGGCGGAATCTCTTTCGGCGGGCAGTTCTGGTTCCCTCAACTTCAAACTGTGGGAGGGCGGGATAAAGGATCCCCTCACCGACAACCGCTCGATCGGCGTGTTCAAAATATCCGGCCGCGATTTCGACGAGGGAACCATACCAGCCGGGGCTGATTTGGAGTGCGAATACGAGATACTCGATTCGGGGCATATCGACGTTCGTTTCGACGTTCCATCGGTCGGCGGCGCGTTTCATTCCGACAAAAATTTCTACTCCAGGCAGGAAGGCCAGGTGGATTACTCGGCGTCGGCCGGAAATATCGTTTCCGACGGCAGAAAAACGCTGTCTCGGATATACGAACTCAAACTCGTCATAGACGATCCGCGCCTCGCCGGGGCAAGGGACAAGATAGAGGCCGTGGTGAACCTGGATGCCTCGAAAGCCGATCCCGAGAAAATTCAGGAAGCGGACGAGGACATACGCGCCGCGCGCCAGCTGCTGTCGAAAGTGCGTGAGGAGCACCTGAGCGAACTTAGGACTCTCGACCTCGACAAGGTAGTCGCGACCTTCGAGAACACCCTGCGCAAATACGCGACTCCCGCGAAAGCCGCCGACTTCGACAACCTGGCGGCTGTGGCGCGCCGTTCCATGGACAGGGACGATTCGGATTTCGAACAGTACCTGGGCAAGCTCGAAAACATGAATTTCGGCGTCCAGTGGCGTCAGGACTGGTACATCGTCGAGGTGTTCAAGCGCTGGGCCGGAATCCCTCAGATTTTCTCGGACCGGCGGCGCTTCGATGAGTTGGTCGCGCAGGGCGAGCGCTTCGCGGCGGAGAACTCGACGGAAAACCTGCGCGAAGTGATGATGGAATTGTTGAAACTGATTCCCGGAGTGGGCCCCGACGTCAGCATAACGGATGTGACGAACATCATCAGGGGCTGACGCGGTGGCCGGATACAGATATACGGATGGACGCATGGATATTTCCGAAAACCCCTTTTACAGGATAAAAGCGCGCGCGCATCACAACCGCGCGAAACTCATGGAGCTGGCGGACGCGCAGGAACTCGCGGGCGATCCCGACGACGTTTCCCGCGCGCTCTCCTGTCTCATCAACCCGAGGAAACGCATCGCCGCCGAAGTGGCGTGGTTTCCGGGCGTCTCCCCCACTCAGGTCGACGTGCTGCTGTCGATGCTGAAAACCCCACCCATCCTCTTGTCGAGCGCGAAAAATCTCCCTCATCCTGGGATTGCGCGCGCAAACCTGCTCTCGGCCGGTCTGAAAAGGCTCGACATGGAAGACCGAACACCTTCCTCAGTCGCGGTGTGGATAATGGAGATATCCACTTCTTTCGAGTGCGCCGAGCCGGATATGCTAGTGCTGATGATAAATGACGACCGAGTGGTATCGGGGTTTCCTGAAATCACCGATATATCCGCCGTGAGGGGCGAACTCAACGAACGGCGGCGTTATTTCCGGAGCGTGATAATGTCCGCGCTTGGCGCGATGCGCGAGTCCGACAGGTTGGAGGCCATAATGAAAGTCGTCCGTTCATCGACTGGAGACGGGACAAAACTGGCTCCAGCAGTCGTGTTCGACATGGTGGATCTCTACGAGGTCGAGTCGAAGGCGCCGCTGGCGAGGCAGGAACAGAAACTCCAGTTCCTGATAGCCCGTGTGCGCGACGCCGCGGAACATAACCAATCCGACGCCGACATCGCGAACTTGATGGGCGGCCTGATGACCGATTTCCGCGTCTGGAGACACGTCGTCGAGCCGCCCCATATCTGCGCGCGCGTGAGAGGGCTCAAGAGCACGCGGGACGCGATGCTGGGGGCGGCGGCGGAACTGGAGTCGATGCTCTTGTCCATGGGAAGGCTCAATTTGGCCGAAACCTTTTCCGAAAGCCTTAAAAAAGTGTTCGCGGACGATTGGGAACTGTCATATGAGCCCGAGAAAAACCAGACAACGGGCGGAGTGTCGTCCGAAACGGCGGGGGAAACGCCTGAAAAATCGTCCAATTATGCGGGAGAACTCATTTTAGAGACCGACGTCGAGATAATATCGCGCGAGAAGCTGCGGATTTCCTCCGAATTTATCGAATGGCATGGAAGGCGCTGGAACGTCGACTCAATAACCCGCATGAGATGGGGAAGGATACCGGACGAGGGACAGGACGCTTACAGTGTGATATCGCACAGGGTATTCTGGGGCGACGAGGTGGGCTGGGCCTCGATGGATTTCGTCAACGGCCGCCTGTACGAAAAGATAGTGCGCGGCCTGTGGAAGGCTGTGGGCCTGAAACTGCTGCGCAGGATACTTGCCGGGCTGAGGGACGGAAACAGTTGCCGCTTCGGCGCGGTAACGGCCAATGACAGGGGCATCGAGCTGGAACGTCACGACGGAGCGGAAGGCGGCAGGGTATTTTGCGCCTGGACGGATATCGTCATAATGGACAAAGCTGGCGCGTTCTGTATCGGAAAGAGCGGCGACAGCCGGCTCTGGGTGGATTTCAGATATCTGGAGGAGGACAACATCAACCTGCTGGAAAACGCCGTCCGCATCCGCAAGAAACACGGCACGCCCAGATTGAGCGGCCTGCTTCAAGGATGACGCGAGATAGACGGGCGGATATTATCCGCCCCTACGAAATCAATATCCAAAATTATCGGGACGGAAAGGCGGGTCAGACGACTAATCACTCACAACAAACCCAATTGCTCCGCCCATTCAGTCAGCGAGAAAAAATGCGACGGGACGAACCAGATGGCCCAGATGTTTCCGGCAGCGTGAAACAGCGTCGCTGTGGCGATGTCTCCGTGGCGCTCACGGAGAAAGCACATTACGCATCCCATGAAAAACACGGCTATCATAAAAGACACCTGCGCCACGAATACATGGGCGGCCGCGAAAACGACGCTCGTCAAAATCACGGCGGCAGCGGCGCGGAATTTTTTCCGCAGCATGGGTTGCAGCCAGCCTCGGAAGAAAATTTCCTCCACCAGCGCTGCGCCGGCGCCGTCGGATGCCATTTTCAAAGCGCGCGTCAACCCCACGCGGCGCGGAAGATCCTCGCCGGGCCAGTTGATGGATACGAGAGTGAGAGTGGTCAGGATCAAAAAAGTTACCGCCGCGCACTCGTAAAAACCGGCGCGCGAAACCCCAAGCCTCAGCCCGTACGATTCCGGTGATTCACCTCTCGCGCGGCACCAGAGAAACGGAAAACAGGCGAAAAATATTCCCACAGCGGCCGGGAGAATATTTTTCAAGAGCGCCGCTAACATATAACGTTACGAGGTATCCCCGCGTACTGTGCGCTGAACATTCGCACATCACCTGCCCAACGATAAAGTTTTTTCATGGCAGATTATCCTACAGGTTTCGCCGTTTGTACAGCTTAGGCCCGCCAATGTGCTATAGTACTCCAGTCATTTTTTATCAGGCGCGGAGGTTTACGATGTATCCGTCCATTTGGGGAATAGAACTTTATTATGTCTTTTGGGGCGCGGCGCTCTGGGGAATGATATGGCAGACGGAGAACCGGGCGGTGCGGAAATACGGCCTTACGGACGACGACGCCCGTTCAGTTCTCGCTTGGTCGATGTGCGGGGTGTTTATCGGCGCACCGATGGGCAGTTATATCAACAAAGCCGCCGCATCGGGGGAGTTGGCGTGCGGTTTTTCGTCCCTCATAAACGCCGGTCTCAGTTCAGGGCCTGCTTTTATTGTAGGCGGGCTCTTTGGTCTTTACAAGCTGAGGAAAAAGGGCCTCTCAGTCGGGCGCTTTGCCGATGCCGCCGCCATCCCGACCGCGTTCATGATTTTCGTCGGCAGGTGGGGTTGTTTTTTGCAGGGATGCTGTGCGGGGCTTCCCACAAGCTCGCGGTTTGGAGTGCGGTTTCCTTTTTCTCCAGGCGTTCCGCGGTGGCCGTCGCAGATATTTGAGTCCGCGGCAGGCCTCGTGATTGGCCTGCTGCTCGTCGTTATAGAAAGATACCGCGCCGCGCGCGGCATGACTTTTCGCGGCGCCGTTCTGCTGCCGCTCTTTCTCGCGCTCTACGGTCCTTACAGGATATTCTTCGATCTTTTGCGATCGGGAAACGGATTTTTTGACCTGTCGATAGCTCGATACTCGGGGCTTATTGCCACAGTGACCGGAATATTCTGGCTCATCAGGACATATTTCTCGAAAGCGGAGAACTCGGACAAATGAAAACCGCCCGCGGCATGTATTTTTTATGATAATATTTATCCAGACAGGCACAGCGAAAATTTTTCACACAGGGAGGTTCTCAAAGTTGAAAACACGGAGACACGGTTTCACGCTTATCGAAATAATGGTTGTCGTCGTGATAATAGGGCTGCTCGCGGCCCTCGTCGGTCCGCGTCTGCTTGGGCAGAGCGAAGCGGCAAAAGTGACGGCGGCAAAAACGCAGATAAAGTATTTTCAGCAAGCGCTGGAACTCTTTCATCTCAACAACGGCTTTTTCCCGATCACGGAACAGGGATTGAGAGCGCTCGTGGAAAAACCCACTATCAGGCCGGAGCCGATGAACTACCAAAAGGGCGGATACCTCAACGCGAAATCCGTCCCCAAAGACCCGTGGGGCAATGATTTTATCTATGTCTGTCCCGGCGAAAGAGGCGACTACGACATCATCTCCTTGGGCGCCGACAGCAGAGAAGGCGGAACCAACAACGCCGCCGACATCACGAACTGGGATTGACCGGCAGGGAAAACAGGAAACCTCCTTGACCGATTGATGAGTTTTAATCTCGACGTAAATCCTCCATAAATATTTTGGGGATTTACGTTCCTGTAGTATGAAGGTGCAGGGAGTAAACTCCCCGCTGGGTTCGGGCGGAGCCCGAGGTTTTGATCATGCGAATTACGGAAAAATCAACCGGCAAGAGTTTGAATTTTTTCGAGCGGCAGATCGGCGCTTTCGGCGATAACACCAAGCGGAACGCCTCTTGACAAATAAATATCGATGAGCCGCTGCTTATCCTCGCAGAGGGTGGCGAAACGCTGTTCTTGTATTCCCTGTTCGCATTGTTCTCCGTCATTCGGTATCCTCTCAAACGCTGGGTTTTCTTTGATTCAGCGTGCACTTGATAATATGGATTTATTTTATCTTTTCCAGCAATTCCTTCAGCTTAGCCAGTTCCTCTTTTGTAAACGTCAATCCTTTGCCCATCTTTGCGTGGCCAGGCGCCCATTCTCGGATGTCGTACTTCGGTTCGCGGCCGTTCCAACTCACGATGTTCAGTTCCTTCATCCAGCCCTTTGAGCCTTCGGAAATAACGCCAATCGTTTCTTTGATCTCAAAAGTTATGTCCGCCATTTTATCTACCGTCCTTTTTGTTTTTTCAATTACCACAGGCAAAACCTTGAGGTTCTGTCTCAAACTTTGTCGGGAAACAGGTTCCCCATACCCTTTTTATATAACCGATCTTTTGAGGACGCGCCTCAAGCCTCGTCGGCGGGATTTTGTTTTTCCCGCCATTCCCGGATGGCGTCCATGAATTTGTGTCCGTACTTTTCAAATTTCACCCTGCCCACACCGGAAATTGACAACATTTCGTCTTCATCCGACGGGAGCGCTTCGCACATCGCCTGGAGCGTTTTGTCCGAGAATACGACATAGGGAGGAACGCCTTCAGAGGCGGCAAGTTCGCGTCTCATTTTGCGAAGCGTCTCGAAGAGTTCTTCCGAGAAAACGGCACGCTTTCCTATGGCCCTTGCTTTGCGGAAAATTTCGATGAGCCCGCCCGAGAAAAAACCCCGTTTTTCGGCGGTCTTGTCGGGAACGCGTTCACTCTTCGATTTTTGTACGCTCTCGTGACGCCGCATTAACAGCCTGGTCCTGCTTTTGAGAAACGGAAGCGAGCGTTCGGTGAAACTCAGCGCGCCGAATTCGTTGAACATGAGATAACCTTCAGCGACCAGAAAATCGATGATGTACGTGATATCACGGGCGGCCGTATCCTTCATTATTCCCCAGGTGGATATAGTATCAAGCCCGAAGCGCATCACCTGTTCCCTCCTGGAAGCGTTGGAGCAGTGTCCTCGCAGAATATCGGCGATGATCTGAGAACCGTATTTTTTCCCTCCTGTTTTCTCCTCCGCCCGGTACACACATGACATTATTTTCTGCGCTTCGATCGTAATGTCATGGCGCTCAGCGACCGAGCGGCAGTTCCCGCAGTTCCCGCATTCGCCGCGAGAGGAACCCTCTCCGAAATAGTTCAATATATGGCGTCTGAGGCATCCCGATGTGTGACAGTAGCCGATCATCTGGCGCAGTTTGCGGAACGCCGTTTCCTTGGTGTTTTTATCCTCGCCCTGCGATATGAGATACGTGATCGTCGCCTTGTCCTCGCCGCCGTACAGCAGAATGCAGTCCGCCGGCGAGCCGTCGCGTCCCGCGCGTCCGGCTTCCTGATAGTAGCTGTCGATACTCCCGGGCATGTTGTAATGTATGACGTACCTCACGTTGGATTTGTCTATGCCCATGCCGAACGCGTTGGTTGCCACCATGACCGTTGCACGGTCATATATGAAATCCTCCTGGTTTGTTAGCCTATCGACATCATTCAAGCCGGCGTGATATCTCACGGCTTTTACTCCGGAAGCGACGAGTTTTTGGCAGACGGACTCAGTATTTTTGCGAGTCGAACAGTATACGATCCCAGGCATGTCGGGGAAATTTTTCGCGTAGGCGAGGAGGAAGGACATCTTCTCGCCCGGGTGTTCCACCTGAAAGAACAAGTTTTCGCGGTCAAAACCTGTGGTGAGCACAAAAGGGGAGTTCATTGCGAGTTGTTTTATTATGTCGGTTTTGACCTCCTCGGTCGCGGTCGCCGTGAAAGCCGCGACCGCCGGGCGCTTGGGAAGCGAATCGATCGCCGGAGCTATCGCGAGGTAAGACGGCCTGAAATCGTGTCCCCAGTGGGAGACGCAGTGCGCCTCGTCGATCACGACAAGAGAGACGTCAAGGGACGACAGAAACTCTCTGAATCCCTCCCCATCCAGTCTCTCCGGCGCTATATAGAGCAGCGGTGTTTTTCCGGCCCTGGCCGACCGCAAGACCGACCGCACGTCGTTCCAGTCCATGGCGCTGTTTATGGCGGCGGCGTTCACCCCGCTCGATCTGAGCGCGTCGACCTGATCCTTCATCAGGGATATCAGCGGAGAAATGACTATTGAGACGCCGCCGGACAGTATGGCCGGTATCTGATAGCAGACCGATTTCCCCGCGCCGGTAGGCATTACGCCCAGAACGTCGCGCCCGGAAAGCATCTCGTTTATTATCTCCTCCTGCCCGCGTCTGAAGGAGTCGTATCCAAAAACGTTTTTCAATACCCCGCGGGGTGTATGCATGTATAGCGCCCCAAACTTATGAGTTATCGTTTCTCGAGAATTGATTATATCATTATGAGCGCGCCTCAGAACAGCAGAACAATTTGAAATTTGCGAGCGGATTTCTTGCGGCGAGGATGTTCATCTTTGCAAGAAAACCGGTGTGTGAAACAAGCGTCAGATCCGTCCGCCGTGAAATTCCGACAGCGTGGTATACTTTTCCGAGGAGAGCCCCTACGATGACCGGATTGTATCGCTGACTGCTGAACCCTCACTTTCGAAAGAGAAACCTCGGAGTGTAGGATAAAAAATTATAACATTACAGCGTTTTGTCATGTCATTTTCCCGCATATGCGCGTGAAAGGCGCGCCGGAACAAATGGTATAATCTGGAGCATGGCGGTATTTCTTAAAGAGGAAGAGGGGAGCGCGCATAGATGAGTCTGAAGAATATCCTCGCGCCCGGCGTTATTTCGGAGCGAAACGCGGTTGCCGAAATCCTCCTGTGCGTCTTGTTCTGGGGAGCGTCCTTCGCGGCCATGAAAGTTTCGGTCGCAAGGGTCGAGCCGTTGCTCGCTGTGTGGCTTCGGATGGCTCTGGGATTGTTTTTGATAGTGCCGGCCGCAAGTTACAGAGACGAGTTGCGAAGGCCTTTCCGCGACGAAGCCGTTCCCTTGCTCGCCCTCGCTTTTTTAGGCATAGTCTTTCATCAAAATATTCAGTTCTTGGGAATGCGCAGCGCGGGGGTCGCCAATTCCAACTGGATGATCGCCGCGACTCCGGCTGCGGTGGCGGTGTTGGGCGTAGTTTTTTTGAAAGAACGCGTGAACGCCGCCGCAATATTGGGGTTGCTGTTCGCTGGAACGGGAGTGCTGCTCGTCGTCGGGCTGGGGACGAAGGGGTTTGAAATATTCGCGACGGGCGGAACCGGAGACCTGCTGATTGCCATAAGCGCCGTCAATTGGGCGGTGTTCCAGATAATGTCGCGCGGATTGCTGCGCGAATGCCCGCCCACGTTCGCCATACTCTGGCTGAATATCTTCGCGTTCCTCATACAATCCCTGGCGGTGTTCATCTTTTGGCCGCAGGATTTTTGGGGACTGCTCCATGTCCCGATGCGCGACTGGTATGTGATATTATTCTTGGGGTGCGTATGTTCGGGTTTGTGTTATATTCTGTGGTACGACGGATTGTCGGCGCTCACAGCGGCCCGCGTGTCGGCTTTCCAGTTCATTCAGCCGGTCGTGGGCGTGATCGTGGCGTATTTTTTCATGGGGGAGCGGTTCACGCCCTACATTTACGCGGGCGGGGCCATGATCTTGATTGGGGTGTGGCTGATCAACAATGCGAAAGATTAAGATATCAACTTTTAACGTCAATTCTCTCAAGGCGCGCCTGCCCATAGTGCATGATTTTCTGTCGGGCGGCGACGCGCCGGATATCCTGTGTTTTCAGGAGACGAAATGCCGGGACGAGGATTTCCCGCTCGATTTCTTTGAAAACCTCGGTTATCAATGTTTCTGCAGCGGGATGAAATCGTACAACGGAGTGGCGATAGCGTCGCGCGAACGGCCCGACCGGGTCGCTGCCGGATTCGACGACGGCTCGGATACCGAACAGGATCGCGCGCGGATTTTGAGGGCTTCTTTCGGAGACCTGAACGTGGTCTGCACCTACGTGCCGCAGGGAAAATCCATGGACAGCCCCGATTTCGCGTACAAAAAACAATTCTTGGCGCGAATTCGGGCCCTGTTCGAACGCGACTACAACCTGCAGGGGAAAATGCTCTGGACTGGCGACCTGAACGTGGTCCCGACCGATATGGATGTGACCCACCCCGAGAACAAGCGTAATCATGTCTGCGTCTGCGACGAGATACGCGCCGCGCTCGAAGCGATCACGTCGTGGGGGCTCGTGGACGTATTTCGAAAACACAGGCCCCAGGCGGGCGAGTTTTCCTTCTGGGATTACAGGGTGAAAGACGCTTTCGCGAGAAACGTCGGCTGGCGGATCGACCACTTGTTCGCCACGCCTGGATTGGAACGCCATTCAGTCGACGCTTACGTCGTGCGCGGTTTGCGGGCAATGGAACACCCCTCCGACCATACCGCCGTGACTGGCGTGTTCGAAATATAACCGATGGCCAGGATTTTGGCGGAAGCCGCCATGCCCGCCACCATGGGAGAATGGGTGCAGGGCTGGATAGGCGGCAGAGAATTGCTCGTCAGCCTCGTGGTGTCCTGGAGAGGCAGGGTCGAGTTGTGCGTGCCGGAGGCCGGGGACATTTTAAACCCCTGCGGCGAGAAATCGCTTCGCGCGTTCGGGAAAGCGAGGGAAATTTTCGCCGGGAACACTTCCGGCGCCGCTCTCGGAACGTTTCCCGAGGGGAGCGCTATAAACGTCATAAATCCGCTTCCCTCAGCCAAAGGGCTCGCGACGTCCACAATGGACATAGCCGGGACTTTCGCCGCCTGCGCCGCCCACGCCGGAACGGCGCTCTCCGATGAGCGGCTCTTTTCCCTGTGCGCGTCCATAGAACCGAGCGACGGCATAATGTTCGACGGCCTCGCCCTGGTGGATCATATAAAAGGCGAACTCATAGAACGGCTCCCCGAGCCTCCGCCAATGACGCTAGTGGCTGTCATTCCCAGGCGAACGCTCGATACGAATGACTACAGACATGACGTTTCCGCATTGGAAGCGTTGCGCGGATGCTCGCGCAACCATGAACTCGCCTACGATATCCTCAAACGCGGCCTCGCTGCCGGCGACGCTGCGCTCATCGCGTCCGCCGCTACCCTATCCGCTGAAATACAGCAAAACGTGAGGCCCAAAGAGGAATGGGGCGCGCTGATGGAGGCGCGCAGGCTCACCGGAGCGATAGGGATAGCCGCGGCCCATTCGGGCACTGCCTCCGGGCTTTTATACGAGCCAACGAACAAATTCGGCGCGGAACTTGCCGAAAAATGGCTCGCGGACGTTTTGCGGGCCAAAGAAACGCGCGTGACGATAAAACGAACGTCGGTCTGCGGCGGCGGTTTTTTCTCAAACATGACGGAAACCCCGCATAGTTGACAGGTAAAATAAAAACTCATAATGAGGGTGCAGGGAGCAAACTCCCTGCCGGGGTTTGGGGCGGAGTCCCAAGGTACCTTGCCTGCGATTTGATATACGAAAATAAAACTTGAAATTTGAGATAATTGTATATATCATATTTTCAACATTTGCAGATGAATTGACGGATCCCGAGACCATAACGTCCGAAAAGGAGATAAAGTATGAAGAAATGCACCCGCTGCCACAACGTGATAGATTGGGATAAACCTTTTTGCCCGTTATGCGGAGGCTCCGTGACGGATGTCCCGAGACCGCCGCAGGTGGAGCCAAGCGCTCCGGCGGTGGTGGAAACAATAAGTTCCGTCCATAGAGAATCCGTGCCCGTTCCGCCGCCGCCGGCAAACATCCTGCCAATCCCGGAACAGCCGGCGCGGACGGCAGTTCCTCCGCTCGTCCCGCCTGTTCCGCAAGCGCCATTGCAACCAGTCCCGCAGCAGGCGCGAGCGTCGGTTCTTCCATTTGTTCCGCCCATGCCGCAAGCTCCGTCCGTGCCGCCGGCGAGAGTGCCGGCGCCGCCCGCGCCTGCGCAAACACAGACTCCACCTCCTATGCCGATGCCCTACATAGCGCAAAAACTCGTTACCGCGTCTGCTCCTTCGGACGAAAATCGTGTTCCCGCGACGCCGTTGCCTCCTGTCGTTCCGCCGGTTCCGCAGGCCGGGCTGTTCAGCCAAATCCATCAAACGCCCGGCATTCCGACTCCGCCGTCGCCGCCGGCACAAACCGCGCCTGCGCCGCCATCAGCAGGAGCCATATCTCAAATACATCAGGCCGCCGGCACGCCGCCGCCATCACCGCACACTCCCCAGTTCGGAGGTTTTTTTTCGCAGATACATCAGTCACCGCCATACCCTGCATCTGAAACTGAACGTTTGAATGAGCCGTCGGCATCGCCGCCCGCCAAACCGCAAGCCCCGCAAGACGCCGTATCCGACCTGCCCGATGATCGGCCTAAAGGACGCGCGCTGGACGACGATAGTGATTTCCTCAGGATGTTCCCGGGCGTTGGAGGCTAGTTTCTCTGTTTGTTAAATTTTCGACGAGATGATTTTTTCACAAGAAGGACAGCACTCGTTAAACAAAAAATACGAGAGCTTCTCCGAAGTTTACGTAAAAACGAATAAGTATAGAAGAAGAAAGATGCTTTCCTCTTCACAAAAAACAGAGCTGGACAGCGACGAGTTTGTGTTGCCTTCAAGGCGTGCGTCGCGCGGGAAAAAGCGCGGCATGGCGGGGCGCATAGTTTTGTTGTGGCCTTTCAGACGCGCAAAGGCCGTATGCGCGTATTTCGGCGACAAGCTGCGCGTCCTCAGAGAAGCCCGCGAATCCGCCATTCTGGGCTATATACCCCTGAAGATATTCTTTGGGCTCTGCCTCGTCACCCTGGGCACCTACCCTTATGTATGGATTTGGGGCAACGCGTACGCCTTCAACAAGATGGAAGAACGCAGGGTAAATGTTGAATCCTTAAAACGGCTCGCCGTGCTGGGTTTTGTGGTTCAAACGCTTTTGCCTGTCTCGGCGGTGCTTTACGCGGCCTGGTATTTCACTGGATTCCGCGTGGCGCTCGAAACGGCGCATGCTGTGGCGTTCGCCTTCGTCCTGCTTTATCTGTCGGTCATTTTTCCGATGCGCTGTTTCAATTATTTCCGCATTCGTTGGGCGCTCCGCGGCGCGGTGATAAAGTGGGACAGCGATGGGGTCATGGTGGGACGTGCCATCCCCTCCTGGATCGGCCTGTTTTTGTTCGGCTCCGCTTACATACAACACCATATCAACAGGCTGATGGGCCTCGGTATGCCGGGTTTCGCGGATGTGTCCGAGATAGAGAGCGACGCCACGCTGAGAGACCTGATAGGCGGCTGCGTCGTGACGGGAAAGACGGACAGGGTCGCGGCTCCGTGGACCAAGGACGACTTCGAGCCGGAAAAATACGAAGACGAATACGATTATTTCGATGGCTGAATTCAAAAGATATTGCGTTGAAAATTTTCATCCCATACCGCCCGGGTGGAACAAAAATTATTGTCCCATCTGCGGGAGCAGGATAAAGACGCGGATAATCCAGAAAAAACCGCGCGCCGCGCCGCCGGAAGAAAAAAAGTCCCGGCTTCAAGCCGCCAGATCCCCGCGATTGTCCAGGAAGACGGCATGGGCGTGCAAGATGTCCGTATTGGGGCCCAAATTTCCCACCATGTCCCCATTCCAGCTCTTCTTGCTGAACGTCGCTACGGTCGGCCTGCGCTCAACTTTCTGGCTGAAAAACCGCATAAACTCTCTTCTTTTGATGGCAAAGCCCGAGGAAAAAAAGATCAAATTGCCGCTGTCGGTATGGCTCGCCTCTTACTGCGCGTCCATAGCCCTTGCGGCCGCCGGGGCTTGCGACGCCGCGGCGGCCGGATTCGACGCAGATTACATATTGTCATCGAACCTGCTCATATGCGCCTTGTGCGCTTTCGTCGTTTCCATCGCCGTCAACAGGCATATCCTGTATTGGAGCAGGGAGGTGATAATAGACGAGCTGCTGTCCAGCAAGCTGGATGTCATACGTTCCCGGGCAACCACCTTCGCGCCCTCGGCGATCTTGATATGGTTCTTCGGGGCGGCTTATCTGCAGAAGCACATCAACAGGATGATAAAAAAGAAGGGACTTGCGAGTTACACACCCGGCGGAGTCAGGGTAAGAAAAACACCCGGCGATGCCGCGCGGGAAACGCAAAAAATATTCCCTTCGGCGGGAGAGAACGCGGGCTGATCGTCTACTTGACGTCAAGCCAAATGGTGCAATTAGTCCCGCTCCCGCTCACATCATAGACCGCGCTGCTATTGCCGCCGGCTGTTTTCCGTTCCAACGCTTTGACGAGACCGCTTGTCGCGGGGAAACCCACGAAACCGATTCTGATTTTTCCGTCTGGCGCGATATCCACGTCTATTTTGTCAAAACGAGCCTTGGTCTTACTGCCCGACATCGTGATCTGAGAGCTCAAATATTTGTTCAATCTATCGACTATGAAAAATGAGTTTGCGTTTTCAAATTCGTCCAGTCTGTCGGACATCCTGGTCCTGTGCTCCATGGAATAAGCGAGAAGGGCGTTTTTGGCCGCGTCAAGATCGGACATGACGGCGGCCGCCTCGGCGTTGTCGGAGCTGTAGGAGATGGCGAGCATCAGTGTGCCGGCCAATGTTGCGATTATCATTATCACGATCAATACCTCGACCAGCGTGAATCCGCCGGGCGCGCGTTTCCGAATGCGGTCGCGGCTGTTATCATTCATAAATAAAAACATAAATAAGAACTCCCTTTCTCATTTTCAGACTTAAAATCGTCCGGATAAAATATAACATTCATTCGTCCTGCCGTAAATGATTCCACAGTCCTGTATAGATCAGTCAAAAAGTTTGGATTGATGGGTCATCAACTTCGCTATATTGACGTTGATTTTCCTGTGATAAGTGGCGGACGTTCCGCCATAATAACGATCTATGGCCTTCTGAACCGACCCGTATGCCCGAATGTACCGCGAAAGCAGGAGGCATCCGGCGGCTATGGAGTGTTCCGGGTCAGCGAGAGGGTTCTTTCCCGGCGTGGGGTGTATGCCGTTCGACCTCAAGAGGTTGTTGTGTATTCTCCACATCACCTGCATGACTCCAGACGCTCCCTTTGAGCTAACCGCGTTGGGGTTGAACGTGCTTTCCACCTGAGCCACTGCGGTGGTCAATGCCGACGGCACGCCGTATTTGGCGCTGTAATGCACCAGGGCCGCGGCTTCCCGCCACGCGGTTTTTACGTCTATGCTGCTGTTCGATTTTCTTATAAACAAGGCTATGCTCGCGGCGTCCCTCTGCATCGCCTCGGGCATGTATCTCAAGTGTTTTATGGCGCTTCCCGGATAAGCGGCCATCCATTCGTCGAATTGGTCGAGCGATATCCCCATTTCCTTGACCGCCGACAATACGTGGCGGTTATAGCCTATTTTCGCGCCCGACGGCAGTTTGTTGGGAGCGTAATTGGACAGGATGGAATTCGCCTTCGGGAACCTCAGATAAAGCGGCCTCCGTTCGGGCAATTTCAGAAATTCCGAGACAATTAAAAACGGCAGTGCTATAAACGGCATTATGGTGACAAAGAAAACGCTCATCGTCTTAAAAAGAATTTCGTCGGATGGTTTCGAATGTCTGTCAGCCACAATACCACCTCCTTCTCGAAGGGATTGTTCCCCAGCCGGAGAATACTTTCCCCCCTTGATTCTGATTCATTACAGGAGGTGCTTATGATCTAATAAATTCGTCAATTAGTCAAGTTTTTTCCGGTTAACAAGTCGAAGATTTTTATCGGATATATCGACAGGAATATTGTAACACAACTTTATAGCTTTCGTTTATTTTGAGAAAAGCGCATGCCTGCGATATATTGTTTCGGTTATTTATCTCGCGAAAAGTGACAAATCTGTTATATTAATGATTAATACTTTTGCGGAGGTGCAGGTATCGATGGATGTAGTTTTCAGCGGGATGAGGCCGACGGGCAGGCTTCATTTGGGACACATGGCGGGAGCGCTTTCAAACTGGGTGAAACTTCAGGAGGATCACGAGTGTTACTTCTCTATCGTCGACTGGCACGCTTTGATGTCGGATTACGCGGATCCCTCGAAGCTGTCCCTGAACAGCCGCGAGGTCCTTCTGGACTGGCTCGCGGCGGGACTGGATCCTCAAAAATGCGCGATTTTCGTGCAGTCTCACGTCAAGCAGCACATAGAGCTTCACATGGCACTCTCGATGATAGCTCCCCTGGGCTGGCTCGAACGCTGCCCCACGTATAAAGAGCAGATATTGAATCTCCAGAACAAAGACCTGTCGACCTACGGCTTTCTCGGTTATCCCGTGCTCATGGCCTCCGACATACTCGTCTACAAGGCCGTAAAGGTGCCGGTGGGAGAGGATCAGACGGCGCACCTCGAAATATCGCGGGAGCTGGCGCGCAGGTTCAACAACTTCTACGGGCCGGTTTTTCCGGAGCCCGCGATAATGCTGACCTATAGCCCCAAAATACCCGGCACCGACGGGCGCAAGATGAGTAAATCCTACGGCAACTCGCTCGACATCGCGGACGAAATACCCGTGCTCGACAAAAAAATCCGCACCATGGTCACCGACCCGGCGCGCGAACGCAGGACTGACCCGGGAGACCCGGACAAATGCCCCGCATGGGATCTTCACAAGTTTTTCAATCCCGACAAAGGACAGATGGACGAGATCGCCTCCGGCTGCAAGACAGCCTCGATAGGGTGCGTCGACTGCAAGAAAATCCTCATCGCGCACGTGACTGAGCACATGACTCCCATTCAGGAGCGCAGGCGATATTTTGAAAAACGCGACGACGAGCTGAACGCCATCTTGGCCGACGGGGCCGGGCGGGCGCGCGCGACGGCAGAACGGACGATGGACGAAGTCTACGAAGCCCTGTCGATGCCCCAAATTAAATGATTTCAAGCTCCAATCTGTGAAATAATGGCGGAAGAACCAGTTTTCGAGATAACTCTGAAGGATTTCTCCGGGCCGCTTGATCTGTTCTGCCATCTGGTGGAGACGAGCGCGATCGACGCCTCGTCAGTGAAATTGACGGACGTCCTGTCACAGTACGTGTCGTACCTCCTGACGTCGAGGAAGGCCACGCTGTCCGAACTCGCCGAATTTTTTTCGCTGGCGAGCCGCATACTGATCAGAAAAGTGCACTCGCTGCTTCCCCGAGCGGACGGCGGCGACGCGCCCGCTGATATGCCGCCCGCCCCGGGGGACGAATGCGGGGGCGAATTGACCGAGGATACGCTCGCGGTCATGCTGGAGCGCTTCAAACCGTACAGGATCGCCGCGGCGAGGCTGTACGAGATGAAGATCGAGCGTGATCGTTCGTTCGTGCGGGTATCCGACGAGGGCGGCCCCCCTTGGTTCGACATAGGAGACCTCTACGGCCTGTCGACGCTCTGGTGGAATCTCATCGATGAATACTCCCGCTCAAGGATCCGCTCCGCGCGAGACGATTTCATGGAGGAAATACCCGACGCGGTTCCGCAGGAAATTCAGGTGGATCGCAGGATGGACGAGATAAGGGAGCTGCTGACCGAGGGGAGCACGGTCACGCTTTCCGCGGCACTTGCCCGCTTCGGCGCGGGCGCGCTCATCGTGACGCTGCTCGCACTGCTTGAGATGTCGCGCCTGGGTGCGGTCAAGCTCACCCAGATGGAGGAATGGGGAGATGTCGGCATTGATGCCGGATAATCTGGGCGAATACGATATGCTCGTGCGCCGGCTCGAAGCGCTGCTGTTCGTCTCCCAGCAGCCTGTGTCGGAAAAAGAATTAGCGGCCGCCCTCGGCGTTTCCCCCGCCGCGGTATCGCGCGGGCTGGCCAGGCTTAAAGCACTCTGCGACGAGGGACGGGGGGTGACGCTGCTCAATCTCGCCGGAGGCTGGCAGATGGCGACGGCGCCTGACCTCGAAACCACGGTGGCCGAATATCAGGGAATGGCCGCGGCGCAGCGCGTCCGCCTGAGCAAGGCGGCGTTCGAGACGCTTGCGGTGGTGGCATACAATCAGCCGGTGACCCGCGGAGAGATGGAGGAGATCCGCACGGTGAGGTGTGATCGCGTCATAGACACACTCGTGAAACACGGGCTCGTGAGGGTCGCGGGACGGAAGAAAAGCACGGGCAACCCCCTTCTTTACAGGACCACGGACAGGTTCCTGGAGATTTTCGGCCTCGCCTCGATAGCCTCGCTTCCCACGCTGGAGGAATTGCAGGAGACCTTCGTGAAAGAACCCGCGCGGAACGATTGGGAGACGCCGGATGAGTGACGCCGAGAGGATATCGTATCCGATACGCCTCAACAGGTATCTCGCTCTTTGCGGCGTCGCCTCCCGAAGGAACGCCGATCTGTTGATCGCGTCGGGCCGGGTCAGGGTGGGAGACGATACTGAACTTTCTCCCGGCAGGACGGTCGCCGAAGGAGAGACAGTCGCCGTCGACGGGCGCGCCGTGAACCCGGCGCCGCCGGTCTATATCGTCATGAACAAGCCGCGAGGCGTGCTGTCCGCGGTGAGCGACGCGCGGCGGCGCACGGTCATGGATCTGCTGCCGGAGATTTACAGAACCGTTGGGCTATTTCCCGCCGGAAGGCTCGACCTCGACAGCGAAGGACTCTTGATCCTCACCAACGACGGACAATTCTCCCAGTTGCTCGTTCACCCGTCCTCGGGCGTGCGCAAGACTTACGCGGTAGTCCTCGAACACGCCATGGAGGAAAAACACATGAAGGAATGGGCAAGAGGTGTTATTATAGAAAAGAAACTGTTGATACCTGCGGAATTGTCTCCCGGGCGTCCGAATGACGGCAGGCATTGGAGGGTCGTCCTGACCGAAGGATTCAAACGGGAAATCAGGCTTATGGCGGAAGCGCTCGGCAACAAAGTCCTTCGTTTGAAGAGAATCGGCGTGGGAAATCTATTTCTGGACAAAATGCCGGCGGCCTCGTGGCGCGAATTTAACTATGAGAATCTGCGTAATATGATATCGAACGGCGGGAAAATTTGACGTATAATCCTGCCGGCGGGACGAGATTTACGGAGGGATGCAGATGCAAGGACTTGACGATCGGACCCGGGATTTGATACAACGCAGAGTGCTGAAGAGGGTGAAGGATATACCCTCGCTGCCTCAGTTTGTCATAGAAACTTTGAAGAAATTGGACGATCCGAAGAGCAGCGCTTCGGACGTCGGCGAGATATTGCGCAAGGACGAAAGCCTGGTGTTGCGTATCCTGCGGCTCGCGAACTCAGCTTATTACGGCCTGTCGCGCAAGATAACGGTCGTTCCGGAGGCCATCTCATATCTCGGTTTCAAGACGGTGAAGAGCATAGTCCTCGCCGCTTCGGTCTATAAATTCATGGACAGTTCATTCACCGGATATTCTCTCGACCGCGGCGAAATGTGGAGGCATTCCCAGGGAGTGGCCGCCACCAGCCGTTATCTCTGCGAAAAAGTGCGCGCCGGCGACCCGGAGGAAGCGTATATCGGCGGCTTGATGCACGATATAGGCAAGATCGTACTGAATGATTACGTCCGCTTCGGTTACAGCATAATCCTCCGTCTGGTGGAGGAAGACGGCATACCGTTTTGCGACGCCGAACGCCAGGTTCTGGGCTTCGATCACGCCCAGGTCGGCGGTTTAGTGATGGAACAATGGAACCTTCCTGATGTCTACTCTTACGTGACCATCTACCACCATACCCCGGAAGAGCTTCCCTCGGGCGCGTCGGAGCACAGGAAAGTGCTCGACGTGGTGCACGTGGCCAATTCCCTGTGCCTCATGCTCGGCCTCGGAATAGGCGCCGACGGGATGCAGTACAATGTATCCACAGACAGCCTCGAACGGCTCGGTATCGCCGACAGTACCGAACAGCTGATGGCTGAGTTCGTGGATATCATATCGACGATGGAAGACAGCTTCAAATAAAAACAAAGACCATGCGTTTATCGGAACATCCACCAATAATAGTTCTCGACGGCCCGGCCGGCGCTGGTAAAAGCAGCGTTGCGCGGGAAGCGGCAAGGCGGTTGGGTCTGCCGTTTCTGGACACGGGGGCGATATACAGGGCAATCACTCACGTTATGCTGTCGAAGGACATTCCTCCTTCGGATTCGCCGGAACTGCGCGCGGCGCTCGCGGAATTTACGATCTCGTTCCGCGGCGGACGGGTTTTCGCCTGCGGTGAGGATGTCACGGAAATCATCAGGACTCCAGCCATAGAGCGGCACGTTTCGCCGTATTCGGCGCTCCCGGCGGTTCGCGAGTCGCTGCTCGATATACAGCGCGGCCAGAGGACCCAAGGTCTCGTGGCGGAAGGACGCGACATGGGAACTGTGGTTTTCCCCGACGCTGACGTCAAGATTTTCCTCACCGCCTCTCCCGAGGAGAGGGCCGCGAGACGTCACGCTGAAAGGCTCGCTAAAGGTGAGGAATCCAATTACGACGATATACTGCGGCAGGTGAAGGCAAGGGACGAAATGGACACGAACCGCGCGGTCGCCCCGCTGAAACGGGCCGAGGACGCCGTCTTCATAGACAGCACCGGGCTCTCTTTCGAGGCAGTGGTGTCCCGGGTCATGGAAGAAGCCGCGAAAGTTTTGACGCCGAAATCATGATCTCACGCGTTTTTTACCGTCTCGTCCAAAACGTCTTCATGCTGTTTTTCAGGCTCTATAACCGCCTGGAAGTGTACGGCCTGTCAAACATTCCGAGCGAAGGGCCGATGATAGTGGCGTCCAACCACGCGAGTTTTGCGGATCCTCCTTTGATCGGCGCGGTTTTCCCGATACGGCTGAGGTATCTGGCCAAGGAGTCGTTATTTCGCGTCCCCCTGCTGGGTTTTCTCATCAGGACGCTGGGGGCCGTGCCGGTGACCCGCGGGGACAGTCAGAGGGCGGGCGCCGTTATGAAACTCCTTCTGGCGCTCTTAAAAGAGGGAGAGAGCGTATTGCTCTTTCCCGAAGGGTCGAGGAGCGCGAACGGCAGGCTGGGGCCGATCGAACCTGGAGCGGCGTATTTGTCGGTGAAAACCGGTTTTCCCGTGCTGCCGGTATACGTGAAGGGCTCTTTCGAAGCCTGGCCCAAGAGCAGGGCTCTGCCGCGGCCGTCGAAGATGAAACTCACGATATCTCATCTCATATATCCTGACCCGGATATGCCGAATGAACGCGAGAGAAGGGAAAAACTCATGAGATCGCTGGAAAGGGAATTGCTCGCCATGGAGGACGCGGACGATGTATGTTAGCATGACCGGATTTGGAGCGGCGTCTGAAGAGCGCCAGTGGGGAACAGCGACAGTGGAGCTGTCGAGCGTGAACCACAGATATCAGGACATATCCGTCAGGCTCCCGAGGGAATTATCTTCATTCGAGCCCTGGTTCCACCAGCGGCTGCGCGGCATGTTCCGCAGGGGCAAAATTGTCGCGCGCGTTGAGATAACCTGGTCGGCAGCGTCCGCGGCGCTCGTCCTCAACAAAGAGGCCATGACGGCCTATTACAGGGAGATATCGCCGATGCGCGGCGTGATGGGAGCGGAACGCGACATATCCCTTGACGCCCTCGTGAATTTGCCGGGGGTTCTGGACATATCCTCGCGCGCCGTCTTCGGAGACGACAACGTTGAGGATATCATGTCGGGCGTATTGTACCGCGCGACCGAAAACTGGAATGATATGAGACGCAAGGAAGGCGCTCATCTGAAAGAGGCGGTCGGCCAGCACCTAAACGAGGTCGAACGTCTCATGAAAGAGATAGGGGAAACCTGGACGGAGGCCAGGGATTCCGCGTTCGAGACCGTCACTGAACGGCTGAAAAACATCCTGGCGTCCGCCGGGATATCGGTGGACGAAGCGCGGTTCACGCAGGAGGCGATCATCTTCGCCGACAAATGGGACATATCGGAGGAGATCGCGCGCATGTCGAGCCACGCGGCCAAATTTCGCGAGATCGGGGAAGCGGAGCAGGCCGAGGGACGCAAACTCGATTTTCTGGCGCAGGAGATGAACAGGGAGGCCAATACCATCAATTCCAAGGTAACGAGCGCCGATTTACGCTGGCTCATGGTCAATGTCAAGTCGGCCGTCGAAAGGATACGCGAACAGATACAAAATCTGGAATGAGGCAGGTGTGAGGACATGAATTTCCGTCTCGTTCATATCGGTTTCGGCAACATGGTGTCGCGAGACAGGGTCGTCGCCATAATTGACTCGTCGAGTGCGCCGCTGCGCCGTCTCAGAGAGGAGGCGCGCGCCGCGGGGCTTCTGGTGGACGCGACTCAGGGGCGCAAGACGAGGGCCGTCCTAATAATGGACAGCAGGCATGTGGTCATATCGGCGCTTCAACCGGAGACGCTGTCGTCGCGGTTCGAAGAAGACGCGGGCGGCGTGTCCGTCAGGAACAGCGGGACCGCCAACGGCGGAGCCGCTGGCGACGGAGCCGCTTCATGAAAAGAGGACGTCTTTTCATTCTCTCCGGTCCGGCTGGCGCGGGAAAAGGGACCTTGCGGAAGAGACTGTTCCGCGAGGTCGAGGATCTTGAATATTCCGTCTCCTGCACGACCAGGGAGAGGAGGTCGGACGAAGCGGAGGGCCGCGAGTATCATTATGTTTCGCGTGACGAGTTCGAGAGTATGGCGGGCAGAGGTGAATTTCTCGAATGGGCCGAGGTTCACGGGAACTGTTACGGCACAAAAAAGAGCGAGGTCGAGCGGGTGCTGAACGAAGGGCGTGACATGGCGCTCGAGATAGACGTCAAGGGATGTCGCAGGGTCAAGGACATCGTGCCCGAGGCGATAAGGATATTCATCACGGTTCAGTCTCTCGACGAGCTGGAGGACAGGCTGATGGAGCGCGGCACGGAGACGCCCGAACAGATTTGCGTGAGGCTCCGCAACGCGGCCATGGAGATGAAACAGTCGGCCGAATACGATCACGTGATAATGAATGACGATGTTGAGCAGGCATCACGAGAACTTGTGGAAATAATAAAAAGCTACAGAAATGCCGGGAGGTAACGCGAATGATTTACAACAACCTTGAAAAAATATACGAGACCTCGCGCATCGAAAACAAGTACGCGCTCGCCATGGTAGTCTCGACGAGAGCGCGCCAGCTCAGCGAACAGAAGGGCCGCTCGTTGGATGGAGAGGGAAGCGAACGTTACATAACGCACGCGATAGACGAAATAGAGAAAGGCCGCCTCAATATCGACTCGGCCGTTGTGACGGATGTCCGGCAATATGCCTCCTCAGTGGGCGCGTAACAAAAAAATACTGCTGGGCGTGAGCGGCGGGATCGCCGCTTACAAGACGCCAGAGCTGGTTCGCGCGTGGCTCAGGCAGGGCTGCGAGGTCGAAATTATCCTCACGGACATGGGCGCGTCCCTGGTTTCCCCGCTTGCCCTCGCGACGCTCATAAAGCGGCGCGTGTGGCGGGATAAAGACCTCAAATCCGATGAGATGGGCTGGACGATACCCCATATCAGCCTGTCGGCATGGGCCGACGCGTTCGTGGCGGCGCCCTGCACGGCAAACGTCCTGCGAATGGCGGCCGTCGGCGATTCCTCCACGCTCCTCGGTGCGGCGATGCTGGCCTGCGAGGCCCCCCAGATTTTCTTCCCGGCCATGAACGCGCACATGTGGGCGCACCCGGCGACGAAGACTAACGCCGCCACGGTGGCTGCCCATGGACATCGCGTCATCGACCCGGATTCCGGCCCTCTAGCGTGCGGCTGCGAGGGCAAGGGCCGCCTTCCGTCAGCGGAGGCGATACTCGACGAAACCTGGTATTCGCTGCGCGCCGACAAGGACTACGCGGGCGCAAAAGTCCTCGTGACGGCCGGCCCCACGCGGGAATATATAGATCCGGTGCGCTATATCTCCAACCCCAGTTCCGGAAAGATGGGTTATGCGATCGCCTCGGAGGCGAGATACAGAGGCGCTGACGTGACGCTCGTCTCCGGTCCCGTGAACCTGCGCGTTCCGTCCGGGGTCAGGTTCATCGCGGCGGAGACCGCCTGCGAGATGCACGACATCTGCATGTCAGCGGCGGCGGATGCCGACGTGATAATCAAGACCGCCGCCGTGGGCGATTACAGAGCGCAGCAATTCAGCCCTCAGAAGATCAAACGCGGCGACGCGGCACGCATAAGCATTGAGCTGGAACAGAACCCTGATATTGCACTCGAGATCGGACGCGGCAAACGACCGTCCCAGATACTCGCCGGTTTCGCGGCGGAGACGCAAAATATCCGCGAGAACGCCATGTCGAAGATAGAGCGAAAAAACCTCGACCTCGTGGTCGCGAACGACTTAACGGCCCCAGACGCCGGCTTCGCTTCCGACTCCAACAGCGTCGAGATATTTTTCGCGCAAAAATACGGCATGACGCCGCGGACGTTCTCTGGCAGCAAATGGGAGGTCGCGTCGAAAATCCTGGACTCGATAGCTGTAATTCTTCCGGGGCAATGAGTTTGGGCAAACATGGCGGGACTGTTTCGGTAGCTCTTCCCGGCCCATGGTGGACAAATCTGACTTATTCCCTGCCTGCGGGTTGCGCCAACGCCCCGCTGCCGGGTGTGCGTGTGCGCGTTCCAATGGGGCGCGGCACGCGGGTGGGGATGATTGCCGGACCCGCCGAGGAAGCCGAGGATTACGGCGGGGAAATCCGCGGGATATCCGAGATAATCGACGACGTTCCCGTGCTCGGCGAGCATGTGATATCGTTGTTGAAATGGTTCTGCGACGCCTATCTCTGCGGCTTCGGCACTGCCATGAAGACGCTTCTCCCTGACGATTTTCTCAAAGGCGAACCAGCGGAGCCTCCGGCGCACGGGAAGAGACGCGGGGGCTCTCCTTCGGCGACCTTTGTCTACGAGCCGGAGGACGCCTCGCGTTTCGATAGGTATCTTTCCATCCTGTCGGACGGCGCGCCGACCCTCGTCTCGTTCCCGATCCATTCCGACGCGAAAAGATTTTTCGAACTCATCGTGAACTCCGGCGCGGTTCCGCCCGTGATCAGGGAAAATACGGTGTTATACCCGCGTCTTGGAGGAAACGCCGAATGGCGCATGTGGAAGCGCCTATCGGCAGGCGACGGCCTGATTGTCATCGGCGGCCAGAACTCAGTCATGTCGCCTCTCGCCGGACTGGCTCGCGTCGTGGTCGAGGACGAGAGCAACAACGTGTGGCGCACGATGCGGCATCCCATTTTCAACGCGCGCAGCCTGCTGGCGTCGCGCGCGCGGATAGAGTCCGCGGCGCTGGTATTGGGCGGCCGGATGCCCTCGCCGAGGGCTTTCATGAAGTACGACGCCGAACATCCTCCGGCCTCCGTCCGCAGGGACAAACATGTAATTTTCGTCGACATGAAACTGGCCTACTCGCCCGCGGTGGAAGGCGTTTCGGGCGGGCTTGCCGTCAGCGAACCACTCGTGCGCGAGACGGAAAAAGCCTTGGAGCGCGGCGAATGGGCGCTCTGGATATTGGATCGCAAGGGTTACGCCGGAGAGATAATCTGCGAGGAGTGCGGCGCGCCGCTCAAATGTTCCAAATGCGGCGGGACGCTGCGCCTGGAGGGAGCGGCGCCGGCAGTTCGCTGCGTATCGTGCGGCGCGGGCTCGCCGACGCCCGACAAGTGTCCCTCCTGCGCCGGTCACCTGCTGTCCGCGCGGAGGCCAGGGCTCGAAGCTCTGTTTCCTCTCGCCGACGCCGCGATAAACAACCCAGCCCCCATATTCTCCTCCGACACGCCGGAATCCGAGTTAAAACGCGCCGTGCGCGGAACAAAACCGTGCGTGATGGTCGGCACGAGAGCCGTCCTCTTCCTCTGCGACGAGGTTCCAGTGGGAATGGTCGGATGGATAGACGCCGACGGGGAGGCTCGGCTGGGCGAACACGACGCGAGGGTACGAGCTTTTTCGCTGATATGGGAGTCGCGCCGGCGTGGCATCTCGTCCCGTGAGCGGCGCGTGCTGATTCAGACGAGACGCCCCGGCAAAGACTGGCAGAGGGGACTAGGCGCCGATGGCGACGGCTGGCGGATATTCTGGAGGTCGGAACTCAAAGAACGCGGGGAACTCTCCATGCCCCCATACACGTCTTTGGTCAAGATCGAGGCGGTCGCGTCCGACATCGCGACCATGTCGGACATCTTCGCGTCGATGGGGTACGAGTGTTGGCAGCCGGAGGCGACGGGCAAAAGAACAGCGATGTGGGTACGGACGAAAAAACTGTCGGAACTGAGACGGACGCTCTCGCGGTTCTTCCATATAAGCAGAGCGCGAAGAGGATTCCCGTCAATCGAGGTCTGGCACGAATGATGCTGGACCAGAAATGACGCTCTCCATTTACAAAGTCCTGACATTTCTCGCCGGCCCAATTGCGCGCCCGCTGCTGTCGATCAGAGCGGCTCGGGGGCGCGAGTCCGCGGATCCGGTACGCCGCGCGGAACGCAGAGGTACATCGAGCCTGCCGCGTCCGGAGGGCACAGTTTTTTGGTTCGACGCGGTCAGCGTCGGCGAAAGCAATTCCGCCATTCCGATGATAGATTTCGTGCTGGAGGAATTTCCCCGTTCGAGCGTTTTGGTCACCACGACCACAGTGACCGGGGCGCGGAACATGGAGACGAAACTGGCCTCGCGCCGTGCCTTCCATCAGTTTCTGCCACTCGACCGCAGGGCTTACGCGGATCGCTTTTTGGACTATTGGAGACCCTCAGCCGGATTTTTCATCGACAGCGATTTCTGGCCCAACATGCTCCTGTCGGCCCATGAACGGCGCATTCCTCTGATACTCCTGAACGGCCGGGTATCGAACCGGTCTTACGAGCGCTGGATGCGCCACCGCGCGGCATCGTCGCGTCTCATGGGCACGTTCGCATACGCGCTCGCGAAATCCGACGGCGATGCGGGAAAACTTTCTGACATGGGGATAGCGTCGGTTGAGTGCGTTGGAAACTTGAAATATGGCGTTCCCCCCTTGCCGTGCGACGCGGCCAGAGTCGCGGAGATCGCGTCGGCGGCTGGAGGCAGGGCGTCGTGGATGGCTTCCGTGACGCATCGCGGCGAAGATGAGCACATATTGAAAGCCCACAAGACGATACGCGATAAATTCCCCGAAGCGTTGCTAGTGATAGCCCCCCGCCACCCTGAGCGCGGCGGGGAAATACTGGAACTCGCGCGGTCGTTCGGCTTCGCCGCGGCGCTCGAATCGTCGGGAGACAAGATAGCGCGGCCGAATAGCGTGTACATATCCGACGTCTTGGGCGGCCTGGCCCCGTATTACAAATATTTCGACATCGTCTTCATAGGCGGCTCGCTGCTCGAAAACATGGACGGCCAGAACCCCATGGAGGCGGCGAGGCTGAACACGGCGATACTGTCGGGCTCCAATGTCGACAGCTTCCTCGAAACCTACGATATCCTGAAACGCGCCGACGCGGTTACGATGGTTACCGACGCGAAGTCCCTGTCCGAACAAGTCGCCTCCCTGCTCTCCCAACCCGCCCTGTTGACCGAGATGAAAGCCCGCGCAAAATCGACCGCCGAACGCGAAGCTGCCGTGCTAGACAGAGCGAAGGGAAAGCTGCGCGCGAAATTCAGGGAGTTGGGGATAGGTGGCGGATGATTTATGGCAGTGCAAAAAGTCCATGTCGGTGAAATATATAATATTAATATTGCGGACCAGGACAAACGCATCCGCTTGCGTTACAGTAACTGCTAATTAGGCAAGGCAGGGCAAGGTACGAGCAGTTGCGGAAACAGTGGTAAAGACTTATAATGATATTCGTTGTCCCTGCCTGCTGCCGATGCGGCAGGCCGAAAGAACCGACAGGGTTCAAAGACCATGGGGAGGAGGTGAATGACGTGCGACTTTATGAACTGACCGTGATACTGGCCGACAGCATCGAAGATCCGAAAACCGCGGCGGATGAAATAGCGGAAGTCGTGCGCGGATTGGGGGCAGAGGTCGAAAAAATTGACCTCTGGGGCAAGAAACGCTTGGCCTACACGATCAAGAAACAGCAAGAGGGTTTTTACGCGCTCATTACGTTCAAAATTTCTCCGGACGTAATAAAGGAAATAGATCGCATATTGAGTCTCAGGGTAGCTGTCTTGAGGCATCTCGTGGTTGCCGCCGGCGAAGAGTAGGTAAATAAAAATGTCGAAGGGATTCAACAGAGTCATTCTCATGGGCAACCTTGCCCGAGATCCGGACATTCGCCACACGCCAGCGCAGCAGAAAGTGGCGCGCGTTACTGTAGCTGTGGGGAGACAGTGGCGAAATAAGATAACTGGAGAGCTTCAAAGTCAGACGGATTTCATACCAGTGGTAGCGTGGTCGTACCTCGCCGATATATGCGAGAGATTTTTGCGCAAGGGAAAGCCGGTTCTGGTCGAGGGACGTCTCCAGGTAAGAGAATACGAGGACACGAAGACCGGAACCCGAAAATGGGCCACGGAAGTGGTGGCCGATAATTTGGTATTGCTTCCGTCCGGCCGGCGGGACGACGACACATACGGAGATATGCCGGCTCCTCGTCCGCCGCAGCCGGCATATCAGCAGCCGACGAGGCCGCAGCCCATGTCGAATCATAACATGGATGTCGGCAGCCTGAGAGACGATATAGATTTCGAGGAGGATTTTCCACTCGATTTCAGTAATTCCGAACTGAACAACGATCCGTCCGACGGCGCCGGAGAGGTTGATGTTCCTTTTTAACGGATAAAAGATTTTTGACGGAGGGGTTTGGATCATGGACAATCAATTCAGAAAGCGGCGTAAGCGCCGCCCGAAGGTCTGTCACTTTTGTGTTGATAAAGTGACCGGCATCGACTATAAAGAGGCGGAAAAACTGCACAGGTATATCACCGAGAGGGGAAAGATAGTCCCAAGACGTGTGATGGGCACCTGCGCCAAGCATCAGAGACAGCTTACAAGAGCGATAAAGAGGGCGCGTTTTCTGGCTCTTCTGCCGTTTACTTCGGACTGAGGCGGGTGGAGGGCTCCGGCTCTCCCCTTCAATTAATCGGGTAAGGTCATGAGAGACGCGATTTTAAAAGATTGGTCGATGGCTACGGCGGCGAGTCTCGCTCTTTATGTGACAGGTTTCGCGTTGCCGGTTCTGACGTTGCCGACAACTCTCATTTATCCGTTGCCGGCGGTTTTTTTGGCTTTCGGCCGCGGTTTTTTTTGCTCCCTGACGAGCACATTGCTGGCCTCGCTATTGGCGGGGGGGGCCCTTTTGGGCAGTTATGGGATTACGTGTTTTTTCATGTTCGGCTTGCCTGGGGTTTTAATAGGTTATATAGCGGATAAATGCGAAAAGTCCGGCAGCTTACTCGTCGCCTCCGCGTCGGTCGGATTCGCCTGCAAGCTCGCGGGGGGATTGATCTTATACAGTTTTTTCGGATTTAACCTGCTCGCTCCAGGTGCGGCTGAGCTTGAAGGGTATCTGAATTATTTCGGCGTGCCGGCAGATCCCGCGGTGACGAGAGCGATTGTGGATCGCGCCATCCTGCTGGTACCGTACAATATGATCTTTTTCTCGACCGTGGAGTCGGTGGTATGTCTTTTGCTCACGTCGGCAATTCAAAAAAAGAGGACGGGAGAGGCATTTTTCGTTCTACCGCCTTTCAGCGAATGGGCTTTCCCCAAAAATATACTGTTCACGCTGGTCGTAGGATTTATCTGCGCGCGGATGGCAAAGGGCCGCGAAGATTTATATCTTTTGAGGTTGATGGGAGCTAACCTGAGCGAATTGTCGAGAACGATCTTGGCCGTTCAAGGTTTGAGCTGCGCCTGTTTTTTCATGGAACGGTTCGGGGTACCCAAACCTTTCAGGATTGCGGTGATAATTTCCACTCCGTTCATCTCGCTGCTGGGGAGTATTTGGGTGACAGTAGGGCTTACGGATATTGGTTTCAACGTCAGGGACAAGATCGGGAGGATTTTAAGATGAAAGTGATATTGCTTCAGGACGTCAGTAAAGTTGGCGTCAAGGGCGATCTGGTCGAGGTGTCGGACGGTTACGGCCGTAATTTCCTCATCAAAAAAGGTCTTGCCGCCGAAGGTACCGAGGGCAGGGTGAAGGAATGGGAGGAAAAGCAGAAAATCCGCCAGAACCGTGAGGCGAAACTGGAAAAATCCGCCATCGAGATAAAGAAAAAAATCGGGGGCAAAAGGGTGACCGTCCTCGTCAACACGGGCGAGGAGGGCCGTCTTTTCGGCAGCGTCACTACCAGTCAGATAGCCGAGGTGTTGAAACAACAGCATGGCGTAGAAGTGGACAAACACGATATAAAACTCGACGAAACGGTCAAAAATGTCGGAGTGTACCCGTTTAAAATCAAACTTTATCCGGGAATCGAGACGTCGCTCACGGTCGAAGTGAAGGCGGGATAACGCAATTGCCCGGCCAGGAGTTGATTGACAGAATACAGCCGAATAATCTCGACGCGGAGCGCGCGGTGCTTGGGGCGATCATCCTCGAAAAAAGCGCCCTTCCGGTTGCTGTGGAGATGCTGGAACCGGATGATTTTTACGATCCCAGGCACTCGATGGCTTTCGATCTGATAAAGGACATGGCCCAAAAGGACAAAGCGGTCGACGAGATAACCTTCAAGGAGGAAATGACGCGTCAGAACCTCTGGGAGAGGGTGGGAGGCTCTTCTTTTACGGCCACCCTCATTGACGCGGTGTCGACCGCAGCCAATATAGGACATTACTGCGCCATAGTGAGGGAAAAATCCATTTACCGGGCGCTGATAAGGGCGGGTGCCGAAATAACGCGTTCAGGCTACACCGAGGAGGAAGATTCCGCGCAGACGCTCGCCAGAGCGGAACAGAAAATTTTTGAGATCGCCCGCAGGGGCGCGAAATCGTCGATAAAAAATATAAAAGACCTCCTCACCGGCGTGTTCGATAAGATCGAACGCGACAGACGCGAGGAGGTGCCAGCGAACGCTGTATTGTCGGGATTCGCGGCTTTGGATTCGCTTACGGGCGGGCTCCAGCCGGGAAGCCTCAATATCATAGCCGCGCGCCCCTCCGTCGGGAAAACGGCGCTCGCGTTGAATATAGCGACGCACGCGGCGATAGACGACGGCGTGCCGATTTTGATATTCAGCCTCGAAATGTCGGGCGAGCAGATAGCCTCGCGGATACTCAGCTCTGTAGCGAAGGTGAGCATAAGGGAAGTCGTCAGGGCAGACAGCCTCGATAATAAGCTTTGGACCGACATGACGTCGGCGGCGTCGAAGCTTTACAACGCGCCTATTTACATCGACGACAGCTCCATGCTGTCGTCGTTCGAACTGAGGTCCAGATGTCTTAAGTTCATGAGCAGGCATATCGGCAAAAAGTGTCTCGTCATCATCGATTACCTCCAACTCATGACCTCCGGCAGTAAACGCGGCGAAAATAGAAACCAGGAAGTGGCGGATATATCGAGGATGCTGAAAGGTGTCGCGAGAGAATGCGATATCCCTGTAATAGCTCTGTCTCAGCTCAGCCGAAAGGTCGAAGAACGCGGAGCGGAGAAACGCCCGATGTTATCGGACCTCAGGGATAGCGGGGCGATAGAGCAGGACGCCGACATAGTTGCGTTTCTTTACAGGAGATCGTATCAGGATCTCGATTCAAACGACAACACGGCGGAACTGCTTGTGGAAAAACACAGAAACGGCCCCACGGGCAAGATCAACCTCGTTTTTTGTCGTGCGTATTCCAGGTTTGAGAGCTGCGCCAATTTCAATATGTAACGAAACGGTTTTTATACCGATGAAAACAGGGGCCTGAAGTGTGAAAATTTGAAATCGGGCCGGCGCTTGGCGCAATGATGTTGTTAACGCGCCTTTGCTTGCGGTTTGATATTATGTTATATTCTTTGCGTAATTTGGAACACATGAAGTTTGTCGAGGGGGAGGCGTTATCGTGGCTGACAAAACGTGGGATATCCTCAATTTTTTGAAAAATCCTCCCGGCGAAAGCATGAGGGGAAAAAACACAACGACGCGTGGGAGAATTCGTCAGATTGACGAACCGCGTGAGGATGCCATAGAAAATCCCCGTCCCGAACCTGCGCAGGCCGCAAATAAAGAGACCGTCGGCGGCATTGCGGAGGATGGAGAAATATCCGACAAAAACATTGAGAAGAACGTCCTCGTTACTGTTCCCGATTCGCGGAAGCCAGTCGTGAAAGATGCGGATGAGATTCATGACGGGAAAATTCATAATGAGGAAGTAAACGCTCGCGTCCTCGATGTCGAGGCGAAAAGTCGGAATGAAAGACCATTGCTCGGAGATATCGCTACTTTGGTGAATAAGCATAAAAGCCGCGGAATAATGGCGCAATGGAGAGTCAAGCAGATGAACCAAAGTTCTCTCGTTGTCGAGATAACGGTCGATCTGATGAGAAACGCCTCGGAAGATGAAGACGTCTCAGCGTAACCGCGCGATAGCCGCCCGTTCCGAACGCGCAAACGGCGAGCTTGCCGGGCGGGAGGGGGCGGAAAAGGCGCTTGTGCCGAAATTGGCATATGTTGCCGCGTTTTTCGTCACGTTTGCGATCCCCAATCTCGTATTTTCCGGCCCGCACTGGTTCGATACACTCCATATCATGAAGTGGTTTGTGACGATGACGCCTGTCGCCATCATCGCGATATTGGCCGGTCTCAGACTCTTTAAGAACGGCGCGGGAAAGATGAATTTTGTAATGGACCCCTTTGCGGTGGCGTGGCTGTTTTTTATCCTTCTCGTCTCGTCGCAGCCCATTTTTATCAGGCTGACCTCTAAACCGACCTTCATCAAGGAGTGGTTCTTTTTCGCTACGTTATTCGCGGTTTATCTGCTGGCGTACAACATGCCGCCCAAAGGCGTTTTTTTCCGCATCTTGTTATGGGGATGCAGTTTAAACGCCTTGCTCAACGTCATTTTCGCGGAACTGGTCGTCCGCGGCATAAAGACGGGATTGCCGTTCATCATGGACGTCCCTGGGAATTACATCGGCAACACCGCGCAGCAGGAGATGCTTGGGTTATGGACGGCCATGGCGGTATTCGACTGCCTATTTTTGCATGTCCATTACGCGAAGGAATGGAACGCGAACAGACGATCCAGGATATTGCTGCCGCTCAACCTGTTTTTCATGGCTGTCAATGCCTGGGGGTTGTGGAATACAACCTCCAGGGGCGGAATTCTCGCCTTCATGACGGGTTTCATCGTGATCGTCATATCATTTGTCTGCGGCAATTTGCGGAAGTCCGTGAAACACCTCTGCTGGCTGTTCGGCGTGGTTTTGATGTTTTTGCTCATTGTTTTGATCGCGGATTTTGTCGCGGGGGGAGTTTCAAGGGCAGGGCCGCTCGTCGCTAAAACGCTCGATATGGTTCAAAATCCAGGGACGTTTGGAGGCAGGATAGCGATATGGGTGGTCAGCGGCGAGGTTTTTAAGGAACATCCGATATCAGGCGTGGGGTTGGGGCATTATAAATGGCATTTTCTGGACGGCCAGCGCGCTCTGTACGAAAAGCGCCCGGAACTTCTGGATAGCCCGAACTACAAATGGCAGTTCACATACTGGGCGCACAGCGAGTATTTGCAATGGCTCTGCGAGATCGGTCTGATCGGTTCGATCCCTATGTCCGTCTTCGGTGTCTGGTGGTTGTATCTGTTTCTCAGAGCCCTCGTCAAGAGGCGGGAGATGTCTCAAGAAGCGATATGGGGCGTTGGAATGCTCTTCCTGCTTTTTTTCGACGCCATGTTCAGCAGGCCCTTTCACAGGATCGAGAACGCCGTGTGGATGTCGCTCGCAT
>JAITRO010000230.1 GCA_031288335.1 Synergistaceae bacterium | reverse complement strand
GCGAACTCGCGGATTATTTTCTGGTTGTTCGCCACCTTTTCGGAGTGAGAGGGCGCCTGAAGGTCGAAAGTGAACGCGATCTTGTCCGGGTTCCACACCTTGCCCTTGTTCTCGGTTATATCGTCGAACTGCAGCGTGCAGTTCGCGCCGCCGAAATCGCGCGCGGTCGACCAGTCAATGTCGCACCAAACGCGTTCGCCCGCGCGGACCTCTTTATGGGCGGCCCGCTCCATTATCTTCATGATCATCGTCTTGCCCATGCGAATGCCTCCAATCCCACAAACAGCGTTTTTACTTCATCCCGAGGAAACTCTTGATGCTCTCGAAGTTCATGAAATCGGCCTTGTTCACCAGCACCCCTTCCGGGCTGCGGAGCGTGCCGTCGCCCTCGTGGGCGTGATTCGCTATGATATGTCCTATAGCGGTGCTGCATCCGTTGCGAAGCGCTATCACGGTTCCAGAAAACGGATGGCGCAGGTCTCTGCCGTTCTGAGATTTGACCGTCCTGCCGTCGGGCGCTTTTTCGTACTCCACGAGTTTGCCGACGTCGTGAAGGAGCGCGCCGGCGACCAATGTGTCGTTGTCCATTCTGAACTTGCCTCCCGCCGTGGCGTAGAGCGTGTTGAACTCGTCCATGGCGAGCTTCGCCATTCGCGTGACGCCGCGGACGTGTGTCAGGTATGATGCGGGGCAGTCGGGAATCAGGAGCGTGAACGGTATGCGCTCCATATCCTCCGGTGTCCATCCTCCCGTTTTCAATGCGTCCTCATAACTGGCGAGAACCTTTTCCCGCAGGCCAGGGTCGTGAATCCACTCGATTTCAGGCAGCAATTTTCGTATCTTTTCCTTCATGCAGCGCGCCTCCCCGTTTATTGTTGTGCGCTCATCGCGTAAGCGCCGATGAGCGCGCGGTATATCCTGTCTATGTGGAGCGAAGCGGCGCCCGAGGCGCGCTCCGCGTCGTGCATCGTTATGGCCTCGTAAAGTTCCTCGTGCTCGGCGACGAAAGCGCCCTTGTCCTCCAGATTTCCGTATATCTGCTTGTGCGTTGCCATTATCAGATTGAATTCCATGCGGACTATATTCACGAATATAAAGTTCTGCGTGGCCTTCGCCATCGTGAGATGAAATTCGAAGTCGTTCTCCGCGCGTGCGGTGACGTCGTCCAAACATGCGCGCGTGACCGAAAGCACCCGCCGTATCTTCGTCATGTCCGAGGGAGACGCCTTGCGCGCCGCTTCGGACGCTATCGCCGGGTCGAGTATGCGGCGCGCCTCCATTAGTTCCAGCACTGAAGCACCCTCCAGCGGAACGGGCTCGGAGCCGGTGAACGCGTGCGGGCTCCTGACGAAATGCCCGCGCCCCCGATGGCTCTCTATCAGGCCAAGCAGCTCCAGCACGCTGAACGCCTCCCTCAAGGAACTTCTGCTTACCCCGAACCGCTCGATCAATATCCGTTCGGGAGGCAGAGCCTCGCCGTAAGCGAACTCTCCGCGAGATATAGCGCCCCTTATCGCGTCGACGACCGTCTGATATTTCCTCTCTGGTCTGATAATTGTCGGCATTTTGCCCTCCATTGGTCTGATAAATATATTTATACACCCAGGAAAGGTTTTTTGCAACATGACTATGCTGAAATTATATAAAATCAGTAATTATCGGTATTTATAAAATTTTTTCGAGTAAAATCTCTCTGGGTTATTTGATGGAATTGGTCAGGCCAATTTCGCTTGCGGATTTGTAGATATTCTTTATATAGCACGACAGGAAGCCCCTCAAATAATGGGAGGCTTCCTGTACAATCTTCACACATTACTCTGAAATGCGCATATTTTCCCAGAGGTTCTCGCTTTGCCGTCAACGCCGCTTTGGCGCGTCGGAGATTACTTTTTCAGAAAATCAACCACAATCTCTCTGAATGCGACGTAGTTGGGTATTTCCATGAAAAGCGCGTGTCCCGCGCCGGGAAATATCCTCAGTTCAGCTCCGCCTGGCACGCTCGCGGCCGCCTCGCGGACCAGGCTGACGCTGACGTAGGGGTCTTTGTCGCCGACTATCATGAGCACGGGGTTTTTAATCAATGCGGTTGGAAGCAGGCGCGTATTCGCGGAAACGAATAAATCGCGCCGTCCTCCGTTCGGCACAGGATGATTGTCGTACTTTTCCGTGTTCTTGTTGAACAGGTCGACCACGCCGGGGTCGGTTATGGCAAGGTCGATCACGCCGTTCGCGTCGCGCTGGAAATCTTCGTCCGCGCCTTTCCATGCCTCGGTTTTGAACGCGTCCGTAACGTCACGGCGTCCCACCCCAGCCACTATTGGGGCGTACAGAATCAGCTTGCGGACCTTTTCGGGATATTTGGCGACGAAACGGGACGACGTAACCGTACCCCAGCTCCATCCAAAGACGTCCACCGGAGTTTTTGTCTCGGCCAAAATCAGATCCGCGGCGGCGTTGATGTCCTCGGCCGCGTAATCGGAGTCCGGCATGAATCCGTCCTTCACTTCCTGGGAGCGCGCGTATCCCGCTATGTCGAGCAGCCACACCGAATAACCTTGACGGGCCATGTATCTCGCAAAACTGTAGTCCTTATAGTCGAGGTCAAATTCGTGGGACGAGAAAGTCAGGCCGTGAACAAGCAAAATCTGTCCTTCGCCGCCCTTCCCAGCTTCTTGGTATCTCTGGAGGAAAAGTTTGACACCGTTTCGTTCGAGAGGAAAGTCCGTCGTAACGATGTCCGCGGCGTGCACCGTAACGCTGATGAAAACAAGCAGCAGTAAAAGCAGTGATTGAAGCGATTTGCGTTTCATACCAACAACCCCTTTATATAAAGCATATTGAAATAATGAACTATTTTACCATCGATACGCAAAAAGTCAACATTAAGGCAAAAACTTTGGGACTCTGTCCCAAACCCCGCCGGGGAACTTGTTCCCCGGGCCCCTTTTGTAAATTTTTCTTTCATCTGGAGATAAAAAGTTGGGCCCGGAGAAACACTTTCGTTTTCTATCTCCGTTGATGGAATCGGAATTTACACGTAGCGGACTATTTCTTCGAGCGGTTTTCTCGCCTTGGGGCGTATAGTATCGTCGGAAGGATAGCCGACGGCTATGAGGGCGCCGAATCGCTGTTCGTGAGGCAGACTCAGGAGCTTCGTCAGTTTTTCCCTGTTGTACAGGCCGATGATGCATGTCCCAAGTCCCAGGTCGGCCGCCTCCAGGCATACGCTCACCACGGCGCCGCCTATGTCGCCCTGCGCGAAGAACTGGCTGTCCAGTATTTCGCGCAGGGCAGGCATGAGTTTGGCGTGTTCCTCCAGCACCACTATGAAGGCACCCGCTTTGTCGGTGAAGCCGTTGATGCCGAAATGCTGCCCGCATTTGGCGACCTCCGCGACCTTGCCCGGGTCGTCGACCACCACGAAGCTCCACGGCTGTCCATTGCATCCGGAAGGCGCGAGACGCCCCGCCTCGACGCACTTGACGAGTTTATCCCTTTCGACCCTCGCGCCTGAAAAATCCCTGCAACTTTGGCGACGCGCCGCCAATTCCAAAAAATCACCCATATTACTTACCGCCTCCTGAATTTTATGACGTACAGTTATGAGTATTATAAACCAAAATCGCGCTGTTGTTTTTCCTCATTATTTTCTGTTACCAGTGAACATGCAGAACTGTTTTGCCGGAAAGGGCGTGTATAATATTTCGTCTGAATCCGGATGATTTTGATTGGAGGTCTGTTCGATGATATTCGGTTTTCTGTTTGGAGCTTTGTTTTTGCTGGCTTGCCTGGCGATAGTCGCCGCTGGGGCGGTCACCGCATGGTGGATATGGCGGCGGATGACGTTGGCCGAGGGCGAGCCCGCACCGAAATGGGGCGACCTGAGCGCGCTCAGGAGCGCTTTGAATCGACAGCCGGTCATCTTGAGCATCATCGCAGTCGCGGTGATAGCCTACGTGATGACCATTCCAATGGGGTACATCAGAAATCTCACGAACGAAAGGCGCTACCGCTATCAATCCGTTGTCGACGGGATAGCGAGCACATGGGGCGAACCGCAGACTTTCACCGGTCCGATACTGCACGTGCCTTACACGATGAGGTATCAGGTCTCGGAAGAAGTCCCGCTCACAGCGGCCGAGCTGACGCTCGAACAGTCCCGCGGAGGAACCCGTACCTATAAGGAAGTGCAGAAAACTGTCGAGGAACATTCGGCCGCGTTGGTCTTGCCGGACAATTTGGCCATAAGCGGCACTGTTTCCACTGAGGAACGATACAGGAGCATATATACGGCCAGGGTCTACTCGGCAAACCTCAAGGTGTCGGGCAATTTCTCCAAACTTGACATATCCGGGATAGGCGAGAGTATCGCTGAAGTTCACTGGAACAAGGCGGCATTGCTCGTTGGCATCAGCAGCACCAAAGCCATACGGTCGAGAAGCGATCTGATCTTGGGCGGCAGGAAAGCGGATTTTCTGCCCGGCACGGGTGGGATCGCGGCGCTTCCCACCGGTTTTTCCGCGAACGCCGATTTATCGTCGTTTACGGACGGGGACTCTGTGGATTTTAACTTTGAGATTTCGGTAGGAGGTTCTTCGCGTTTGATGCTGACGCCGATAGGGGCGTCGAATATCTTTGCCGTCTCCTCCGAGTGGCCCCATCCGAATTTCATAGGTTCGGGACTGCCGACAAATCGGGAGATAACCGCGTCGGGGTTCAAAGCGGAATGGAGCGTTCCGAACCTCGTCCGCAATTATCCCCAGGCCGATGACACAGGCAAGTGGAGCAACTCCTCGCTCAATGCGCAGCGGCGCTGCGAAAGCGATGACAGCGGCGTTCAGGGCGCGCGCGAAAGATTCAACTCGCATGACTTGGCCGAATACGCCGTGGGCGTGGAATTTTTCGAGACGGTGTTTCTCTATTCGCTCCTCACCAGAGCCACTAAGTACGGCATTCTCTTCATCGCGCTGATTTTCCTGGGCGTCCTGATATTTGACAATTACTACGGAAGAAAAAACAACGCGAAACTCGCACTGACGCAATATGTGATAATAGGCGTTGGGCTCGCGCTATTCTACCTGACGCTCCTGGCCGCCTCAGAGCACATTGGTTTTACAATGGCCTACGCGGCCGCGGCCGCCATAAACGCCGCCATGACCGGCGGATACGTCGCTTCCGCCATGAGGGACATGCGCCCGGCGATTTTCATAACGGTCGTTCAAACGCTTCTTTACTCGTTTCTGTTCTTCATCCTGCGGATGGAAGATTACTCCCTCATTTCGGGCACTGCACTGCTCATCGCGGCAACAGCGGCGCTGATGTTCGTCACGAGGAACATCAACAGGCCCGGCGGCATAGCTGATAGACGGATGGACTCAGTCGATCGTATCAACTAATGTTGACATAATATGTATATTTTAAATATATAGAGTATTATGTCCTTGGGAAATCAAAGGGGGGGATTGATATGAAACGCAAGATGATAGAAATCGACGAGTCGAAATGTGATGGCTGCGGGCTTTGCGCCGATGCCTGCCACGAGGGGGCGATTGGCGTTGTGGGCGGCAAGGCGAAGCTCCTGCGCGACGATTACTGTGACGGACTTGGAAATTGTCTGCCCGCGTGTCCGGCAGGGGCAATTGCGTTCGTGGAACGGGAAGCGAGAGAATACGACGAGGATGCGGTCAAAATGAACCGGCGGGAAGTGGCAAGCGGTGGATGTCCCGGCTTAAACACGCACAGCATTGCAAGGATGGAGAAAAATAGTCCTGTGAAAACAAGCGAGCTTCGGCAGTGGCCTGTACAGATCAAGCTGGCGCCAGTGAATGCCCCGTACTTCAACGGAGTGGGGCTGCTTGTCGCGGCAGACTGCTCCGCATATGCGAGGGCGAGTTTTCATGCGGAATTTATGCGCGGCAAAATTACGCTTATCGGCTGCCCAAAACTGGACGACGTCGACTATTCCGAAAAGCTGACCGAGATTATCTCGTACAACGACATAAAGTCGCTCACAGTTGCGCGTATGGAAGTTCCTTGTTGCGGAGGCATTGAACAGGCGGCGGTCACGGCGTTGAAAAACTCCGGAAAGTTCATTCCGTGGCGGGTCGTGATTTTTGGCACTGACGGCGCGCTAAGGGAAGAATAGCCGTGCTGAAGGGGCGCTGCGGAGAATTGCGGGTTCATTGAACCCTGAAATCCACGTATGCCTTTATTATACTCGCGAGCAAAAATATTTGCCAAACGATTATGCCGCAAATCCATTCGCTCGCGAGTATATGTTATCCGGCCGAGTCCTCGTACAGTCTGATCAGTTCGGACGCGGCCTCTGTGGCCGAGAGGGCGCCGCTTATTACTTGACTTTCAACTGACGGGCGCTCTTTGGCCACCGCTTCGCAGTTGTAGAATTTCTGCTTTATGTAGTCCTCGATCATCGTGTAGACCCACGACAGCGTCTGCTGTTTGCGGCGTTCTTCGAATACGCCGGAGGCTTTTACTGTTTTCATGAAATGCTCCACCACGCCCCATATCTCGTCTATCCCGGCGCCGGTCGCGGCGGAGCACATGTGGGCTTTTGTCTGCCAGCCTTCGGTTGCAGGGCGCAGGAAGTGGAGTATCCTGTCGTATTCCGCACGCGTGGCGCCCGCTTTGAGCGCGTTGCTGCCGTCGGCCTTGTTTATCAATATGGCGTCGGCCAGCTCCATGACGCCCTTTTTGATCCCTTGCAGCTCGTCGCCGGCTCCAGTTATGACCATCAGCAGGAAAAAATCGACCATCGAACGAACCGCGGCCTCGCTCTGGCCGACTCCGACCGTCTCAACCAGAATGACATCGTAACCCGCCGCCTCGCAGAGCAGCATGGTCTCCCTGCTCTTCCTCGTGACGCCGCCCAGCGTGCCGCCCGATGGAGATGGCCTGATGAACGCGTTTCGGTTGCGCGTAAGATGTTCCATCCTGGTCTTGTCGCCCAAGATGCTGCCCTTGGTCACGCTGCTGCTGGGATCGACGGCGAGGACGGCCACTTTGTGACCGGCCTCGCACAGACGGTTTCCGAGCACGTCGATGAACGTGCTCTTGCCGGCGCCGGGGACGCCCGTGATGCCCACCCTCGTGGACTGCCCGGCGCGGGGGAGAAGTTCCTTCACCACGCGCGACGATATCTCCGCGTGAAGGGGCAAGTTGCTCTCCACCAGCGTTATCGCGCGCGAGAGTATCGTCCTGCTGCCGGAGAGCACGCCGGACACGTAGTCGGCCGCGGAGAGTTCCCTGCGCTTGGAGACCGGGTGCTCAGCGCGCGGCGGGGACGTCTCTTCCGCGCTGACTCCGTCCATCACCCGCGAGGCAAATTCCGCGCCGCCGTCCTCGGGCGTCCATTCGGGACGTTTCGCATCCCGCCGGGAGGTCGCCCTATTATCCAAGGACACGCCTGTTGAGTTCTTCCATCACTTTTTTCGCCGCGACTGGAATCACGGTGCCTGGGCCGAATATCGCGACCGCGCCCGCATTGTACAGGAAATCGTAATCCTGAGCCGGTATCACGCCGCCTATCACCACCATTATGTCCTCGCGGCCCAATTTCCTCAACTCCTCCACCAATTGCGGAAGAAGGGTCTTGTGTCCGGCGGCGAGCGAACTCACGCCTATCACGTGCACGTCGTTGTCCGCCGCGTCGCGCGCGGCTTCCTCCGCAGTCTGGAAGAGGGGGCCCATGTCGACGTCGTAGCCCATGTCGGCGAAAGCGGTCGCTATCACCTTGGCTCCCCTGTCGTGGCCGTCCTGCCCCATCTTCGCCACCATGATCCTGGGCCTGCGGCCTTCCTTCCTCTCGAACTCGTCGGTCAGGGCGCGAACCTCGCTTATCACGTCCTCGTCGGTAAATTCGCTGCTGTAAACGCCTGATATCGATCTGATGATGGCCTTGTGCCTCCCGCATACTTTTTCGATGGCGTCGGATATCTCGCCCAATGACGCGCGCGCCCTGGC
>JAITRO010000228.1 GCA_031288335.1 Synergistaceae bacterium | reverse complement strand
GGAATCGGCAAGGGGTTCACCAGGGAGGACCATCCGAACCTGGCGAGCCAGCTCTTCGCGTCGTACAGCCACGTTCAGGACGTGCGTTCTCTTGCCGGAGTGGTGGGAGAGGATGAACTCTCCAAGACGGACAAGCAGTCTTTGGCGTTCGGCGAATTGTTCGAGAACAAGTTCCTCAGACAGGAGAAAGACGAGGATCGCGAGATAGGACACTCGTTCGACATGGCGTGGGATATCCTTTCCACTCTGCCGAGAGGCGATCTCACGCGGGTATCGCTCGACGAGATAAAGGCGCACATAAAGACGGAAAAGTGACGGAGGCGGCTCAGGCGGTGGCCGCGCGCGCGCGTCGCGGAGGTGCGAAGCTTGTACTGCAATAATTGCGGGCGTCCCAATCCCGGAGAACGTGCGACGTGCGGGACATGCGGGGCGATCATGAGCCCGGAGCCGCATATTTCCGACGTAGCCGGCGGAAACGCTGCGGTTTGCAAGGCCTGCGGCGCCGCAAATGCAAAGGATGCGGCATATTGCCGCGAATGCGGTCAGAGATTGTCCGCCGTGAAAATTCCGTCGGACGGGGCAAGCGGAGACATTGCGGCGACCAGGCGAAAGGGCGCATCCCCGCCGGGCATGACCCGCGACGACGCCGGCGGCGATGACGATCATCGAGACGAGGCGGGTGCCGCGGTTTACGAGATAACCCCTTCATCCCCGCCCGAGCTGCGCAAGTATTTGCTCGAAAAACTCGACATGATGGAGCGGGAACTCGAGACTACGAAACAGGAGGCATTCCCGGAATCGGAACGCAAGGAGCATGTCGATAAACTGGACGAATATGAGGAGGCGCTGAAAAACATCGCTTTCAGGCTCGACGCGCTGATATCCGATCTATTGAAGGCCGAGGCGCGGGAATATTCGTTTTCGGATTTAACGCGCGTCGACGGGGACAGTTTCGTCCAAAAAAGCGCTGCCGCGAAGATAGACCGGCTCAAAATGAAAAGCAGAAACACGCTGGAAACAATAGTCCTGGTAGTTTTAATCGCGGTCATATTCCTGACTGGAATGATATTCGGCCTCTGGGGAGGATATTTCTTCGGCATCCCCCAAATCCACAGACAAAACATCGAGGTTCCGCGTCTTGAGACGCCGCCTCCTGCCACAAAAACTCAGCCGGGGAACCAGTTCCCCGGGCTCCTTTTATAATTTTATTAAAACATAAGGGGTCAAGGGGCTCGCCCCTTGCGGGGTTTGGGGCGAAACCCCAAGGCTTTGATCCTAAGAAAAATCAATCTCTCTTTGCGGGAACGTTATCGCATCGATCTCAGCGGCACTGCCCATGCCGTCTATCGCGTTTTCGTTCGAAAGACAGAGCGCGGCGGCGCCGTTCGCGAATTTCAGCGCTTGCGGCATGTCGAAACCCTTGTACATTGAATAGAGCATCCCGGCGCAGAATGCGTCCCCAGCGCCAACGGAACCCTTGACGTAACCGGCGGGCAGCTCGTAGGAGCCCACGACGGAGAATTTCCCGTGCTCGTCGACCGCCGCTCCGCACTCAGGCATGTGGATCACGACGTTTTGTTCCACGCCGAGGGACTTTATCTTCCCGCAGATCGCCCGCAGATTCGCCATTATGACGCGCCCTTCCGCGTCCCGTGGCGGGATATCGGTTATCAGGCCAGCCTCCAACTCATTGATGATGACGTTCGTGCAATATTTGAGGCTCGGCGTCACTATTTTGCGAAAACGCCCGCTGTTCTCGCTCACGACGTCTAAAGACGTCTTCATGCCCATCGCGCGAGCTTTGTGAAGCGCCCGAGCCATCACCGTCCCGTACTCGGGATCGTCCGCGTCGAACTTGTCCAAAAGAAGCGCGTAGCCGACGTGAAAATACTCCGCTTCAATAGCGTCGAAGTCAATGTCCTCGATGCCGAAACGGGCGTTCGCACCCCGCTCGTGGAAAAACGTCCGCTCGCCAGTCGACATGTCGTTCATCACGTCCGTGAACGACGTCGGATATTCGGAACGGATTATACGGCTCGAGTCCACCCCGTGACGTTTCAGCGTGTTCGTTATGAGAGCGCCCAATTCGTCGTCGCCTATCTTGCCTATGCTCGCGAGTGGTATGTCACCGTCCATCACGGCGATATCTATGACGGTATTCGCAGCCAACCCGCCGACGCATTGGCCGATGCCGCGTATGTTCGCGAGCGTCCCGGGCTTGGGATACGCGTCTATCAGCTTTATCGTATCGACTATGAGACTGCCCGCCGCGACTATTCCCCTTCTCATGTTTCCATCGCCTCGAATCGCATATTCGTCGTTGCCATATTATAACACCGCATTCCCTAAGCGCGGCGCGCGAACTCGGCGGCAGGAGTGTCATAGAGTTTGTTTTCTGCTATAATCGATCCGTGCAACGCCATTCAATTTGCGGTCGTGGAGGGATGTGCTGGTGAATGGGGACAACTGGGGCAAGATATCGGACATAGAGACTCTGGATGCTTCGGCGCTCGCGCCGGGAGTGACGAAAAGGAACGTATTCTGGGCAAAAAACGGATGGGATGACTACTGTGCGCGGCATTTCATCCTGCCCGAAGGCGAGGCGATACCGGAACACGCGCATGAGTGGGATCACTTTCTGATATCGCTCAGCGGCCACGGGGTGGTAGAGGTGGAGGGCGAACGCTATGACCTGCCGGAGGGCAATTGGGCCCGAGTGCCGGGCGGGAAAAAACACGTGTTCCGCAACGTCGGCGGGGGCGATTTCACGTTCATCTGCATAGTGCCGACTCACGGAGACCCTCACGCGAAAAAATACAAGATGCGCGCGGACCGCGCGAAAGAAAAGAATATTGAACCATAAGGTACTATCAAAGCCTTCGAGTACATCCTTGATTTTGTCTCCAAATTTATGTAAAAATGTATCCATGCACTGATTCCTCGTTTCTGATATTTTGGGTTGTATGTTTCGCAACATTATTCTACAAAATATCTGAGGTCAGTGCATTATTTATTTTAGGCTGCGGGCATAGCCCGCTTTTTAGATATTTTACATCCAGGACTTCCCCGGACAACCGCCTATATCCAATTTTCAAGGTACAACGCCGCAGGATTTTACTCCATGCCGGCAAAAATATTACAACACAAGGAGGATGCTCATGGAGAACAAAAAAGCAAAACCTTATCCGCCCTCGGCGGATGCGGCTTCCATCCAACGGCTGAAGCCGCTGGCTTTCCAGTCGCATGTCGTAATGGATTTCGAGCGGGCAGATAAACTCAGGGATAGATTAAGGACGCTGCGTCCGCTTAACGAGACAGAGCTAAAGCGGCTGCGCGAAGAATTTATGATAGAGAATACGTATAACTCGAACGCCATCGAGGGAAATACCTTAACCCTCAAGGAAACGGCGCTCATATTGCAGCAGGGCGTGACAATCAACGGCAAGCATATAAGAGACCATCTGGAAGCCATCGGCCATAAAGACGCTTTTTATTATATGATTGAACTCGCGGACGTCGGAACCACTCTCACGGAGCGCATAATCAAAGAGTTGCATTCTCTTGTTTTGATACATGACGCGAAAAACAAAGGCACGTATAGAACGCTTGAGGTTGCCATACTCGGCGCTTCTCATTCCCCGTCGCCTCATTACCTTATCCGTGAGCGGATGGAGGATTTATTGCGCGATTACGAGAAGATGAAGCAGAATATGCACATCACAAAAGCCGCGGCGGAATTTCATCTGCGTTTCGAGGGGATACACCCATTTATCGACGGCAACGGAAGAACGGGACGCCTTATCTTGAATCTTGAACTTATAAAAGCCGGGTTCCTGCCGATAAATATCAAGTTCACAGATCGTGAAAAATATTACGATTGCTTTGACAGCTGCTATGCTATCGGCGAGACTTCCGACGCTCTGACACAACTAATACTTACCTACGAAGAAGAAGAAATATTGAAATATATAGCGAGGTTAGGCGAAGGAGCCGATTTGCCATGAAAGAGTTGACAGACTCCCACGACTAAAGTCGCGGGAGTCTAGCAGTCTGTCGGTTTATCAGCGACATCTAAGAGATTATAAAACGAGATATAAGTGCTATAATAGCTGAAATACCAAAGATCGAGGTGCTTTAGATGAGCGCGAATTTCCGTAAGA
>JAITRO010000225.1 GCA_031288335.1 Synergistaceae bacterium | reverse complement strand
CCTGCACGCCGGTTTTGCCCAGTCCATCGTACACGGCGAACGGTTTGCCGTTTATGGTGCGCAGGATCAGCCGCTTTGTGGCCTCTTCGGCGTTATCGCCGCTGTTGTTCAGCGGGTCCAGAAATGGGTCTGTTCCATCGGCCCCATCGGTCTCCACCACGGCCTGGAGCCATTCGCCGCACACGCTGTTGATGCGGGCGGCCAGCTCGTCGATGGTGAACGACGCGTCGTCGCTTATGAACACCTCGGCCGTCCTGCTGCCGCTGACGAAATTGAGATGCACGGCGCCCTTCGTGGTGTCCCAAGCCTGCGAAACCGGCATTTCGACGCTCTTGAGGGCCGTCTCCATTTGCATCATATCGGCCAGGCCGATATGGGTATGGTCGGCGTTTTCCACTATATTCCGCGAGCCCACGATGAAATCCAGCGCTATATCCGTGGCGTCGGCCGCCCCCTTGAAGCCGCTGAGCTTGAACGGGCCGCTCGTCGTCTCGATGAGAAGCCGCTGGGTTTCCTCCTCGTCGTCGTTCAGTCCGCGTTGTATGGTGACGGTCGCGTCGAACCCGGAAATATTTTTGAACGATTCTCGAAGTGTATCGGCAATATCTTCGAGAGTCTTTTTTCCATCGAGGTCGATCCAATACTTTATGCCGTCGTACTCGAACGCCAGCGCACCCTCCTTGCCCGATTCCAATTCGAAATCTATCGCGAGGGGGGCCGTCTGTGCGCTGTATTTCCCGTCGCCGGCGGCCTGTCCGTTCGACGAAGTGTGAACGCCCTCGGAAAAGAGCGGAACGAGCCCGCCGTCGACCGTGACGCTGAACACATCCCCGCCGGTGGCGTCGGCGGTGATGACAAGAGCGCCGCTCGCGTCTATTTCCGCGGTAAAACCGAAATTCGAATTTTTATTCTTGTAATCGTCGATCGCTTGCTTGACAGCGGCCATATTGCTGCCCTCGGAGATTGAAATTTCGAATACGTCATATCCCTGCTGGATCGTCATCAAGCCATCAGAGAGTGTCTCGAACGCGTTGTCGAACACGAACGACGTCACCGTCTGCTTTGAGTCCTCTATCTGCGATGTGACGGCGGCCTGCTGGGTCGCGAAGAACTGCGTCGCGCCTCCGGCGGTGGTAATGGTGAAACTGTCGTCGGGGTTTCTGGCGACGATGTCTATCCATTCGGAAGTGCCGTCGCTCTTGTACGAAGCCCATATCCGCCCGTCCTGAAGGCTGTTCAGTTTATCGACGATACCCTGCTTGTCGGTGTCGCCCTGAAGTTTATCGCCTTTCGCCACGTCGATGACGTATGTCGAATTATCCTCGAAACGTATCGTCACGGTTCCGTTCGACGACGCTACACGGTCCGCGGCGCCGTAAGCGGCACCCTTTATGCCCTTGCCGACGTTTATCGGGTCGGTCTCGGGCCAGCCCGTGAGACTCACCGGCTCTCCGGTCAAGCTCTGAATCTGGAGATACTGCACTCCTCTGTCGTAATCCTTCACGACGGTGGCTTTTAACAGTTTGCTCACGTCACCCATCTCGGTGCTCTCGTTTATCATAGCGGCTATGTCGTCGAGGCTCCAGCCTTCGAGGGGCTCTCCAGGATCACGGAAGCGGTTGTAATCCGCGGCGTCGGTGAGGCCGTTCGCTATCTCGTCCGTCCATTTTTCCGGTATGCGCACCTTCACCGTCTTGAAACCGACTTTGAACTCCAGTATCTCGCTGCGGCCCTTCCACGCGAAATCCAGGGTCGTCTCTATGCCCTTGAGGCGGTTCGTGGTTTCGTCGAGCGGGAACACTTCGCGCCCGGTGAGCGAGACCTTGCCGGTCTGCTGGCGCGCGAACTCCCAGTTCAGCGCGTAGTCGTTGCCGTTGTACACCACGTCGCCGTTAGGGCCGATGGCGAACGGCATCGTGCCGGTCTTGAGGCCGGAGAATAGGTAATTGCCGCCCATCGTGGAGTTCGCGATCTCCATCATGGCTTTCTTTATCTCGCGGAGTTCCTCAGCTATGGCCGCTCGGTCGACGCTCTCGAGCGCGCCGTCGCCGCCGTTCACGGCGAGTTCCTTTATACGCACGAAGTAGTCGTTCATATCGCCGAGGGCTTCGTCGGTGAACTTGAGCCACGAGACCGCGTTCTGGAGATTGCTGATGTACTGATCGGTCTCCGCCACCATCGTCTCCAGGTTCATGCCCTTGGTGACGGCGGTCGGATTCTGCGAGGCGTACTGATATTTTCTCTGCGTCGACAGCTGCTGGTTTATGTCCAGCAGTTTGCTGAGGTTCGTGTGCATGTCGTTCAGCATCAACGACTGCATCATACTGTTTGTCACCCTGTATGTCATGGTTTCACCCCTGCCCCCTTTATGATGCGCCCATTCCGTTTATCACGCGATCCAGCATATCGTCGAGCGCCGTCATGTAACGCGACATCGCGCCCACTCCCTGCTGGAACCTGATTATGTCGAGCATCTCCTCGTCGGTGCTGACGCCCATCACGGCGTCGCGCTGTGACTGTATCTGGTCGCACACCCCCTGTTGGGCATCCAGCATGTAGTTCGCCTCGTAGCCCTTTATGCCGAGGTCTCCGACGAACAGTTGAAAATATTCGCCGAAGTCGGCGGTATCACCGACGAAGGTCTTGACCTGTTTCAACTGCGCCATGCGCAGAGTCGTGTCGCCGTCGCCGACGCCCTTACTGTATCCTTTGCCGTCTCCGGCGCCGCTCGCTATCAGGCTCAGGTCGCCGGACAGTGCGTCATTTACGCTCAGTTTCCTGGAGGCCCCGTAACGGGCGTTGATATGGTCGAAATACGCCGTGCCGGTGGTCGTGATATTGTCACCGATGCCGTGTCCGGAGTAGTGTATCGCGTTGGTCTCCTTCATCATCTCGTACGCCAGGTTGTCGAGATAATCCACCATGCCGAGAGCGACGTCGTCGCGCGTCTCCAGAGCGGCGTAAATCTCGCCGTTCGTCAGGTGAGGCTCCACCTTCACCAAAGTCGCTGAATTGCCGGAGGTGAGACCCCACGGGTCATAAAAATGGTTCAATCCCATCAGGTTGAGGCGCACGCCAGTGCCGAAACGCCCCAGCTCGTCCGCGGCCGGGTTGTCCCACGAGACGAGATTGCCGAGTTTGTCGGTGGTCTTGAAAATGCGCGCGTCCTTGAAGCTGTTGCTCTCCGACAAAAAATGTTTGCCGTCGTAGATGAAGTAAGCGTCGTTGACGTAGGGGTCGCTCTTGTCAACGGTGGTGGCGGCTTTGGAGTCGGTGCTGAGCTGCATGTAGCTGGTGCTGTTCTGTGTCGAGTCGATAAAGCCCAGCAGTTTCGCCACCGAAAAGTCGCCGTTCGCGCCGCACACGCTGCCGGGCAGGACGTTTATGCGGTTCGCCTCGCCCGACACATCGCTCGTGAGGACGATGTAATAAGAGCCGTTCGGCTCCTGTATCACATTGGCGCGCAGCCACTCTTCGGCCCCGTCGGGCGCCGTTCCCGGCGGGTTCGTGGCGTAAGCCGCGCTGTTGTCCTTCGACACGAGGGACGTCTGATACGCCGCGTTTATCTTGTTGGCTATCGTGGCGAGCGAGTCGTCCGTCGTGACCGTTATTTCGACGGCGGGATTCTCGTTGCCTATCCCCAAATCCTGCGCCAGCGTTCCCCTGATGTCTGTGATCGACAGGATATGCCCGCGCATGGCCTCGGTGTTTGCGGCTTCGATATCCATCTTCTGCGCGCCGTCGTCGAACGACATATATAGCTGCGGGTATTCGGCGAGGACGTTTCTGATATCCTCCAGTGTCAGATCGCCCTCCTTCCCGCCGCTGCCGGTATCGATAGTATCGGCCGGAAGGCCGGTTTCCCGGCCGTCGCGGGTCACATACCATTTTTTATCTTGATCGTTGTAGTGAAATCTCACGTACGTCTCGAAATCTCCGGCGGCTATGCGGAACTCGTAATCGTTTCCGTCGGTCAGGCCGTTTTTGACGACGCCGTTCGTGTCCTTATACGCGCTGCTCGTCGCCTTCACGCCGGCGCTGCCGACTTCGAGCGAAAACGAGCCGCTTATCCCTAAGGACGCGTTCTTGTCGTATATGGTGTCGAGACGTTCGCCGCCGGCGATCGTCCCTTTTGCCCCGCCCACGGTCCAGGTCTTTCCGTTCGCGAGCCGCTCCACGAACAGCTCGTGGAGGCCGTTCTTTCCGCAGCCCTCGGGGTTCGTCGCGCCGCGCTCTATCACTGCGGTTGCCACGCTGTAGTTGCTCACGTGATCGTACTGGTTGTACTCCAGCTGAACGTCGTAATAATTGGTGTTGCCGACCATTGGGACCAATACCAGGTGACGCACGTTCTTGATCTTCGTTCCGTCGCAGTTGTATTGGGCGCCGCCCTGAACGAGCAGCTTGCCGTTGATGTCTATCTTGTAGTCGCCGTCCGTCTCGTCGAGCGAGGGGCTTCCAACGGTCGCACCCGTCAGCTTGCAGAGGCGCTCCGCGAGCAGGTCGCGCTTGTCGAGAAGGTCGTTCGGGTTCTCGCCCTTGTTCTGTGCCTCCGAAATTTTGCCGCACAGCACCGCTATGTCGTCGATGAGTCCATTGGCCTCCTTCACCATATCGATGATCTGCTCGTTCAAATCCGTGCGGTAAAGGTCGATATTGTTGCGCAGACTGGACAAGGCGGAGATCATCGACGTCGTGCTCGACAGTGTTACGTAACGCGCCGTCTCCAGGCTCGGGTCGATGTGAAGGTTTTCGAGCGCCGTCCAGAAACTGTCGATCGTCGTCTGGAGCGTGCCCTGTTCGAGCTGTCCCGTGTATGTCTCGATGTTTTTTATCGACTCGGCGCGCGTCTCCCAGTAGCCGAGCGTCGATACCTGAGTTCTGTACTGCGCGTCGAGGAACAGGTTTCTTATTCTCGTGATGGAATCCACCGTCATACCGTTGCCCATCGTCAGCGAGCCCGCCGACACCGCCGGGGCCGTCGAGGTGTTAACGCGCTGACGAGAAAACCCATCTACGCCCGAGTTGGCTATGTTGTGGCCGGCCGTCTCGATTCCGGCCCTGTAGTAAGAGAGGGCCGAATTACCGCTCGCCAGCCCGGCGAACATATTGCCCATGAGTACGCCTCCCTTTCGTTAAATTCCCACGCGCCCCAAGCCGCCGATTATCTGATCGAGTACTCCCATCAGCGCCGAAATGTACTTGGAAGCGTAGTTGTATCCCTGATTCATCTCGACGAGGTGAAGCATCTCCTCGTCCTCGTTGACTCCCGTGATGGATTCGCGCTGCACGGTCAACTGTTCCCCGACGTAATTCGCGGCATTCTGACAGGTCTTGGCTAGAGAGCCGAAAGAACCCAGCTCCGCTTCGAAACCGGCGTAGAGGTCGTCGAAATTGGCGGCGCCGCTGTGGAAGAGTTTCGTCTGTTTGAGGCGCGCCATCGAAAGGGCGTTCGTCCCGTCGCTCCCGCCCAGGGAATGTCCCGTCCCATCGCCGGTCGCGGCGGCGAACCTGGTTTCGTCGAAATTTATCTTCTCATCCATCTTCAACTGTCCAAATGCGCCGTATTTGGCGGTTATGCGCTCGAAAAACCCCATGCCCGTGGTGTTGGCGTAATCGCCTCTCCCGTAACCCGCGTAATGGATGGCGTTGAATTCGGAGGCGAGCTTGTAGGTCATATCGTCGAAAACGTCCATCTGACCGAGCAGAACGTCGTCACGCAGCTGCAGGGACGCGAAAATCGAGCCCTGAGTGAGGTGATGTCTCACTAGGATCGTGGTATGTCCCACGCCGTTCAAATCCATCCTGACATCTCTTATGACTTCCTCCGCCGTCACGACCGGGGCGTTGCCCACCTCCGCGACCCGTCTCGCTTCGCTGAAAGCGTTCGAGACCGATATGAACTCGCGCCCGTCCACCTTGAGCCACGCGTCGTCGACGTAGACGTCGCCGTACGGGTCGTAACGGTCGACCAGCGTTCCGTCGTCCTTGAACTGGATGTACGTGGTGACGTCCGTCAGCAGCAGATTTCCGTCGGCGTCGAACTGCTGATTGCCGTCGTCGCCGAGCTTCACGTCCACGAAGCCAAGCAGCCTGGCGGCGGTCATATCGGAGACGCCGCCGCCGCAGACGGAACCCGGCAGTACGTTTATCCGGGCCGCCTCGCCCGCTGTGTTGGAAGTCAGGACAAGATAGCACTCTCCCTTTTCGTCGTAATTGATGGAGGCGTGAAGCCATTGATCGGGGGATGACGGAGCAACGCCGGGCGGGTCGGTGTCGTACTTCAAATTGCCCTTGGGTATCTCGTTGCCGTCTTTGTCCAGTTCGTAGGTGCGGTCGAACATATAGGCATTGTTTATCTTGTTTGCTATCGTCTGAAACGAATCCTCCGTGGTAATATCTATCTTCACGGTCGGGTTTTTGTTGGCGAGGCCGCACGAACGCATGAGGTCTCCGCCGAGGTCGTTTATCGACATCAGCTGTCTGTCCCGCGTCTCCAGCGTCAGCGTGTTGTCGGTATATTTCACGTCGAGCCCGTACTCCGAATATTTCACCGCCATGAAAGCCCCGAGGTCATCGACCGTGAGCGCGCCGTCCACGCCGGTTCCGATTGTCGTGTTCCCTAGATTGTCGGAGACTTCCCACCGGGGGAGCGTGGGGGGAGTCGTCACGGGGGGGGCTGCGTTCCATTTGATGTTCACCGCCGTCTCGAAATCACCCGATGAAATCCTGAACGTATATTCGGTCAGCTCCCCCGGGCCGGGCGGACCAAGGACTATTCCCAAGCCGGGCGGCGTCTTGACGAACGCCTCGCTGACCGCCCTCACACCCGCGGAACCGACCTGGAGTGCGAAGGAAGCGCTGATGTTCAAAGACGCGTTGGGATCTTTTATGCCGTCCACGCGTTCTCCCCCTTCGGATTGTCCCAGTCCGCAGCCGACCGTCCAGTACGTCTCGTCGGCGGTCCTCATCACGTCGGCCTCGTGCGTCCCGTTGACCCCGCAATCGCCGCCCATCGCCGCGCCGGTCTCGATTATCACGCCCGCCACGTCGGGATCGCTTGTGATGTCGTACTGGTTATACTCGACCTGGACGTCGTAATAACCCTTGTTGGCCGGATTTTCGACGAGTACGAGGTCCCTTTTGAACCCGCCTTGAATCAGCAGTTTGCCGTTGAGGTTTATCTTGTAATCCCCGTCGAGTTCGTCTACCGGGCGGCTCACCTCCGCACCCGTCAGGATGCAGAGCTTCTCGGCCAGCAGGTCGCGTTTGTCCAACAGCTCGTTGGGCTCTCCCCCGGCTTGAAGAACGCTTCTTATTGCCTTGGTGAGCACCGAAATTTGATCTATATACGAGTTGGCGTCCTGTACCATCGCTTTTACGTCGGAGTTGAGTTCGTCACGATACAAATTATAGGTCGACGCCAGCGAATTGATAAAATTGGAGAGTGTGTCGGTCTCCGCCAGAAAATTGGCGCGGACGGCCGGGTCGTTCGGATAAGTATGCACGTCCTGTACAGCGGTCCAAAAGTCGTCGATAAAGTTGTTCAGGCCTTTTTCGCTGGTAGTGGTGATGAATTTTTCGACGCGGGAAACTCCCGCGGTCATCGTGCTCCAATAAGCCTGTTCGACCTTCGATCGGGTGAGGCGCGAGTCGAGGTATATATCCCTCATGCGCTCGATGGACGTGATCCCGACACCTGTCCCGAGCATGGAAAAGTTTGTCCTCTCCTCCAAAGCGGGATTGGCGGCGGTGTTCACGACCTGCCTGCTGTAGCCTTCCGTGATGGCTTTTGTCGTATTCATGCCCGCAATCTCCATGCCTTTGCGGAAATACAGCAGCGCCGTGCGCCCCGTCTCAATTCCATGATATGTGCTGACCATCCCATTCACCTCCAATAAACAACTTACCCGGAGGAAAACTTACCTCCAAGTGAGTATCGGCATCATGGGATGAAAACTTTCGCGAAATGCCCCGGATATGGGCGTGAATTTACGACACGCAACGGGAAAGCCAACGGTTTTAGCCGTTGGATGAAAGCCGCGTCCGCCGAAGGCGGATAAGGTCTTGTGCTTGCGGCTCGTCATATACCGATACTCATATTTTAAACAACATGTGTCGCTCAAAATAGGTTTTTCATATTGGCGGAAATCATTTCACGATCACCCAAAACCGCTGGGAAAAATAATAGCGCCCTTCCGGACTCTTGAAGTATCAGGGTTTAAGCTATGTTTGCAAGAACAAAGGCTTTCACCGGAAGGGTGCGGATTGGAGGCAACAGGGCAATGCGAATACTTGACGTTGATAATGCGGGTGTGGTAATATTCCAACGCTGATTTGAGGCGTGCAATGATGCGGTGCCGGGGCGTAGCGCAGTCTGGTTAGCGTACCTGCTTTGGGAGCAGGGAGTCGAAGGTTCGAATCCTTTCGCCCCGACCAAAGGGCCCGAAACTGAATGACGCGGGAATAGCTCAGTTGGCTAGAGCGATGGCCTTCCAAGCCGTAGGTCGCGGGTTCGAATCCCGTTTCCCGCTCCAATATTTTCCGTGCGGGCGTCTTTTGTAGAGGCTCGCCCCTGTAGCTCAAGTGGATAGAGCAACTGCCTTCTAAGCAGTAGGTCACGGGTTCGAGTCCTGTCGGGGGCGCCATTCACCTCGAAAGGAAACGTTATTTGGAAAATGGTGAGCGTAGCTCAGGTGGTTAGAGTTCTGGATTGTGGATCCAGAGGTCGCGGGTTCAAGTCCCGTCGCTCACCCCACTATTTGCGACACGCGACGGGAAAGCGAACGGCTTTGGTCGATGGAGAAAGATTGCGTCTGGCGAAGGCGGATAAGGTTTTTGCTTTTTTGTTCTCCATATGCTAAAATATAGCTGTCAGCAGGGGTAAAAATCCTGTGGTGTTATATTTTGGAAAAATGAGATTCTATTTTTGGATCGTTAGCTCAACTGGCAGAGCACCTGACTCTTAATCAGGGGGTTACAGGTTCGATTCCTGTACGATCCACCAGAGATAACAAGGCTTCACGGAAATCACCGTGAGGCCTTTTTATTTTCCTTACTCCATATTTACTCCAAAGCATGAAAATAAAACGACGGAAGGTGAGACTATGACTAAATTGAGAAGGCTTCGTATGGAAAAGGGGTTACGGATACTTGATTTGACGCTCGCGACAAAAGTACATGCGTCGCAAATCAGCGCGATCGAGCGTGGTCGACTGGCTGTGCCGGCCAGGGCGAAAGAAGAACTTTGCGCCTTCTTTGGCGTTGAGCCCGGAAAGCTGTTCAATAGCAGCGGGATTGCGGTGTGACGCAGAACAAATTCGGAACAAAAACGCCGCCCCGGCGAGAGGCGGCGAAACGAGAAAGGAGTGTGAGCTTATGACTTTGAAAGATTATAACAAAAAACAAGAAGAAATTGCGGCGAAAATAGCGGACGAATCTACCGAAGCGTATGACGAGTGTAAGACTGCTTTGCGCGAAATCGAAAAAGCGGATGACAGCGCAGCCGGCTCATTCAGACGGGAATTGGAGGAATATCTTAATAATGATCCCAGCGCCGTCGGTAACAGCCATGAATTTACCAAATTTGCGAAGGCTTTGACGTGCAAGATAAAAAAGGAAGTGGCACGGCTAAGCCTCAAAAATCAAAGTGTTTCGGCATCAGGCCGTAAATATAAGCGTACACAATCATGCCCGCGCTCATCATGGCGTTTCGCGTCAGACGCACGCCGAAAGCAGCGGCGATTCTGACGATGGAGATTCAGACCAAGGCGACCCACCTGGGCCCCTTCACGGCTCATCGCAAAATTGCGTTCATCGTTAGTATGGCTTGATTCAAGCTGCATGAGCTCTCTTAGATTCATGCAACGCAAGGATTTTCAGTTTCAAATATTCCTCATCTCTGAAGCCATACCCTTTTCTTTGCATCACTCGTATCTTCGC
>JAITRO010000224.1 GCA_031288335.1 Synergistaceae bacterium | reverse complement strand
TGATGTTTTTCGGCGGCGCGAGCGCGCAAAGGGGCGGCTCCGGAATATTCACGGAACGCGACGCCGTATTGAGGTCGGTGGGATTTGCCCTTTGCGGCAGAACGGTTTATATTGAATCGAACACGGATCCCACTTTCGTTGCCCGGTGTTACGAGCAGATCATTACGGCAGCCGGCGTCCCGAACCTGAAAGTGGCATTCATCGCCGCGCATGACGGCGCCAGTCAGGAAATGGCCGGAGCGGCCATGCAGATGAACATGGATTTCGCGTTGATGAGAGCCATACCCGGCATGGCGGTGCTCGCGCCGTCGGACTGGCGCAGCGCGTACGCGCTGACTTGCGCTGTAGGAACGTCCTGGAACGGGCCTGTGTATATGAGGCTGAGCCACTCCAGGCATGAAGCCGTTTACGACGAGACCGAGACCGACTTCAACATCGGCGGCGCGAGGATGTTGTCCGAAGGAGACGGCGTCACGATATGCGCGTGCGGCGTCATGACCGTTGAGGCGCTCGCGGCTGGGCGCGCGCTGGCCGAACAGGGCATAGCCGCCGATATAATAGATTGTTACAGCATAAAACCGTTTCCCGAGCAGACCCTGCTTGCCTCGGTCAGACGAACGGGTTGCTGCGTCGCCGTGGAGAAGCACGCGAACGGCGGAGGGCTTTTCGGGGCTGTGGCGGAATGTCTGTGCAGGGAATATCCGGTTCCGGCGAGGGGAGTGGCGGTGGAAGACCATTTCGGGCAGAGCGGCGCGGAGGAAGAATTGAGAGAATATTACGGCCTCACGCGCGGTGAAATAGTGCGAAGCGCCCTTCGGGTCTGGGCAATTCGCAGGAGGTAATGATGGATATTCGATTTTCCGGGGTCAGCAAGATATTTAACCCTGATATAGTCGCGTTGGAAGACGTTTATCTCGAAATACCCAAGGGTGAATTCGTATATCTGGTAGGGCCGACAGGTTCCGGCAAGACGACTTTGCTTCGCTGCATAACGAGAGAAGTCGCGCCCACGAGAGGTCAGATTACCGTCGGCTCGTTTTCGCTGCGCAAGATAAGCAGGGTCGACCTTTCCATTTTCAGACGGGACATCGGCGTCATCTTTCAGGATTTCTGCCTGCTTCCGCACTTGAACGTATTTGAAAACGTGGCCTTCGTGCTGGAAGTGCTTGGCGCCCCTCCCAAGGAGGTCAAGGAACGAACGGAAGAGATACTGGATCAGGTGAACCTCTGGCGCAGACGGTTCCTATACCCGCCCCAGCTCTCCGGCGGCGAACAGCAGCGGGTGGCCGTGGCACGCGCCATAGTCAATTCGCCGTCGGTGCTGCTTGCCGACGAACCGACGGGCAATCTCGACCTGCATACAGCGGAGGAGATCATGCAACTGATAATGTCAATAAACGCCCTCGGAACCACCGTGATAATGGCTACGCACAACCAGTATCTGGTGGACGCGTTCAGGCAGCGCGTGATCGGAATAAGATCCGGCAGGGTCGTCAGGGACGAGAAGAGAGGAAGGTATAATCTGGATGGGGAGCTTTAAATACGCTCTCAGAGACGGCACGCGGCTCATCATCAGGCACTGGGGCCTCGCTTTCCTGACCGTCGTGACCTCGATGGCGGTTTTCTACCTCATCGGCGCTTCCGTCCTGTTGGTATTGAACGCGAGGCATATCGTCAATTTTTTGGAAGGGGAGCTGTCCGTGCAGGCTTACCTCGCTTCGGGCGGCGATATCGAGGCAGCGGCTCAGCGGGCGGCCGCGGTGAGTCACGTCAAGGAAGTGAGGATCATAACGCCAGAAATGGCGCTCGAGCGCCTTAAACAGCGAATGCCCGACAGGGCGGAATCCGTCACGATTCTCGGCGAAAATCCACTTCCAGCGAGCCTCGAAATCGCGGTCGACAGGGCGGAGAGCATAGAATCGGTGGTGACGTCGCTTGCCGCCATACCGATGATCGACGATATCGTCTATGCCGGCGGCCTCGCCGAAAAATGGGCGCGGTTCTCCCGTTTCGCCGGGAAATTTTCGCTCGCCGTGCTGCTTGTGGCGGTCACCGCCTCGGCGGTGGTGCTGTTCAATACCATACGTATCGCCGTCTACTCCAAAGAGGAGGAAATAGGCATCATGCTCATGGTTGGAGCCACGCCGACGTTCGTAGCGATGCCGTTTGTGCTGCAGGGTGTGATCCTGGGGGGCATAGGTTCTTTTGGCGCGAGCGTTTTGCTGACGTTGAGCTACAGCGGTATTGTGGCTCGCCTCAAGGAGATGGTGCCGTTTCTGCCTCTGTTGGAAGAGCATACGGTAATGTTGGAGCTCGGCCTGATACTGGTCGGAGCCGGAGCGACCGTGAGCCTCATCGCGAGCCTCATCGCCGTCGAAACCTTTACCAGGAGGGCCATGAAGCCCCTTTAGACGCTTTTACGAAAGGAGATGCACGAATTGAAAAGCAGACAGTACAAAAAGGCGTTTATCTCGATCATCTGCGTTTTGGCATTATCCGCGCTGTTCCCGTGGTTTTTTGCGGATAGCTCGCACGCCGCCGCCAAATCTCCGAACACGAATATAGAGAGAGAACTCGCGAATCAGCAAAAAAGGCTGGACAAGATGGAGCGCGAGATCAAAAAGAACAACGCTAAACTGAAGGATGTCAAGAAAAAAGAGGAACGCGCCATCAACGATATATCGAAGCTCAGCAATCAGCTGGCCGAGGCCGAACAAAGGCTCAACGTGACGGAGCTGAAACGCCGGCAGATCACCAACAAGCTCACCGAGACCACTGCCAAAATTCAGGATATGGAGTCCCGCATAGAGAGGGCCAAAAAACTGCTCAAAGAACGCGTGATCGCCGTTTACAAGTACGGCGGCGCAGCCGAATTCAGCCTGATGATGTCGGCCTCCGGCACACAAGACGCCCTCGCGACGTCGTACATGCTCACCAAAATCGCCGAACAGGATAAAGCGCTGATAGACAACCTGATCTTGGAAAAAAACGCCCTGGACATGGCGAGGGCCGAGCTGGAAAAACAGCGCAGGGAACTTGAGCGAAGAAACGAGGAGATGAAGAAACAGAAGGCCGCCATACAGAAAACGACCAACGAGAGGAACCGGATGCTCCAGCAGGCGCGCAAGGACAAGGCCATGTTCCAGGCCGAACAGGATGAGTTGTTGAATGCCTCGCGGCAGCTGAAATCCAAGGTCAACGATCTCCTGGCTCAGAAAAAAAGAAACACCGGCAAGGGCGCCGCCACGCTCTATTTTAAGGGAGGCAAATTCGCCTGGCCGCTCAGAGGAAAGATAACGAGCCCGTACGGCAGCAGGACTCACCCGGTTTTTAAGACGAAGGCCACGCACAGCGGGATCGATATAGATGGTGAGAAGGGCGACACCGTGAGAACCGCCGCCGACGGCGAAGTCTTGTACACGGGATGGCTGAGGGGATACGGCCAGGTCGTCATCATAGATCACGGCGGAGATCTCACCAGCGTATACGCGCACCTGTCGGGGATAGATACGGTTGAGAACTCCAAGGTGAAGATGGGCGATAGGGTAGGAAGAGTCGGCTCCACTGGCGTGGCGACAGGACCCCATCTTCATTTCGAGGTTCGTGTGAACGGCAATACCAAGGATCCTATGAAATATCTGCAATAGTAAATTTTTCCCGAAAGCTGATGATGTGTTATGTTTAAGAGATTTCGCGATATGTTGCTCGGAGTTTTCATAGGAGGATTCATGGTGACGGCGATTATCAGCGCTTTCGCCTCGGAATCGGGAAGCGAATGGTCCCGTCTGCTGCCCTTCACACAGCATAATTTGATGACTATGAGACAGGTGCGAAACAATATCGAGGCCTTTTTTGTCGATGAGGACAAGCTGCCCGGCGAGCGGAAATTGTTCCACGGTTCGTTAAAAGGCATAGTGGCGGCCGTGGACGATCCCTACACAAGATTCATCGACCCCGAGCAATTGCGCGAAGAAGGCATGGAGATGGAGGGCGAGTACGGCGGCCTTGGCATGTATATCGGTACGCGCGACGGGAAAATACTGGTGATAAGCCCGATCGAGGACACGCCGGCGTTCCGGGCCGGGGTCAAGCCTCTTGACGAGATAGTAAAAGTGGACGACGAGGTTGTCGTCGGCATGGATCAAAACGACGTAGTAAAACGGCTGAGAGGCGAACCGGATACGGACGTCACGGTCTGGATGCGGAGATCCGGCGAGGACGAACTCAAATCTTTCGATATGACGAGGGAGATAATAAACATCAAGACCGTTCGTTCTGAGATGATGGACAACATCGCTTACATCAAGCTGAATAGTTTCCACCAGAAGAGTGCGATGGAGCTGAGCGACGCGATAGACGCGGCCGAGTCGCAAGACGCCGGCGGAATCATCCTGGACGTTAGGAACAATCCGGGCGGCTTGCTGAATATCGCCGTTGATGTGGCATCGCTTTTCATAGATGGAAAGCTGGTGGTGAGCCTCAAGGGGCGGATCGAGCGCATCGGCGACGAATTGTACGCGGAAAGGGGACTTGCCACCGATTTGCCGGTGGTGGTGCTGATCAACGAGGGCAGTGCCAGCGCTTCCGAGATAGTCGCGGGGGCGATTCAGGACCATGACAGAGGGACGCTGGTTGGGACCAAGAGTTACGGAAAGGGGTCCGTCCAATCGCTCTTTCCTCTTCCCGAACGCGCGGGCATGTATATAACGATCGCGCGGTACGCCACGCCCTCGGGCGCGATAATCGACCATAAGGGTTTGAGCCCGGATCACTTTGTGGAGGGCGAACCGAATCAGGTGACGTCAGAGGATAAGCAACTGCAAAGGGCTTTGGAAGTGATGAGGGAGATACTTCACGAGATTCCCGAGAATAATGATGCCAAATCGGCAAGATATTCGCACCCATAGATTTTGAGGGAATGGGTCGAACCCGCAAAGGGGGAGTAACGGTGAGGAAAATAGTACAGGCGCTTATTGGCGCGCAATGGGGCGACGAAGGAAAGGGCCGCGTCGTTGACGCTTTGGCGCAGGAGGTCGGAGTGGTGGTCCGTTATCAGGGCGGAGCCAACGCCGGTCACACGGTCATAGCCGAGGGTAAAAAACACGTCTTCCATCTGTTGCCGTCGGGCATGCTCTATCCAAACCGCCTGTGCATAATCGGAAACGGCGTGGTGCTCGAACCGGAGCAACTGATCAAAGAGATAAACGAACTTGCTCCGGCGCCCGGCGACATCGGAACAAAGCTTGTGGTAAGCCGGGCGGCTCATGTGGTGATGCCTTATCACAAACGTCTCGACGCGGCATCCGAGGCGTTCAGGAAGAAAAATAATCCCGACGCTGTCATAGGAACTACCGGCAGGGGAATAGGTCCGTGCTACGTCGACAAATACAACCGAATCGGCGTCAGGGCGGAAGACCTCGTGTCCCCGGAGTCGCTCGAAAAAAAACTCCGGCTCAACATGGCCGAAAAAAATCCGTTGCTCGAAAAAATTTACGGAGAGCCTCCGATCGAATTCGAAAGCATCTATCGGCAAGCCCTCGAATGGGGAGATTTCCTCAGACCTTATCTGGGAGATTCGTCGTTCGAGATAGCCTCGGCCATCGAGAGAGGAGAGCGCGTCCTCTTCGAGGGAGCTCAGGGCACTCTGCTCGATGTCGATCACGGCACGTATCCCTTCGTCACCAGCTCCAGCTGCGTTGCCGGAGGCTGCTGCACCGGGGGAGCGCTTGGCCCCGGGCGGATCGACCGCGTGATAGGTGTGGTGAAAGCGTACTGCAGCAGGGTTGGTGAAGGGCCGTTCCCTACGGAGGATCGCGGCGAGGTAGGCGAGACGCTGCGCCAAAACGGGGGCGAGTTCGGCGCCACGACCGGCCGCCCGCGTCGCTGCGGCTGGCTCGACATGGCGGCTCTGCGATATTCCGTGATGGTGAACGGTCTGGATGTCCTGGCGCTGACCAAGCTGGACGTCCTCTCAGGCATGGACGAACTAAAGGTATGCGTGGCGTATGAGATGGACGGAAAACGAGTTTCCGTCTTTCCAAATTCCGCGTACGGCCTCGAAAAGGTAAGACCGGTCTACGAGAGCTTCAAACCCTGGAAGGAGGATATTTCCGGTTGCGGGAGTTTTGAGGAACTACCGTCCGCCGCAAGGGACTACGTGGATTATATAGAGCGAGATTCAGGCGTCCGCGTAGGTCTGATAGGCGTGGGCCCGGGCAGGGAAAGTACGATTTACAGAGATTTCTGATGCAGATAGCCGATCTGGATTTCTGCGTCCCGGAGGACCTGAAATCTCTCGTCGAAATAGAAAACGCCTGTTTCGCCGTTCCATGGGAAGAGAGACTCATCGCCGCCGATTTGGGCGGGGGAGGGTATTCCACCTATCTCAAGGCAACTTTTAAAGGAATTATAGCCGGGTACGGGGTTTTGGGGCAGAACGACGGGTCGGCGCATCTGATGAACATAGCGGTTTTGCCGGAATACAGGCGGCATGGGGTGGGGTTGCAAATAATGGCCGCGTTTGATGTATTGGCGAACGAATGGCTGTGCAAACGGATGTATCTCGAAGTTAGGGCTTCCAATACGGGCGCGCGCACTTTTTACGCAAATCTCGGGTTCGTTTATTCGTCGAGAATAAAGGGTTATTACAACGACGAAGAGGACGCGCTCGTGCTGGTCGCGCGTATACCTTTGAAGCTGTGACTCGAAACCTTTGGGCTCCGCCTCATATGAACCAACTTATATTGACGGGCAAGGCAGGGCAAACGTTGATATTACTCAATTGATAAATGTATGTTCAATTCAAATAATTGAGTAATCGCAAAGCCTTACGGTGTCTGATACGTTTGCCCTGAACCGCGGGTGTGAGATTTCGAGGTCGTTTTTTGTGAGGCAATCATTGTGCGCTGTGCCGCAGCGCTGATATAGTGATTTGCTGAGAGGAGATAAAAAGGCCATGACCGAAGTACCCATTGATATCACAGTTCCCGACATCCTGCCTCCGTCGGACGACGGAGTGTTCAAAACTTTACTGACACATCCGGACGCCAAACCTTGCCTGCGAGACATTATCGCTTCCAATATCGGATTGCCGGTAAAGGACGTGAGGGTACGAAACACTGAGCTTCCCATCAGCGATGTGCTGGAAAAACGAGAACGTTTTGACGTGAGCTGCGAGATCGACGGAGGCGACCAAGTCGAGGTTGAAATGCAAGCGGACCCCATGAGGGGTGATAGTTTGGCGAAGGGGCACAAAAATCTCAGGAGCAGGGCGATCTTCAACGCGTGCGATCTGCACTCCGGTCAAAAAGGCGTTGGCGTGTCGTATCAAAAATTGGCGCGAACGTATCAAATTACGTTTTGCGATTATACGGTCTTTGAAGAGCGGGAGAGTTGTTTCAACCATTTCAGTTTTCGAAACGCGGAGGGAGAAGAACTGCTGGACTCGGTAAATATTCTATTTGTGGAACTGTCAAAGCTGAAACGGGTATTGGAAAAACCTGTGAGAGAAATGACGGGAGCCGAGATGTGGGCAATTTTTCTGGCCTGTGCGGATAAGCCGAATTATAAAGAACTATTGAATGAAATCATAGCAACAAAAGGGGAGATAAAGATGGCGTACGACCTTCTGACGAATATTAGTCAGGACGCGGATGAACGGGCACGTTTCCGCGCAAGGCGAAAATTCCAGATGGACATGGAACACAACCAGATCGTCTCCTTTGAAGAAGGCAAAATTGAAGGCAAGATCGAAGGCAAAATTGAAGGTAAGATCGAAGGCAAAATTGAAGGCAAGCAAGAAGTTGCTCACAATTTACTGGCCATGGGAGTACCGTTGGAGGTTATTGTCCAAAGTACCGGCTTGTCCCCAAATGGAATACGGACTCCGGCGGGCTGACCCCATTAGTGACGATAGTTTGGCGAAGGGGCACAAAAATCTCAGGAGCAGGGCGATCTTCAATGCATGTGACCTGCACGGCCAAAAAGACGCTGGCGGGAAATGTAGAATGCAATTGATTAATACTGCTAAAATTAGTGCATATGGGATCCTGCCCCAAAATTTTAATCCGTGACTGTCTGAATTGATAAACATATCCCGGCTATTATTTCCCGACATGCCTCCATATCCTGGAGATGTGCTCAGATATTCCGCACATGACCCGCCTCACGTCCCTGTGATCGTGTGGCATATGACGGGACGGTGTAATCTGTCGTGCCGTCACTGCTACGCCTGCGCGGAACACGACGCCACGTCGTCTGGTTGTTTTGACGCGTCTGAATCGCGCGCCTTTCTGCGGCTGCTCGCTGAACTGCGTCCACCGGCGCTGCTTTTTTCCGGCGGGGAGCCTCTGTGTCACCCGGATTTTGACCATTTGCTCCCGGAAGCCCATGACCTCGGACTAAAGGTGACCGTTTCCACCAACGGAACGCTCGTGACGGAACGCGAGATCAGCCTGCTCGCGCGATACGCTTCGTACGTTGGGATAAGCGTCGACGGCCCTCGCGACGTCCATGACGGTTTCAGGGGAAGTCGGGGCGCGTTCGGCGCGGCCGTGCGGGCCTTGGAATCTCTCTCGTCAGCCGGATGTAGAACGGGATTGAGGGTCACGTTGGTTCGTCCCGTCATCGAACGCCTCGGAGAGATTTTGGAGCTTGCCGGGAGGATGCCCTTATCCCGCGTCTGTTTTTACCATTTCATTCCCTCTGGAAGAGGCAAATTGGCGAAAACGCTTTTGCCGAACGGACGAGAGGAAAATATGGCCGTACGCATGATAATCGAGTGGACCGACGGTTTGTCCGAGGCGCGCATCAAGCGTCGGACGCCGGAAGTGCTGACGGTGGGGGATGCCTCCGACGGCGTCGCGCTTTATCGTTATATGCAATCGCATTGCCCGGAACGCGCGAAGGGCGCGCTGGAACTTCTGAGGCGTTCATCGCGCAAACCGGTCGGAGTCGGGATACTGTCAATCAAATGGGACGGAACTGTATTCCACGACCAGTTTTCGTGGGCCGTGCCTCTCGGAAACTGGCGCGATCTGGAGAACATAATCGCTTGCTGTCGCTCTGAACCGGAATTGGCGCGCGAATGTAAATCGTGCGGCGAGGTCGGGATTATTTGCGGAGGACGAAGACGCGGTTTCGGCAGGGAGTGCCGCGCCGGTGCGGGAAATCATCTGCCCTGACGGGAGCGCCGTATTCAAAAGGATTGCGGGTGAGCTGGAAAGGGGTATCCAGTTGGTGGAAAAACCCTTCTCGGAAATAGGCGCACGCCTTGGTATATCCGGCGAATCCACCCTGAGCATGGCCCGCGGGATGCGGGACTCGGGCTTGATGAGACGATTCGGCACGTTCTTCGATTACCGTAAACTCGGATACGCGGGGTATCTTTTTGGAGCCTCGGCGCTTGGATACGCCGGAACGGAGATGACGGAGCGCATATGCCGTGCGCCGTATGTCACACACGTTTACGAGAGGGAGCATGCGTTGAATCTCTGGTTCACCGTCCTTTCGAAAGGGAATGAGAATGCTGATGGGATGTGCGGACTTCTCAGATCGTACGGCTGTGATTTCGTTGCTCTGCGCGCGTCGAAAATGATAAAATTACGTCCGTCTTTCGTCAGGGACGCGGACGGCGAGTCAGGTTTCGGCGATTGGAATGACGGCGAACCTGACGTCTTTGATCACTGCGCAATGCGGATGGCTCGATCGGCGGCGCTCGTATCCGGAATATCGGAACGCCCCTTCGCGGACGCGGCCCGTCTGTCCGGGATAACGGAGTCCGAATTGATCGACGGACTGCGATATCTGTTTTCCTGCGGGATCGTTCGGAGGATCGGGGCCTCGTTCGACCACTACAGGGCCGGGTGGCATTCGAACAGCCTCTGTGCTTTCGATTTATCCGGCGCTGGAATTTTTGTCCGCGAGGCGGCTTCAGTTGCGGTTTCCGACTTGCCCTGGGCGAGCCATTGTTATATCCGCGAGTTGTGTGATAGCGAACTTTCGTCAAAATGGCCTTATAATCTTTATATCATGCTTCACGCCGTTTCGGACGGAGAACTCGACGCGAGAGAGCGTCATCTGCTGGAAATTTTCGGGGGAGCGCGCTTCGTGTCACTCAGGACGAAGCGCGAGATAAAAAAATCTTATTTCAGAATATTCGGCGAGGAGCGTCTGCGATGGGAAAACCGGCCATGAGAAAAAAGGACAAATTGGTGACCGACAAAGAATGGATCGAGGGCGTCCTCAGAGAGGGGCAAGTCATCAGCATCGCGCTCGCGGCTTTGGATGGCGAGCCGTACGCCTTGCCCATGGGTTACGGATACGAGGACGGCGCTATATACATCCACGGGGCGGCCAAGGGATACAAAAACGACCTCGCCGCCCAAAACCCCAAGGTATCCTTCAATGTCACGGTCGGCATCGAGCTGGTGTCCGACGAACGCGGCAGGAATTTCACGCAGAGATACCGCAGCGTCACCGGTTTTGGAGAGATACACGAGATAACGGATCTCGCGGAGAAAAATCGGGCGCTCGCAATCCTGATGAGACAATATAACGGCCCCCACGAGGATATCACCGAGGAATATTCGAAGGTCGTCTGGGTCGCCAGGATCGACATACGCGAGGTGACCGGGAAGGTGAGCGGATACCCGAAACCGTGACAGTGACGCGAGACGACGAAAATCATCATATGGAGGTGTTTTCATGAATTTTAAACTGCCGGTCGAAAGAATGCGTGAATTCAATTTCGAGGGCGGCATACGGGAGATACTCGCCCAGGCGGATGAGATGGCGCGCGCGGGGCGCAGTGTGCTACATCTCGAAATAGGACGCCCAGACCTGGATTCTCCCGAATGCGCAAAGAGGGCCGCGATAAAGGCCATCGAGTCGGGCGACGTGCACTATACCGACATGTCCGGCACGCCCGAGCTGCGCGCCGAGGTCGCCGCCAAATTCAAGAGGGACGCCGGAATGAATGTCAATCCCGAACGGGAGATAGTGATAACAGGCGGCGCCGTCGAGGCATTAGCTTCGGTATTCCTCACGGTTCTGAATCCCGGCGACGAGGTCGTCGTTCCCGCTCCCTATTTTCCGGTCTATGACGACCTCATCAAGCTCGCCGGAGGCGTTATCCACAGCGTGCGCTGCAAGATAGAAAACGGTTTCAGGCCCGATCCGGCGGACATCGAGAGAGCTATAAACCCGCGCACCAGGCTCATCATGATAAACAGCCCCAACAATCCGACGGGAGCTGCCTCGACGCGAGAGGAGCTGGAGGCGATAGCCGCGCTCGCGCAATCTCACGATCTCCTGATGTTGTCCGACGAGTGCTACGAGAAGTTTGCCTACGACGAAAAATATCCGCATATCAGCATCGCCTCGCTGCCGGGGATGAAGGAGCGCACGTTTACAGTCTCCGCCGCGTCCAAGACGTTTTCGATGACCGGCTGGCGCGTGGGGTGGCTCGTGATGCCGGCGGAGACGAAAAAATTCATAATGAAGTGCCACCAGGGAATTTGCACTTGCGCCAATTCCTTTGCTCAGGCCGGCGTGGCGGAGGCGCTCCGTTCGGCATGGCCCGACGTGGAGCGGATGATAACGGAGTACAAAAAACGCCGCGATTTAATGATAGATATGCTTTCCAAAATGGACGGCATAGAGACCCCGAAGCCGAACGGCGCGTTTTACGCCTTCCCGAGAATAGCAGGCCTGGGCCTTCCGTCGCAGGAATTCTGCTCGCGGCTCCTTTCGGAGACTGGAGTGTCGACTGTTCCAGGACAGCCGTTCGGAATCGAGGACGGATATATGAGGCTGACTTATTGCCGTCCCCAGAGTGAGATCAAAGAGGCACTGAACCGGATGGGCGATTTTGTGTCGCGCCTCCCGCGCTGACGGGAATATTCCGATATGTCTGAGGACTTGCCCAGCCTGGGCAAGTCCTGCATAAACGGGCGGATATTATCCGCCCGTTTATGTTACGGGTTTCACCCATTTACGCCACGAGCCCCGCCCGTTTATCTCACGGCCAATAGGCCCGCTGAACTATAACATTTCAAAAAAATTTCAAAAAGAATATCCCCCCGGTGGGCTTCCGTTATCCAATACCTTGAGTATGATACATATGATTTTGAAATAATTTTTTGCGCGGCTGTGAGGGCGCGAGGTTTTTAAACTCGCTCCGCTGTTGTTTTTTTGCGGAAAATCGCCGCGAAACAGGGAGGTGGTTCCAGTGTAGGGCAGCTGAATGAAGCGCGGCGCACATTTCACATCGGCAGGCGGAGGTTTTATCCGTCTGAATTATGTTTAAGAGGCTCATCGCAAAATTGCGTTCATCGTTGATATGGCTTGATTCAAGCTGCATGAGCTCTCTTAGATTCATGCAACGCAAGGATTTTCAGTTTCAAATATTCCTCATCTCTGAAGCCATACCCTTTTCTTTGCATCACTCGTATCTTCGC
>JAITRO010000213.1 GCA_031288335.1 Synergistaceae bacterium | reverse complement strand
GGAGGACGCTCGTTCGCCGACGAATCTTTCCCGCCAATGCAAAGGATAGATTTTGAGAAGGAATCTCTTTTGTCCCTGCTGCGCGGCATTCTTACCGGCGAATTCAGGTTCGACCTGGGTGGAGAAAATAATTATTCTTCTGATGAATCTTTCCACGAATTTCTGCGCGGCAGCGCCGTCACAAAAGAAGGTCCCTGGTTTACGGCGGTGCACTACGACCACCCGGGGCACTCGCAAGAGTCGGGCGCGCTCCTTCCCAATGAAACGGAATTGTTCGTCGAAAGATATGTCAAAGCGCTGGCGGAAATGGGAAAAGATATCGAGGCTATCCTGACCGCCAAGCCGTCGGCTATAATCATAATAATAGGAGATCATGGCCCGTATCTGACCGGCGAGGGTTTTCAGTGGATTCATCTCCCGAATTATTCTCTCGATGAAATAACCGAGCTGATGGTCCGCGACCGTTTCGGCACGCTAGTCTCCATCCGCTGGCCCGACCCCGAAAGGGCGTCCAAATACGACGCGAACCTTTTGGTCAACCAGGATATTTTTCCGGTAGTGTTCGCGTACCTCGCGGATTCCGAAAAACCGCTGTACCTGATGGTGAGGGAGAAAAAAGCCGTTATGAAAGGGCGCGCGTTCATCGATAACGGCGTTTTTACGGAACAACATGAGTAGCATGAACAATAGCCTTTAAGCCCAAGCTGATGCGTGTGGAAGCATAGTATCATGTATTTGACGATTGAGCACGGACTGGAACGGGCTTTCGGGTATGTTTACGGCGTTGTGTGCGCGTTTGTCGGAAGCCATGGAGCGGCGCTGATCTTGATGTCCGTCATCGTCACGCTTGTAACCGCTCCCTTCACTCGGTACGCGTCCTCCGGACAGATGAAGGAAAAACAGATTCAGGATGTGTTGAAATCACAGATCGACAAAATATGTTCGGAGAGTTCGGGAGCAAAAAGACACGCTCGAATCTCCTCGCTTTACAGGCGTTACGCGTACCATCCCATATATTCGCTGAGAATGGCATTGGGTCTTTTGACGCAGATTCCGTTCCTCATGGCTGCGTACTATTTTCTGAGCAATTATAAAGCTCTCGAAGGGCGGCGTTTTTTATTTATCAGAGACCTGAGCCGACCGGACATGGTTTTATGGGGGATAAACCTTCTTCCTATCGTAATGACGCTGATAAACATGCTGTCGGCATGTATCGCGCCCGGTTTTGGCCGCAGGGAGACGCTCAGGGCCTGGGGCATCGCCTTTCTGTTTCTTGCGCTGCTATACGCATCCCCGGCGGCGCTTTTGCTCTTTTGGACCTGCAACAATTTGTGGGGATTGCTCGAAAACCTGCGGCTTTATTATGTTTCGGAGATGGAAAACCCGTTTGCGGCAATGTTTGCGAACTGTTTCGCGATATTGCGCTCCCTGCCCGGTTCCTTCGCCGGTTCCAGGTTTGTCAAGTTTGCGCCTCCGGCGGCGTTCCTGGTCGTCATGCAAGCGGTGGTGTCCGCTTCATCGGCACATTTGACGCAGTTTGATTTTGCCGAAGCCGTGATCGCGATCACGCTGTGCGCGGTCATGCTGTTTTTTCAGACGGTTTTCATCATACTGCGGGAGAGAAAACGGATTCTTTTCCCCTGGTTGAACGCATTGCCGTGGATTTCAGCCGCTGTTTCCGGCGGGATATTGTACGGATCATTTTGGAAATATTCTCTTTTTGATATCAAAGATATTCCCGAGACCCGGGAGGTACTGTTTGTCCTGTTCAACGCCATCGCATCCGCGAGCCGCGGAGAAGCGCGCAATGTGCGGCTGATCGTCATGGGTTTCTTTATTTGTCTCGTAATGATTGTCCTGTTTGCGAAATGCGGAAGAAAAACCGATATCAGCGGGCGGCAGGGACCGAACGGATGGGATTATGCCGTGATAGCGCTTTCGGCAATCGCTCCGGCCACGTTTCAGGCGCTGAACAACTCTGATTACCTGAGCTTCCGTACGGTATGGGTATATTATGCGATTTTGGTAATCTTGGCATTTGCAGTGTATCTCATGGTTTCTTTCATATGGCGCGGGCGGATTTCCGAAAGGGATACAGCCCTGATCGCGTCGGTTTTTATGTTCTGCCTGATAATCAATCCGTCCGCTCAGGGGTATTTTATGAGGTACGGCTCGCCAACGTTGGTCTTCGCGCTTATGTTCCTGCCTTTCACGGCGTTGGCGGCCTCAGGGGAGAGAAACAGCAGAAATATAGCGTTGCTGCTTCTCATTTCAATAATTTTCCCCTTCGTCAATTTTATTCGCTTGTTCGTTTCGATAAACTTGAACCTGCCGGAGCCGGTCTCTGTTGAAAATAACATAAAAATACCGGAATCAAACCGCGACAGTGTCTTCTTGCTTGTTTATGACGCAACCCCAAATCTGGAGACGCTCGAAGCCCTTGGCGTCAACTCCGCCCCTCTCGGGAAAATCCTGCGGAGTTACGGCTTCAAAGTCTATCCGAACACTTACTCGATAGGCAATCATTCCGTCCTCAGCATGGGACTTACGTACGACATCGCTTATAAAACTGATGGGCGAAATTTTCGAAACCTTTGTGATACGTGCGCCGGAGATTCCAAAGCTTTCCGCATATTCTCGCGAAATTCGTACGGTACATGCATTATCCAGGATGATTACATGACCGGAGGGCACTCGTTCGCCGACGAGTCTTTTCCGCCGATGCGAAGGATAGATTTTGAGAAGGAATCGCTTTTATCCTTGCTGAGGGGCATTCTTATCGGCGAATTCAGGTTTGACCTGCGGGTAGAACTAAGAACAACGGATAGTAATTCTTCTGATGAATCTTTCCACGAATTTTTGCGCGGCAATGCCGCGGCAAAAGAAGGCCCTTGGTTCACGGCGGCGCACTACGGCCACCCGGGTCACTCTCAAAATTCGGGCGCCCTCCTTCCGAACGAAACGGAATTGTTCGTCGAAAGATACCTCGAAGCGCTGGCGGAAATGGAAAAAGATATCGAAGCCATTCTGATTGATAAGCCATCGTCCATAATCATAATAATGGGAGATCACGGTCCGTATCTGACCGGCGATGGTGTCCAGCTCGTGAATTATTCTCTTGATGAGATCACCGAACTGATGATCCGAGATCGTTTCGGCACACTTGTAGCCATCCGCTGGCCCAATCCAGAAAGGGCGTCCAAATACGACGCGGATCTTTTGATCAATCAAGATATTTTCCCGGTAGTGTTCGCGTACCTCACCGATTCTGATACACCGCTGGATCTGATGGTGAAGGAGAAAAAAGCCGTCATGAAAGAGCGGGTATTCATCGACAACGGCATTTTTATCCAGCGTTCCGTAAAACTCCGTCCTTTAGGGCGGAGATATAAGGAACATCCGCCGAAGGCGGATAAGGTTTTGCTTTTTTGTTCTCCATAAGTGTCCTCCTTGTGCTAAAATAGTTTTGCCGACATGGGGTAAAATCCTGCGGCGTTGTACATTAAAAACTGGATATATGAGGTTGTCCGGTGTCAATTATAATAATTATAAAAATTTCAATTTCGGCGCGCCGTGCGCTGTTTTTGTTTTGGAGGTATTTGAATGAGTTCTGGAAAATACGATTTCGACTCGAGGATCGACAGAACCGGCACTGCATGTGAAAAATGGGACGACTTGAAAATCAACTTCGGCAGGGAGGATTTGCTTCCCTTCTGGGTGGCCGATATGGATTTCAGGTCAGCGCCGGAAATAACGGAGGCCCTGCGCGAACGCGTCGAATTCGGCGTATTCGGCTATCCTTCTGAACAGATGGAAACATACCGGGAAGCGGTGGCGAACTGGGAACGCCGCCGTCACGGATGGGGCGTGTCCCTGGACGAAGTCGGTCTCATGCCGGGCGTCATCACCGGCTTATCAGTGGCGCTGTGCGAATTGACGGCGCCAGGCGACGGCGTGGTGATACAATCGCCCATATACCCGCCCTTCTTTCGCGAAATAACGCACAACGGCAGGAAAGTTGTCGAAAATCCTCTCGCCGAGACCGACAAGGGCTATGTCATGGATCTCGATCACCTGCGTTCCGTCCTGACACCCGACGTCAAGGCGATATTGCTTTGCAGCCCCCACAACCCCGTGGCACGCGTGTGGAAAAAGGAAGAACTGCAAGATTTAGGACGCTTGTGCGTCGAACACGATATCGCCGTCATATGCGACGAAATACACCAGGACCTGATATACAGCGACGCAAAACATATCCCGCTGTCCCTCGCGTGCCCAGAGCTGGAGGGACGCATGGTTACCCTCGCGGCCCCCAGCAAGACCTTCAACATTGCCGGCCTTCGCGCTTCGGCATGGATAGCGCGCGACAGGGAAATTTACCGCAGGTTGCACTCCGCGTTCCGCAGATTCCATCTCGGCGGTATAAACATGTTCGGGCTCGCCGCCCTCGAAGCGGCGTATAACAGGTGCGAAGCCTGGCTCGACGCTCTCATGGAGTATCTCGAAAAGAACCGCGATACGGTGGAAAAATTCCTCGCCTCGCGCCTGCCCCGAGTCAAACTGAAACACCCGGAGGGAACCTATATATTCTGGCTCGATTTCAGAGATTACAGCTTCGAGCAGAAAGAACTCATGGACGTGCTGGTAAACCGCGCCGGCGTCGCCATGAACAACGGCGTTCCGTTCGGACGCATGGGAGAAGGTTTCGCGCGGCTCAACATCGGCTGTCCCCGCTCACAGCTCGAAGCCGGGCTCGATCGTCTCGCGGACGCGTTCGGGAAGTTATAGGATGGGACGGTAAAACCATGATAAGGGACATTGCGGCCCCTCTCAAATTTTGCAGGTTCATGGTTAACAGTAAAGTATACAACGGTGCGTTGCACGGCAACATGGTGGATCTGATCGAGGGCGATTTTCTGGGAGAATTTTCGACCTTGCGGATGAGTTATCCGCTCGAACGGATAAAATTGCTTCCCCCGACAGTGCCGACGAAAATCTGGTGCGTGGGCAGGAACTACGCCGGGCATGCCAAGGAGCTGGATCACGATATTCCCAAGGAGCCGCTCATATTTATCAAAGCCGCCTCGGCGCTCGTCGGCAGCGGAGACCCGGTACGCATACCGGAATGGGCCGGACGCACCGATTACGAGGGAGAGCTGGCGGTCGTAATCGGCAGAAGATGCCGTAAGGCCGCGGAGAAGGACGCCCTCTCTTACGTCGCCGGTTACTCCTGCTTCAACGACGTGACCGCGCGAGATCTCCAGAGCCTCGACGGCCAGTGGGCCCGCGCCAAGAGTTTCGACACCTTCGCTCCCTTCGGTCCCGTGATAGTGCTCTCGAACACCATGCCGGCGGACGCGCGAATCACCACGAGGCGGAACGGCGCGGTGATGCAGCAGGATAGACTATCGAACATGATCTTCCCTGTGGCCCGTATCATCTCTCACATCAGCATGTTCGCCACGCTCGAGCCGGGGGACGTGATAGCTGCCGGAACACCGGAAGGCATAGGCCGCGTGAGGGCCGGAGACAGGGTGGAAGTGGAGATAGACGGCATTGGAATACTCTCCAACCCATTCATCTCGGATCACTGAAAAGACAGAAACGGCAATCCGGCCCGCGGCATGATAACGGTATCGAGTTACGCGAAGCTGTCCTCTCTGAAACGTACGCTCATCGCTTACGCTTCTCCGGACAGAGCCGAAAAGTTGATTTACATACTGCCGTCGCAATCGGACGAGGATCTGCTGCTCGACATGCTGAGGGGCGAAGGCGATTATTTCGACCGCAACCCGGAGATGTGGAGCCGGCAAGACCTTTACAGGGCGCTCGTCCCAAAAGATAGCCGGCGCAGATGCGTAGACCCGTCCGACCGTAACCTGGCGCTCCGGCACGTCATCGAGATGACCGTCTCCGATTACGGCGCGAGGGATATCGCCCTGCCGCCCGGCGTGCGGGAAAAAAATTTCGCACTGCCGCTCGGCAGGACGATAAACGAATTGATGTTGGAGGATGTCGGCCCCGAATTGCTCTGCGGCCCGAATGATGACGACGTGTCGCGGCCCGCGCTGCTTCGAAGTTTTTATGCCGCCTACAAAGCCTACCTGGAGGAAAACGGGCTCGCCGACAACTCCGAGATACCGTCGCTCGCGGCAAACGCCCTCGCGGCGTCCCTGCCAGCTTCGATAGCAGGCAGAATCTTGTGTTTCGTGGGCTTTATGTCCTTCACCGGGGCGCAGTTGAAATTGCTGAAAGGGCTCGATGACCTCGGGCTGGAAATGTCATTTTTTATGCCCGACGCGGACATGCGGGATTTCAACGACGCAGCGGCGCGGCCGCGCGCGATTGTGCCGCCGCGGACACATCCTGCGGCCGCCGAGGACGACCGGATTTGCGTCGTGAAAACCGTCGCGCCCGACCCTTATTCCGAATACGAATGCGTGGCACTGACGATCGCCGCCTCCGAGGAAGGCGAGGACGTCGGGGTCATGGTTCCCGAGGGACGCCTCTCTCGCTTGACGCGAGCACTGAGACGGCACGGCATACCCTGGCAGCTTCGTTCGAAGATGACGGTTAAAGATTCGGCCGCGGCCGAATTTGCCGCCCGCGCGTGGGAGGTTCACAAATCGGGCTGGCCCCCGCTCGGCGCGTCGCATCTGCTGCGAAGCTCCGCAGCTGGCGTTGAGCTGGATCCGGCGAGGCTGATCGCCGTTATGCCGGAAGGGCTCGAAGCGTGGAAGGCGTTTTTGGCGGACGCGAACGCGACGCATATGTTCTCGCGTATCGAAGCTTTTTGCAGCCTGCTGTCGGACGAGAACGGCCATACGCCAAAAGAACTTCTTATCGGATTTGCCGCCCTCTGCGGCGGCGGCGAATGGGAAAATCGTCTCGCGGGAGAGATCGGGGATGACGCCGAGTTGGATCCGGCGATTAGGGAGATCGCGTTGTCGCGCCTCGAGACATCCTCAAAGATAGGTATGTTCGAGGACGTATTGCCCGCGTTGGGCGAGGCGTCCTCGCTGCGTTTCTCCGGGGATGACGCTGTCAATTTCCTGCTCTCATGGGCGGAAGAAGCCGCGCTCGCTCCGCCTCCCAAGATGACCGGCGTCGTGTCGGTCTACGTCTCTCCTCCGCCGATACTGGCCCATCATGACCTCTGGATAATGACCGATGTGGACGTAAACCGTTATTCGGGGCAGGAAACGGAACAACCCATGCTGGACGACTCTCTGAGAGAACGCGTGAACAGCAAATGCGGCGAATATTCCCACCTTCCGACCCTTTACGAGAAAAGACGCCGGCACGAGGCCATGTTTCGCAGGCTGCTAGCCACGGGCGAGCGGGCAACAGTCGTATTCCGCTCCCTCCTGAATGACTCGGGAGAACCTGTCAAGGACTCCCCTTTCATGAAACCTGAATCTTTTCCCGATGCCTCGCGATGGACACTGACGGAGGACGCGCCCTGCCGCGGCGTGACGCGCGAAGCGGCAAGCCCGGACAGGGACGCGCACCCACGGACGGCAGTCCGCGCAACAGTGCAAGCACCTAAACTCAGGATCTCCCTGAGCGGCCTGGATACCATGCTGGATTGCCCATTTGCCTGGTGGTGCAGAGCCGCACGCTTCGAAACAGTGAAAGAACCGCGTGACATCATCGACAAGATGAGCCTGGGCAGTTTAATGCACGAAATATGGAGACGGGTCGCCGACGCCGTCCCCTTGGACGGCGGGAGGACGCACCGCTCTGTAATACTGTCGGAATGGGATGGCATCATATTCTCGCTGCGGGACGCGTTTCCCGTTCTGGCCGACTCGCGCCCGGCAATAACGCTCGGCGTTATGAGAGACAACATGCTCGGCGTTGCCGAGGAGCTGGATCTCGCTATGGCAAGAGCTGACGCGGCGGGAATGAAGAGACTTTGGACCAAAACCGAGATGACGCTTCCCGATTTGGAGTTCGAACACGCGACGTTTCCGGGACGCGCCGACCGGGTGGATTTTTGGATATGGCCAGGCGGCGAGGGCGCGGTCATCTACGATTATAAAATCGGTTCCGACATCGGATACGCAAAGCGCCTCCAACTGGCTTCTTACGCGGCCTCGCTTGAGGCCTCCGGCGTCACGGCGGCCGGTTTTTGCTACCTGTGCCACGGCGACGGTAAAACGCCCGGCGCGTGGCAGCCGGAGATAGGGCCGATATTAGCGCCTTCGGCTTCGGCAAAAAAATTTACCGCATGCGCGGATAAGATAACAACCGCTCTCGAACAGATGCGCGAAATTGACATAATGGTCTCGGAGGGAAGATTCGAGGCGAGATACGATTCCGAATCCTGCCCGAGATGCGATTATTCCGTCCTGTGCCGGAGCGGAGAGGTTAGAACAGAGCCTGATATCGAGGATGGGAATGGCGCGGATGATTGAGCCGGAAATTCTTCTCAAAAACATGAGACACGAGCAGCGTGAGGCCATAAAATCCCGCGCCCCTTTCATCGTAGTCAGCGCCGGCGCGGGAACCGGAAAGACCATGACCCTCGCCAGGCGTTTCGCGTGGCTTCTGGCGAGCGACCCGGAGTGCGGGGCAGATCAGATATTGACGCTCACCTTCACGAACGCCGCGGCCGCCGAGATGAAAGAGCGCATAACTAAGACTCTGCTTGAGTGGCGCGAAATGGGGATACAACACCTCGACGACGCGCTGGAGCGTTTGAACGAGGCTTATATCTCCACGATAGATTCGTTTGCGCTCAGGGTCATCCGCGAATCGGGAATCAACCTCGATATCGACCCGAACTCCCGTATAATTGGGAAACCGCTTGAAGAGGAATTCTGGAACGGCATGAGATGGAAACTCTCGACGGGCGCGCCTCGCCGGAATGGAAATTTCACGCCTGAAGAGCAAAAAGGAATTTTTTCGCTCTCCGAAGAGCCTGACTTCGCCGCGTTCGTCGGATATTACGGCGCCGAGACACTGGCTGCGCTGGGAAGCGACGCTTGCAACTTGTACGGCAGCATGAACAGGGGGCCGGCTTATCTGAGAGAATGGGACGACGAGGCAGAACGTCCGGCGCGGAAATATATCGGCGCCATTTGCTCGGGGCTGTGTCGCGAGATATGGAACCTGTGGCAGGATGCCGTATTCCCGGCCATCAAACCGGCGCTTTGGATAAAATCGACCTCTGTGTCCGTAGCCCGTCTGCGAGATTTTGCCGCGCGGTGGGAAGGCCATGCCGGGGGCCCTGAGGACGAGATGCGTTTTTTTGTGTCGCTCGTATGTGACGTCCTCAAGGGATTTCGCTGTGGCGACGTCCTGAAAGAGGCGATGAACGAACAAATCGGGAATATCTCGCAATGGGTGAACGGCTTGAAGCCGTACGCCGAGCTGGCGGCGTCGATACTCTCCGTTCCTCTTTACTCGGAAACCGAGGCACGGACGCGGAACATGCTCTCCAAGACCGCGGCGACGCTGTGGGAATCCTGGAACGCGGCCAGGCTCTCGCGAAGCGTCCTGATCTTCTCCGACCTCGCGCGTTACGCCGCCGTGGCGCTGAACCGCGACGCGTCGTACGCGTCGCGGTTCAGGCATATAATGATAGACGAATTTCAGGACACGAACGAGCTTCAGAACAGCATCATACGCTCCCTCTCGGAATCGTGGCCTCCGGACGGGGACAGAACCGTCTTCATCGTCGGTGACATAAAACAGTCGATATACCGTTTCAGACATGCAAACCCCCGCATATTCGCCGAATATTTCGAAAAATCCCGCTACATTCCCATGGCCCACAGCTATCGCATGAGCGGCCGGCTGATGGAAGGCATAAACCTCGTGTTCGGCTCGATATGGGCCGACGGAGTGCTGAACGACGCGCCTTACGAGCCGCTCTCCCCTCCGATCGACGCACCCTGGTGGGAGGAGCGCAACACCCCACCCTGCCCGGAACGCCCGCTCGAAATCCTGCTCTGCCCGCCACCGGAACCGGCACTGCCGGCTCCGGTAGACGGCGAAAAACCCGAGCGCGAGAAAAAATCCGCCAAGAGAAAGAAACTAGCGCTCGGGCTCGCTTCCAGGCTGAATGATCTGAAAAAGAGCCGGTCCGCGGTGTGGGACAAGCGGACAGCCTCATTCAGACCGATGCGCTGGAGCGATGTCGCGGTGCTGGTTCGTTCCAGAACGCCGTTCCCCGAGATAGAGGATGCTTTTCAATCCATGGAGATACCTTTTGTCCTCTGCGGGGCTCAGGAATTTCTCTCGCGTATCGAGGTGAGAGATATCATAGGTTTCCTGCGCCTCCTGGACCGCCCGTCAGACGAGCTGGCGCTCGCGGGATGGATTGAGTCTCCGTTCTCCCTGATGCCAGCCGGAAAGGCGCTGGAGTTGAAGGCGCTCGCCAGGCGCAACGGGACGTCATTGCCGGAGGAATTCGAAAAAAACTGTCCCCAGGAGGCGCTCAAATTGGCGCGCGCGCGAAATCTCGCCAGGTTTCGTTCCCCTTCCACGGCACTCGGCACGCTTCTCGAGGACGACCGCTGGCTTGGGGCGTACCCGGGCGTTTCCCGCGCGCGGGTGCTCGCCAACATCACTAGAGGCGTCGAGTTGGCGGAAGCATATGAGGATTGCCTCGGACGCGCCCTCCCCGCCTGCGCCGAATATCTGGAACGAGAGCTGCGCGCAGGGACGAAGATGGAGGAACCCGAGACGGCGTTCGAGGTCGGCGACAGGGTGCGCGTCATGACCGTTCACGCTTCGAAAGGCCTTGAATTTCCTGTGGTAGTCCTCATGTATATGGAGTCCACGAAGCAAAACAGAGGAAAGATTGTCACCGCGGCCGCGTCGCGTTACATGGGCGCGATAGCCCGGAAGCTCCCTGACGAGGAGGCGTCCGTGAGATACAGATGGCACGAGGCGATAGAGGAATCGGAGGAAACCGAAGAGGACGAACGCTTGCTCTACGTCGCCATGACGAGGGCCCAGGAACGCCTCATCTGCTGCGGTATGCCGGAGTTTGCCGATAAACGCGGGCTCGATTGGCTCTCCATGGTGATGGCGGTCAATGAACAAAGCGGGAATCCTTTCCCCGTCTCGTTCGTCGGCCTGCACACCGAAAACGCAGCGCATAAGGAAGAAAAAGACGCCGCGCGCGAGCGGACGCAAGCGGTTGAACCGCGAAAAACGCGTTCATGGAGGCCGCGCCTCGCGACCCTCTCGGCTACGGCATACTCGCTGATCTCGTGGTGCCCTCATGCCTACAGGATCCGATACCGCCAGGGAAGGGAGCTCCGCTGGGGAAAAAGCTCCGGCGACGGTCCGGGCGGCGCTGATCTCGGTACCATGACTCACTGGATATTGCGGCAATGGAATTTTGACCCGCGAAGCCTCGCCTTTTTCTTGCCCGACGAGATGCCAGGCGACGACATGAAAAGGGCGATGACCGAAATACCGCTCCATATCAGGCATGTCTGGCGAAGACGGGCCAACAGGAACGCCTGCCGCCGCTGGCTTGAGGATTTTGCCGAAGCGCCCGGGAGCGCGGAGCTGCGCCTCGCGATGAAAGACGGCGCACTGAGGCGGGAGGTCGCTTTCTTAGTGAAATCGGACTGTGTAAACCTCGTCGGCAGCATCGATGTTTTCTGGCATGACGAAGCGGGATGTCATATCAGGGACTGGAAGATAACCCTGGAAGACGACGCCCCGAGCGAGCTTTACGCCGCTCAGCTCGAATTCTACGCCGCGGCATGCAAGACCGCACACCCGCGTTCGCCGGTTGATGTCGGTCTTATATACTTGAGAGATTCCGGCCAAATATCTTTCGGCAATGTGAACGATTGGGAAGCGATACGCGCCCGTATCCGAGACGCGGCGGAAACGGCAGTCGCCGGCGGTGCGAAGCGCGGCGATTGCGCGGGATGTCCGTTTGCATCGAATTGCGCCGAGTCGTTCAACAGTCCCATCAATCAGGCTCATCCGCTTGCCGCGGCCGAAAGGATGGAATGCACGGGCGGAACCGTTCACGAGTTGATAGAAACAGATAACGAAGCTGATGTTTAAATCATGGGATGATGAAGCGTGGGAAGATTATCTTTAGTGGCAGAAGAACGACAGAAAAACTCTCCGCCGCGTCAACCGGCTATTGGAAGGCATTGGTACCTTACGGACACACTTCACCAATAAAAACAAAAATTTGGGTTGCGGGCACAGCCCGCTTTAGAGTAGAAATAGTCGGTCTGCGAAGCGGAAATTGTCACGGACGAACACATCGGATCTCGGCAAGGTAAACAAATCGCAAAAATAATGTTAAAATTACGGGAGGGACTTTTCAGTTTCAACAAAGACTCGGGGTAATCGGAGTTTGGTAGATTTGACTCGACAAGAGAAACAAATCATGATGTTCGGCGCGGACGGCTCGCAGATGTCCTCGGACAAATGCCTTCCGGATAATGTTTTTTCTTTTGTAAAAGAGATGAACGAAATAATATTTGTCCTCGATGAGGGGAAAAATATCGTGGCGATGTCGGATATGGCGCGCGACATTTTTGGCGTGCGCGGCGTTGACGGACTCGGGCAAAACATCGGGCATTTTCTGCCTAAAGTATACATAGACGTCATTTCACAGATGACAAAGGGCGACAACTGTCGCAAGAAACAGCTTACCTTTCCCGCCAGAAATGCCGAGGGACGCGAAATAATGCTCGAAACGAGGTTCAACTGGTTCCGAAAAGGCGGCACAAACTTGCTCTCTGTGGTCTGCCGGAATGTCAATCATTATATGCAAATGCTCTCGGATCTCAGAGAGAGCGAAGACCGTTACAGAACCATATTCATGGAGTCTCCCATAGGATTTATACACGTCAATAGCGACGCTTACATAATAGATTGCAATAACGCCTTTTTGAACATCTTCGGGCTCGAAAAATTCGAGGTCGTGGACATTTGCCTAGCGGAGGAAAATAACCTGGACCTGTATCCGCGCTTCAAGCAGGCCGCCGTAAACGCGGTCGTTGGCAAGGAGTCGAGGCACGAATCGGAATTCACGTCGAATAACGGCAACAATAAAGGCTGGGTCAGAGTATCTTTCAGCCCGGTAATATCCGAAAACCGTTCGTTCCTCGGCGCGGTCGGCATCGTCGAGGACATCACCGAGGCGAAGGCCGCGGCGGACAAAATAAATTTCGTCAGCAGCCACGACACCCTGACCGGACTTCTCAACAGGTATTCGTTCGAGGAAGCGCAGCACTCGAAAGACCTCGATGAATATCTGCCGCTTGGCGTCATCTACGCGGATCTGAACTGCCTCAAACTGGCAAATGACGCGTTCGGACATCACGAGGGCGATGTACTGCTGAAAGCGTCCGCGGATATATTGTGCGGCTGTGCCGCCCCGAACGGAGAGGTTTTCAGGCTGGGAGGGGACGAATTTATCCTGCTCTTGACCAACACCTCGCCAATGGAAATTGAGCGTTGTATCAAAAATATCGCTGAGGCGTGCGCGAACTGGAAGGGGGAAGATATTCTGCTGAAGCCCAGCATGGCACTTGGAAGTTCCATGAAACTCGCTGCGGAGCAAAGAATCGAAGAGATAGTTAAGAAGGCCGAGGATATCATGTACGCGAACAAGATTCGTCTGGGCAAACAGACGCGGATGAATATCCTGGGCTCCCTGGAAAAATGTCTGCACCGCATGGACGGAGGTTCATTGGGACGCCGCGCCGGCAGGATGCTGCAATGGGGCGAGTGGACGCTCAAAAACCCCCTTATCGATTGCGAACGCGACGCGCTCCTGTTTCTGTGCCGTTATCACGACATGGGCCTCCTTGTACATCCCGAAGAAATATGTCTCATCGGCAAAGATCCCAGGGAGGGAAACGCCGCGGCTAATATGCGGCATATGGCGGCCGGCTATCGAATAGCGAAATGCATCCCCGAAATAGCGATGACAGCCGAGTCGATACTGTCTCACCACGAGCGATGGGATGGAAAGGGTTACCCAAACCAGCTGAAACAGGATGAAATTCCCGCCGCGTCGAGGATAATCTCCGTGTTCGACACGCTGGAAAGCCTGATATCGCTAGAGAGCGGACGGCGAATGCCGTTTCGGGACGCGTGGAAGGCGATAACCGACTGTTCGGGAAGACAGTTCGACCCACATTTGATAAATATGCTATCATCAATGCTGGGGAAAAAACCACCAAAATTCTTGAAGGATCCGGAGTGTTGAAAAATGGACGAAAATGAACTCGAAAGAATCAATGATTGGATAATGGAAATCCTGGACGAGGACGACGACGAACGACGCGTCCTTTTGGCCGATAACGTGCTGGATCTGGATCCCGACAACCCCGTCGCGAAATACGTAAAATGGCAGTCTTTCGACGACGACGAAGAGTCAATCCACGACACGCTGCTGCTGGAAGAGGCGATCGCCGCTCTCAGGCCCAAAATAGAACGCCTAGACAGGAACGATGAGCTGGAGGCGACGGTATATTCGATGTACCTCTGTATGCTCTCCGACCTCGCCTCATCTTATTACATGGCGGAAAGACACGATATGGCGTACGGGATCGCGTCGGAATTCATGGAACTCGACGATGAATACGAACTTGCGGGCCGTATCATTTACTATGCGGCATTGATAGAACGCGGGGACTTCGATGAGGTTTTGGAGGCTGCCGACAAAGATAACTGTGAGACGCCTTCCAGCGAATACTGCAAAGCAATAGCGTCCTTCGAACTGGGCGGAATAAACGAGGACGCTGCCTTGAACCTCTTGAACGCGTTTTCGCTCGACCCCGATCTCGCGTTTTACATAACGGGAATATGGGATTTGGACGAGACCATCATGAAGGAAGATGAAGAACCCACATATCTGGGGGATATGATGATGACGGCTTCAATCCTGTCGGAACTGTGGAACGCTTCCGAAGAACGGCTTGCGTTTCTCACTGTATTCGCTTTCGCGTTCGGTTATATCACCGGGCGCATCGGCGACTCCGCTGAAGCTGAAATAGTGGAGAAAAAATTTCGCGAAAACGGATACATCGAAGAACTGGAGGAGGCCCGCGACGTCCTTCAATCGAAGCTGGCAAGAGGGAGCGACCCTCAGGAAATTGACGAAGAAGCCTTGGCTGCCATTCAAGAAGCGGACTATTTCGGGTTGCTGGACGACTGACGCCAAACCAAAAAATAGAGGCAAAAGGCAAAATTGGGGCTCCGCCCCAAACCCCGGCAGGGAGCTTGCTCCCTGCATCCTCTTTAAGGGAACTGGTTCCCGGGGGGTTTAAGGTTTTGCCTGTTTCGCGGCTTTGGTCGGCGAGGGATCATCGTCGTCGATCTTTATGAGTTTCTGTATTATTCCGTCGATGTAGTAGTTTGCCCTGACCACGCGCATCGAGCCTTCCCGCATTTTTTCGTCCCTTATCTCGCTTTTCAGTTTGTCGTTCATCAGAGCGTCGGCGTCTCCGCTTTTCGCGCGTTCTATTTGCTTATCGAGCGCCTCCTGCCCGCGAATTTCCATGATTATCTGGTCGTTGCTCTCCTTGGCGTCCAGTTCGCTCAGCAGAATGGGCAAGCTCGATATGCTGCGCCACGCTTCGTTCGCGTACTCCGCCGATTCCTCGGCTATGCCGCCGCCTCTCACCAAAAGTTGAGCCATGCCCGCGACCTTCTCAGGCACCATGAGCGAATACGTGCGAATGAAAGGATCTTTTCTCCAGGGACGCATCGTTATGTCGAACGAAACCTTTTCGCCCGGTTTGAACGGACCCTCGCCGGATATCTTCACATCCTCGATGTAGAGCACTCTCGGTTCTTGAGTCACCTCGACATTGACATCTATGCCGAACGGCCTTATCTCCTGAAACTGATTGACGGCGAACATCTGCGTCAGCAGCTCAAACTCCGCCAACACCTGCGTTGCCACGTCGTTTTCAGAGACGAACATATTGGTGCGCCGCCAGCCGTCCCGCAGGGCGCTCCCCGTGAATTCGGCGGTTATCTTGGCCGAACCTCCGCCGACCCTTCCCCACAGCTCTTCGATGCAGCCCACGATCGCCGGAGAGGCGAGCTTGGAGAGCAGATATTTGTCCTGCACTATTTGAAAGGATTTGCGGTACGAGCGGCCCGAGTCGACGTCGGTCATCTTGACGACGACAGACGCGGCAGGCGCGAACCGGCCTATTCGCCCGCCTATCCCCTGCGGTCTGTCCTGCGTCACTATCCCTATTATGTCTCCTGTCGAACCGATCTTAAACGAACTATCCAGGCCCGTGACGACGCTCGATATGTGAGCGCTTCTCAGAACGGCCGCCGTGGGGCCCAGGTTGAGCAGAGGATGCGCGTACGCTATGAATCTGCCGTCCTTCGAGAGGGCGGTCAGCGTTCCGACGGAACTGACCTCGACATCGCCCCAAAGCAGAGAGACGCCAACAGCCATGCCAGGACGGACGTTCGGGGTATAATTCAATGGAGCCGCTACGGTTCCCGACGCGCCTCCGAAGGGCACAGTCTCGGCACCCAGCGCGTTTTTCATCTCACGCGCCATCCTTCCGGAGACGCCGGATATGAAGAACCCGCCCAATTTTGAGTCGTCCGAAACTGCCCTGTCGGACGAGACGACTCTGTCGCGCGAGACGAGCAAATCCCACGAAGCCCTTATGTCGTAGTCCGGCGAAACGGCATGGTCGTCTGAAACCGCGCCGGAGACGGGCGGATTGTCCGATGACGGCGTCTCATCCTCTATCGTCACATCGACAGATACAGCGTCTTTGAGGCTCGCCGGCGCATCCAACGGAGGCTTTTCGGCCACCAGGGGGGCTGGTTCGAAGGACGGGATTATCTCGGGGTTGTTCCATATTTCGAACATCTCCTCTATCGGAGTGACGAGGCCCATCTTGTGATCGGTGAAATTGAAACCGTATCCTATTGCCCCGGCCAGGCGGCCTCCGATATAAAACGGGGATCCGCTCATTCCGGCCGCGATGCCCGACTTCTCCACCATCGGGCCGCTCGCCCTTATGAGTATGAGTTTTTCCGGCGACAGCCCATTGTCGAGAATATCCACGACTTCGGCATCGAAGGAGACTATATCGTCGCCCTTTAAAACGGTGCGGCATTCGCCCTTCATTCCCGGTTTTATGCTGGAGAGCGGTATTATGGGATCGGTGGAAACGAAAGGCACATACTTGAATTTTTCCTTGTGCGAGGCAGCCCAAAGGGGCGAACAGACCGCCGCGAGAATCAAAAGCGCCAACAAAATTTTAAAAGGCCGGTTCATCCGCATATATTTCATCCCTTCCCGCCCTCCGTCCTCGATGAGGCGGCCGCGCAGGCCGTTTTGACAAATTTCAGGTACGCCATGATCATCTCGTCGAGGTTTCCGTCAAGAATGGCGTTCACGTTTCCGGCCTCGAAGCCGGATCTGTGATCCTTTATCAATTGAAAGGGCTGCAGCGTATACGAACGGATCTGGCTCCCCCACGAAATCGACCTCTTTTCGCCCTGAAGGGATTCTATCTGCTCCATGCGCTCCCGCATGGTCTTGTCGAACAGTTTCGAGCGAAGTACCTGCATCGCGACCGCTCTGTTCATGTGCTGGGATCGCTCCACCTGACAGCTGACCACTATACCGGTAGGAATGTGGGTTATCCGCACGGCCGAGTCGGTCATGTTCACATACTGACCGCCGGCGCCGCTGGAGCGGAACGTGTCCATCCTGATATCCTCGGGCCTTATCTCTATCTCGACGCTGTCGGGAAGCACCGGAAGGACCTCGACCGACGTGAAACTGGTATGCCGCCTGTGAGCCGAGTCGAATGGCGATATCCGCACCAGGCGGTGAACGCCCTGTTCGCCCTTGAGATATCCGTAGGCGAAATCTCCCTTGGCCTCGAACGTCACGCTCTTGATGCCGGCCTCCTCGTCGCGGAGTTCATCCAAAACGACCGTCTCGTACCCGTGAGATTCGGCCCACCGCACGTACATCCTGAAAAGCATCTCGCACCAGTCCTGCGAATCCAGCCCGCCGGAGCCGGCGTGAATCGTCACGATGGCGTCCGAGATGTCGTGTTCGCCGTCCATGAGGACGTAAATCCGTTTCGAGGCGAGTTTCTCCTCAAGGCGCTTGGAGCGTTCGTAAAACTCGTCCTGCAGTTCAGCGTCGTCGGCCTCCGACAGCAACTCCGCCAGCGTCTCCAGTTCCGCGAATTCGCGGTCGAACCCGGCCATCTCCGCGAGCCTGGTTTGCG
>JAITRO010000155.1 GCA_031288335.1 Synergistaceae bacterium | reverse complement strand
TTGTCCGGCAATCCTGTCAAAGCCGGCGACAAAGCGCCGGATTTCGTGGTGTTGGACAAAGGGCTGAAAGAAAAAAGCCTGAAGGATTACGTGGGCAAGGTCAAGCTCATATCGGTGACGCCGTCGCTCGATACGCCGGTTTGCGACATCCAGATACACGCGTTTGAGAAGGAAGCGGCCGGCTTGTCCGGCGACGTGGTGATTCTCAACGTCAGCGTCGATCTGCCGTTCGCGATAAAGCGCTTTTGTTCGACGGGCGGGATCGAGAGGGTGGAAGCCCTGTCGGATCACCGCGGCGTGTCGTTCGGAAATGCTTACGGAGTGCTGATAAAGGAACTGCGGCTGCTGGCGCGTTCGATATTCGTGATCGACAAAAACGACGTCGTCCGCTACGTCGAACAGCTAAGCGAGGTCAGCAGCGAGCCCGACTACGACGCGGCTTTGAAGGCCGTCAAGTCTGTGTTTTGACATACTCCCATTCTTAAAACCTGTAGGATCAAGTGACTCGGGGCTCTGCCCCGAACCCTGGCAGGGAGCTTGCTCCCTGCACCCTCTAATAATAAAAAAATAATATTTTAGTTTTCTCATGCGTTCGTTCCGGCGGGGGATAACTTGTCTTGCGCGTCCTTGTGTTATCATCTATATGGGGGAGGCGGTCGTCCTGAGGGTGCGCGTCGTTTTGAAATTTCTCGGGCTCATGATCATGTTCATATCGGGTTACATGATGATTCCGTTTTTGGTTGCAGTTCTGACTGAGGGGGAGGACCAATACGCGTTCGCGAGGTCGATTTTCGTGGGGGTCAGCGTGGGGGCGGCGTTCCTCTATTTCGGGAGGCGATCGGCCTTTTCGAAGATGAACACGGGCGAGGTGTTCATGTCCGTCTCCATGGCCTGGGTGATGGCCGGCGCGATAAGTGCCTATCCGTACTGGCTTTATGGCGCAGCCGCGACTTATACCGACGCTTTTTTCGAGAGCATGTCAGGATTTACCACCACAGGCGCGACGATCTTTGAGAATCTGGGCGAATTGCCGCATTGTCTTCTTACGTGGCGTGCAATGACGCACTGGCTCGGCGGCATGGGCATTATCGCGCTGACGCTCGTTATGATGCCGCTCGGCGGTGCGAGCGGGTTCATGATGTACAGCGCCGAAGCTCCCGGCATGACGCACGAAAAAATAACTCCGCGCTTTCAACAGACAGCGATCTATCTGTGGGGGATCTATTTCGCGTTCACCGTCGCGCTGACGCTTCTGCTGATGCTCGGGGGGATGGATTTTTTCGAGGCGCTGAACCACTCGATGGCTACCGTATCGACCGGTGGGTTTTCCACCACGTCAGGTGGGATAGCGTCGTTTCGAAGCCCTTTTTGCGAACTCGCCATCATCATATTTATGTACCTCTCCGGCGCGAATTTCGTGCTGCATTTTTACGCCATTAAAAACGGCAGTATCAAAGATTATTTCCGCGACCCCGAGTTTCGCCTTTACACGATCGTTGCGGCCGTTTTATCCATTTTGGCGTCTCTCGACATCTATTTCAGCGGCGTCGAGCGCGCGCCGCTGTCGGCTTTGCGGAGCGGCGCTTTTCAGGTGATCAGTTTCATCACGAGCACGGGTTTCGTGTCGTCCAATTATGATTTGTGGCCCGAATTCGCGAGGACGCTGCTCTTCATCTGCCTGTTCCCGGGCGGATGCGCCGGGTCGACGGCGGGAGGCATAAAACATATACGCGTGCTGGTGATGTTGAGACATGTCAAACGTCAGTTGTCGCGCACGCTGAATCCTCGCTCGGTGCTGGTCTATTCCGCGGGCAGCGGCGCTCTCGAACCGGCCGCGGTGTCGTCGTGCATGGCGTTTTTCGGGCTTTTTTTAGTCGTGTACGCGCTTGGCGCGTTCGCTGTGAGCCTGTACGAGCCCGATCTTCTCACGGCGCTGTCGGGGACGGCCTCCGCGCTCGGGAACGTCGGTCCGGCGTTTGGGCGTCTTGGAGCGATGAGCACCTTTTCGGAGCAGGCATGGCAGGTCAAGTGGATTTACTCGTTTTTGATGCTATGCGGCAGGCTCGAACTTTACACGGTCGTCGCGCTCTTTTCGGGAGCGTTCCGGCGCGAGGGCATAATTGAAGAATAGAGGTCGGGGAGGCGTCATGTTTGCGCATAGTGATCGTAGGAGCGGGTGAAGTGGGTTTCAGCGTGGCACGCAGCCTTTCGCGGGACGGCAACGATGTCGTGGTGGTGGAGGAAAATCCGGAACGGGCCTCGAAAGCCGAAAACGAGCTGGACGCGTTGGTGGTGCGCGGCAACGGCGCGCGTCCCAACGTCCTGGAAAAGGCCGGCATAAAGCCTGGCGGCGAGGTGGAGATGCTAATAGCGTGTTCGAGCCGCGATGAGGTAAATATACTGGCCTGCTGGATAGCCAAAAAAATGGGCGTCGAGAGGGTCATTTCTCGCGCGGTCGGCCTCGAATTCACCGACACCGACGCGTGGAGCCGCGAACTGGGCATCGACAAGATGGTCTCCCCCGAGCGCAGTGTGGCGCGCGAGATAGAAAACCTTCTGGAAACTCAGGGCGCTGTGTATTCGGCCGAATTTGACGAGAAGACCGGGATTTACGCGTTCAAAGTGGAAGAAGACAGCCCCGCCTGCGGCACGACGCTGCTTGAACTCAGAAAGAAAAACCCGAAGCTGGTGACGATAGTCGCGTTCGTCCGGCGAGGCGAGGAAGGCTTCATCCCCAAAGCGCTGGACAAACTCGAGACGGGCGACCTGTGTTACTCGTTCTGCTATCTCGACCAGATACAGGAGATAGCGGAGCTGTATCAGTCGCACAAGTCGAAAAGGCTGAAACGCGTCATCATCGTGGGAGCGGGGAAAGTGGGCTTTCAGACCGCCTTCCTGCTTCAGAACAACCTCAAGGGCGTCGACGTCCGCATCGTCGAGATCGACCGGGACAAATGCAGACGTGTGGCGGGAGAGCTCCCTAAGGCGATAGTCCTTTGGGGCGACGGCGCTGATGAGGAACTGCTGACGCAGGAGGGCATAGAGAACGCCGGAGGGTTCGTGGCCGCGACCGACAACGACGAGGTCAACCTCGTGCTGGCTTCCCAAGCCAAGATGCTCGGCGTGAGAAAGAGCATAGCGGTCATACGGCGGAAAAGTTACATGAAGCTGGTCGAGACCATGCCTATAGACGCGGTCGTAAGCAGAAACGACGCACTGTCGTCGGTGTTGATAAGCGCGGTGCGTTATGCCGGAAACGCCAGCACCCTGGCGCTCATCGACCTGATAGGGGCTGAGACGCTGCGGGTCTCGATACCGGACGACAGCCCCGCGATAGGCGTGGAGCTGAAGGATCTGCCGCTCCCTCCCGGTTCGCTCCTCGGGTTGGTGAAAAGGGGAGGGGAACCGGGGGAACTGTTCATCCCGACCGGCAAATCGAGCCTCGCGGCTGGGGATAAGACAGTGATTTTCTCCGCGCGCGAGGCGGTGAACGCAGTCCTCGAAACACTGGGAGTCAGCGTGGATTGAACTTTTTGCGTCCCGCGCGTTTCATAATGATGACGACGGCCGCCGTGTCGCTGTTTATGCTCTTTCCGGCACTGTGGGGCGCCGTGAGCGGCGACGGCGGCGCAATCCCGCTGTGTGCTGCGCCTGCCGTGGGCATGCTGCTATCGGGATTGCTTCATTTTGTCTCGCGAAGATATTCTGTCGGGGATATGAACGCGCGAGAGGCTATCTTGTCGGTCGCCGGCTCATGGGCGTTCGCTTCGCTCATCGCAGGGCTGCCATATTTGTTTTCGCGGACGACCGGATCTTTTCTCGACGCGATATTCGAGGGGGTATCCGGTTTCACCACCACGGGGGCGTCGGTCATTGAGGACCTGGAGGCCGCGCCGCCGAGCATCCTATTGTGGCGCAGCGTCTCTCAGTGGGTGGGCGGCATCGGCATAGTGGTCATGGCGCTCGCGGTTTTTCCCATATCCGGCGCCGGTATGCGGCTTTACAGGGCCGAAGTGACAGGCCCTTTTCACGGGCGCCTGACCCCCCGAATCCAGGGAACGGCCGCCATTTTGCTCAAAACGTACCTGATCCTCACCTGCGCGCAAGTCGCTTTACTGCTGCTGGGAGGACTGGGCATTTTCGATGCTCTCACCCTCTCGTTCAGCACGATGGCGACGGGAGGTTTTTCTCCTTACCGCGACAGTGTGGGGCATTTTGCCGGGACATACGTAAAATGGGTGACCGCTGCCTTTCTTTTCCTCTCGGCTTCCAACCTGACGTTTCTTTATTCCCTCGCCGTGAGAGAAAACTTTCGTTCGGCGGGTGACAACTCCGAGATGAAATTTTACATGTTCATGTTGATCGTCTTCGGAGCGCTCATCTCATCGCTGCTTTATTTTGACGGGATATTCGGCGCGCGGGACTCTTTGGCCGCAGGTTTTTTTCACGCCGTCAGCATGTTGTCGACCTGCGGTTTTTTCATCGCCGATTACAACGAGTGGCCCGCTTCCGTCCGAATTCTGACGCTTATGCTCATGTTCTGCGGCGGCTGCTCGATTTCGACCGCCGGCGGAATGACTTGCGCCAGAGTACTGGCGGCACTTCACCATATCGGCGCGGAATGCGGGCGCAGACTGCATCCGAAGGCAGTCGTCCCCACGTGCATAGGCGAGTCGCTGATGGATGAAGGCGTCATCTCCGCCTGTTTTGCTTACATCATCGCATACATGGCGATATTCACGACAGCTGTGGCTATAGTGGGATTTTTTGGACTCGACATAGTCACGGCATGTTCGGGCGTCGCCGCCACGCTTGGGAACGTCGGTCCGGGATTTGGAATGGCCGCTCCGAGCGCGGGCTACGCGTCCTTGCCGTCCGCTGTGAAGATAGTTTACATGTTCCTGATGCTCTGCGGGAGATTGGGAATTTTCACGCTTCTGGCGGTTTTCACCCCGGATTTTTGGAGAAAATAAAGGCAAGAATCGTGGATATCCGTTTGTATCCGGGTTTTGAATCAAATCATTTAATGAAGTATCGCAATATTGCGCGTTATTGCCTGCAATGTTATCGGATTTTGAGTATGTATCGACAAGGAGCTGACTTTTGAAACCGGGTTCCCGCGGAACCTTGACAACATAAAACCCTACGAATAAAATAATTTTTGAAGCGTTTATGAAGTTTCTTAAAATCGTGTTTAGTTCGCTTCTCAAGTCGCGAACAGTTTTTCAATGTATAAATAAGGGGGCATCTTGTAATGGGTTGGTTGAGAAACAGAAGTATCGGGGCAAAATTGGGCATACTGGCGGCGGTGCCTATAGTTATACTGATTGCCGTATCTGTGTTTAGTTACTATACAAGCGACACTGTCTCGAATCATTTCGTTAGATCTTACGAAGAAGAAATGATCCCCGTCCTTAAGATCGGAGACGTGAGAGTTAACCTTCAGGAAACCCAGAAAAACATCCTGAGAATAATCCTCGAGGAGGAGCAGGAAAAGGTTAAAGAGGAGAAGGAGTACATCTTGAATGCGCGCAATCTCCAGGTGGAAACGGTCAAATTACTTACCAGCCTCGCCGATACTTCCGAAAGGAAAAGGCTTTTGGCCAATATGGACACAGTGGCCCAGAGATTGAGACGTCTCCAGGACGAAATAATTGAACTTCAGGCTACGGATAAAAAAGGGGCTTGGCGTAAATTCGTAGAAGAACTCGATCCGGTGGGCATTGAATACAGGATGATTCTGCGGGAGATGGCGGACATTCTGCTGCGGGATGCTGAGGATACTCAAGCGGTCAATGTGAGATATTCCGTGTGGGCTTCCAAGGCAAATTTCATAGTCGCGATGGCCTCCATCTTAGTAACGGCCATATTGGCCGTCATGATGGCGCGAAACATCACGGGCTCTCTTTCCATGATGGAAGAAAACATCAAGAAGTTTGCTGAGGGGGATCTCACCATCGACTACAAGATCACGGGAAATGACGCCATCTCGCGTATGGGGCGGGCTATCCTCGAAATGGCCTCGAACCTGCGTGATGTGGTGAGCAAGGTGAAGAACGCCGGCGGCGAGATAGCGGAGTCGGCGCAAGATTTCTCGGCCATGGCCGAGGAGTCCAACGCTTCGGTGGAAGAATTCCGCGCGAACATCGACGAGATGAGCGCAAACCTGGGCAATTTGGCTGCCGCCGGCGAAGAGGTCAACGCGTCAGTGGAGGAAGTAGCGGCCGGAGCGCAGACCACTGCCGATAAGGGAACGGACATAGCCCGCAAGGTGGAGGCGGCGATGAGCGCCGGCGAGATCGGGGTCAGCGCGGTTCGCAGCGTGGTAGAGGGCATCACAAGGGTCGCGGTGAGTTCGGCGGCGTCCACCGGGGCAATCACGGAGTTGGGCAACAGGGCCAAACAGATACAGAACTTCGTCACTCAAATAGGCGGCATAGCCGGCCAGACGAACCTGCTCGCGTTGAACGCCGCTATAGAGGCTGCGCGTGCGGGAGATGCGGGCAGAGGATTTGCGGTTGTCGCGGAGGAAGTCCGCAAACTCGCCGAGGAGAGCAACATCGCGGCTAAGAACATAGCCGATCTGGCGTCTCAGATATCCGCCAACCTCGACACGATAGTGAGTTATGCCGAAGAAAACACGCAGGACTCCGACAAAGCGAAGGACCTGTCGGCACAGACCGAGGAGGCCATATCTAACATGATAGCCAACCTGCGCGAAATAGCGGCCTCCACTCAGGACTTGGCGGCTGTTTCGGAACAGCAGGCGGCTTCGAGCGAGGAGATCGCCGAGGCGGTTCAGAATATGTCGACGAAGGTAAACGACTCTTCGAACGCCAGCGAGAACATCAGAAGCAGTTCTCAGGATGTGGCAGCCGCGTCCGAGAGGGTCGCGGAGCGTTCGGAGGGATTGGCGAGCCTTGCCGGAATGTTGCAGGAGGAACTCGCCTTCTTCCATATAGGCGACGAAACGGCGCGTTCTGAGAAAAAAGTGCTAAAGGCGCTGCCTGCCAAAAAAGAAGTCAGGAAAAAATAATGACAGGGCTCTGCCCCGAACCCCGGCGGGGGGCGAGCAACCCCCCCCCCCAAAACGATAAAAAAAAAAAAATAAGGGGGAGGGAGGCCAACAACCAGCCGCGG
>JAITRO010000130.1 GCA_031288335.1 Synergistaceae bacterium | reverse complement strand
AACCCAGGCGTCACGCAGGCTGATGACATATTGATCACGGTCATCAATACCGGCAGCAGATTCAGGCCGAAAAAAAGCGCGTCCGGTCTGCTCAGGTCGGAGATAATTCCAAACGCTTGTGAGACGATGCTTTCATGACCCCTCAGCATATAATACGCTCCGAGTAAAAGCGGAACCTGTATCAGGACGCCGAACGCGGATCTAATGGAGTATATCGGATGGTAAGCGTAGCGGCGGTAGAGTTCGTTTATTCGGTTATGCCTTTGAAACCCGGCGCTCTCGGCTTTTATCTTATCGAGCTGCGGGCGGAGAATATCTTGCATGTGCCTTTCACGAAGCTGTGCCCGGCTCGCGTATCGCATGAAAGGGCCTATCGCGGCGGTCGATGCGAGCGACATCAGGATGAGCGAGATCCCATAGCTCCCAGAAACGTAGTACAGCGCCGCGTAAAGATAACGAAACACCGTCTCGAACGGCAATACGCATATTGTATACAGAAAATTCGCGATCATTTCAGAGTCCCTCTGGCGATTTTATGCAGGTACGAGGCGATGGCCTCTCCCGATGAACCGAAGTTGGTATAGGTTCATTGTTGAGACATCTTCTGTTTTAATTCAGATGAGGAAACCCCCTGAGTATATTCAGGTTCAACGATCTTACCGCCCCATTCGGCCATTATCCCGATGGCTTTTGCTCTCACGTCGCTCAATGGACCAATACGCCAGTCAGTGCCGTGAACCATATAGTCCGGGCGATATTTTCTCAGGTTAGGTTCGTAGTCTCGTGTATTTTGAACGACAACTTCATCCACGCCTTTAATGTTCTCAATAACGATTTTGCGCGCTTCGTAATTCATAAGCGGTGGTTTTTTATATGACGATATAGCTTCATCGGAAAAAAGCCCAACCATTACTCTGCCCAGTTCAGAAGCCGCTTTGATTATGTTGATATGCCCCGGATGCACTATATCTACCGCCATGGGCACATACACTAATTTTTCTTTCGCGATGCGTTCCTTGACAGGTTCGCGCGAAAAATAATCATGTGTGAAACTTGAATGTTCAGGAGTAACAGGCTCGGCGCTGTAATTGACTTTGTGATGTACGCAGCCGTCGCATATAAGCCCTGTAAGGTCATCATCAATAAACGCTTGTCGTATTTTCTTCATTTTCTCTCCATACCAGGCGTCTTTTAAAGTGACTTTATTCAAATCCGCCACTGTGAGCATATTTTCGTAGTCGGCATTTTCAACTGATAAATAGCCCTCGTAAGTGACGGAAATCGCGTCAAACGGCAGGTTGCATCTGCGATAAGTTTCGTTGTCGGACTTGCATTTCAATAATGTTTCAACCTCCGGCATATATCCTCCCTGGTTGTAGACGTTCTTGAAAACAATTTCGTCAGCCAATCCTTTAAAAACAATGAAATAATCGTCTTTCATATCTTCGGTATAACGCGTTAAAATGCCCGTCACAAAGATTTTAAATTTTTTATTGCTTTGCTCTCTATAATAGTTTAAATATCGCAGATGTTCCACAACTGTGTCAAAATCGTCCTTGCCGTGAATAAATTCGTACATCTTACGTTCAGGAGCGTTGATGGAAAATTTTATGCTATCCAGACCGGCGTCTATCACACCGCGGATACGTTCGGGAGTAGCTAACGCGCCGTTTGTTGTAAGATACACATATTCGTAGCCAATCTCTTTGGCTTTTTTAATGTACTCAGGCAGCTCAGGCGCCAAAAACGGTTCGCCGGTGCTGTAAAAGCCAACTTCCCGCGTTCCCAAATCATAGGCTTGTTTTAATAAATTAAAGACTAATTCGGGACTTATTTTCCCCACTTTGCGCCGCATTTTTTGATGCGCGCAGAAAATGCACTTGTGATTACAAGCATTTGACGTTTCGATCAAAAAATTTGTACGCGGAAAAGGCGGTTCAATGCAATACAAATCTTCTCGGTCGGCCTTTTTTAATGAAACTCGTTCTTGTAAGTTCATGGTCTGCTTCCTTATCCTTTCGGTTGAACTAAGTTCACGAGATATTGAGCAATTACTTCTCCGGACGAGCCGAAGTTGTACAAATTCGCCGCGCGGAACGCCGCAAGATTTCTCTTTTCCTTTTTGCTTAAAACATCGCCTACTATCTCCGCAATATGATCGATCTCCTCTTCATGGACGACAACGCCTATTTCAAGTTCGGCTTTGTCTATCCATGCCTCATCCATATCAGATAGCTCAAACGTCTCCAGGTCGGAAATAACAAATTTGAGCGTGATTACCGGACGCTCATACAAAAGAGCGTAATCCATGCGAATGTTGGATGTGTCGGAAACGAGGATGTCCGCGCGCTCCATTGCCGAAGCAGCATCGGGCTCTCTGTCCCACTCCACATTTTTGTAATCATCGAGTTCCGATTTAACACGCTGGAGCAGATTCTCCTCAATTTTCCAAGAGTGCGGGTGAGGACGCAAGATGATATTGTAACCCGCCTCCGCGAGAAGCTGGATAAATCGGCTCCCATAAACGAAAAGACAGCCTTTCGTGCCCCACGACGAGGCAATCAATATAGTTTTCCCGTCGGTAGGCGGAAGCGGATTTTTCATCTTCGAGGCGAGGTCGTCAAGATAGGGCAGCCCTGCTGGGATAAGTTCCTTGGGTTTGAGCCCGCGAAGTTCTTCTAGATATCGAATGTCAGAGGCTAAAAAGCTTCCGGTCAATAATACCGCGTCGTAGCAGTCCAGCGAACCCTTTTTATAAGGAGCGATAATGTCAAGCGAATGGCAAACATGAACTAAATGCTCGATATATTTCGGGCGCGGCATCGGAAACCCCGGGGAGCCTATATTTGGAGTTGTGGAGAGCATTACTTTTGAATGAACCTGGCTCATTCTCGCAAACGCCATGCTCCCCTCCCCGATATAACGAGAACGTATCCAATCGCTTTCTACAATTAACCCAGGATCATCAATATCCATGGAATAATAACTGAAAGGCTGTTTCATCATGAGAAGCGCGTTCACAATGGGCTTAAAGGTGTTCCAATAATTTTTCCCCTCGCTGAAGATGACGATCAGATTATATTTCAGAACATTTTGATTAGATTTCCCGAAAAATCCCCAAAAAACACCTTTCAATGAGTACAAAACAGCACCGAACACGCTGATGAGGACATAAATGATAACGTTGCCGCTGCCAGGATCAAGGTAAGCATGAGCAGTGCCCGGGACTAAACACAGCACCAAGGCGGCAGCCGCGATGCTCACACATCGTTTTAACTTTTTCTTGCGCGTTTTTTCAATTGGCAATTCCACTATCCTCCTAATTCGACATCCTTTAACCAACATAAATTCGACAATCTCTCCATAAAGAGTTCCTTGTTATCTCGCGGCGACAGGGAAGGGCGTCCCAGATCGGTACGGTTTCCCCTGCGAACGATGATTTCGATAAACACCGGGCCGCACGCCGGCGTAATGTCAACTGCCCTTTTATCCTCAATTCGAAACGTCTTTTTGTATCCGCAAGCGGCGGCGACGGCGCACAGGTCAACGTCATGCGCGACGGTTGACTGCCCTCCTACGGAATCGTGCGCGCCGTTGTTCAGGACGATATGGACAAAATTGGGCAGCTTCATGGCCCCAATGATAGCCAATGCTCCCATGTGCATGAGAACGGCGCCGTCTCCGTCCAAGCAGACAACGCGCGTTTTCCGCTTTTCCAGCGCGATGGCCGCGGCTATCCGGGAAGCATGCCCCATGGATCCTACGCAGAGAAAATCTCCGGCGTGGGTCTGTCCTTTTCTGTCGCGCAGCTCGAAAAGTTCGCGCGAAGCCATGCCTGTCGTAGAAACATACACGTCATCTTCGTTCAGCATATCCAGCACGGCCTCGATAGCTTCTTCCCTGGACATCAAAGAAGAATCTTCTGCAGCGGCGTCAAAAACATGACCATTGCTGAAAGTGTTTTTTTTCACTACCAGGGCGAAAGGAGCTTTTTTTTCTTCCATGTAATGAAAAGCTTTTTCAACCATTACACGCGCGGCTTCATCGGAATCAGGATGCGTTTCGCATTTGATACCCATAGTTTCAAGCAAGGGCAGAGTTACAATACCCTGCTTCAGGTGCTGCGGTTCATCGCGAATTCCCGGTTCTCCCCGCCATCCTATCAACATGAGAAACGGCAGGCTGAATACCAGCGGATCGCAAAGCGACAGCAACGGATTGACGGCGTTCCCGATGCCGGAATTCTGCATATAGACGGCAGCGGGCCGTCCCGTTGCCAGGTAGTGTCCCGCCGCCAAAGCAACGGCGCCACCCTCGTTGTCCGCGACGATGTGGCGCGAGCCGGGCAGTTTGCCGCCCAAACACGCGCAAAGAGGTTTTAAGAGAGAGTCGGGTACGCCGGCCCAGAAGGGAAAACGTTCCATCAAAAAATCGGCATACGCCGCGGCGTCGATCATAACGCGTTTCCTCCGCTGCTTTTGCCTGAAGGCAAGTTGTTTTCCGAAATAATTGAAAGCACGTCAGGGATCGACATGCAATACTTGTCGGTCTCTAACGCTCTCTTGTTTTTCAGGATTGTTTCCGCCGTTTTTTTCATGGCGGGGTAGGCGCTTCGCAGAAGGTGATTCGCGTAAATCACGATGTTGACGCCTCTAGCCAGCAGGTCTTGTTCGTAAACTTGCGAAAATGCCGTCGGCACGGCGATCAGCGTTTTTTTGCCGTTCCATTTCGCATAGGCGTCGCAGAACGCGAACACCTCCACCGGATCGCGATCTTTGCCGTGGATCATGATGCCGTCCGCGCCCGCTTCGAGATAAGCCCTTGCGCGTTTCAGCGCGTCGTCCACCCCTTGTTTCAAAATCAGGCTCTCGATACGGGCGAATATCATGAAATCCCGCGTGACGCAGGCCGATTTTCCTGTCCTGATTTTGTGACAGAAGCTGTCGATGTTGTCTTGACGTTGGGCGGCTCCTGTGCCGAAAAGGGAATTACGTTTCAATCCGATCTTGTCCTCCACGATAACCGCGGAAACGCCCAAACGTTCAAGACGTCTGACCAGAAAGGCAAAATGTTCCGGATAGGATCCTGTGTCAGCGTCGTAAATGAGCGGCAGCGTAGTCACTTCCAGAATGTCACTGAGGGTGTTGGCTCGGGAAGTCGAGTCCACAAACTCGATGTCCGGTTTTCCCTTGGCCGTCGAATCCGTCAGACTGCTCAGCCAAATGGCATCGAAGGTCCGAGTTTCGCCGTCTTCCGCGATATAGCTGGACTTTTCGACGATCAAGGCAGAAAGACCATTGTAGGCTTCTAAAACGCGAATCTGAGGCTTGACCGACAGAAGACGCTTCAGTTGTGCCAGTCTAAATCCGGGTGTTGTTCCGATTTCCCTCTGTCTCACGATCAATTCCGTGGAAGATATACCCTTCGTGTACGGCGGCTCAACCAACTGACCGTTCCACTCGTGCAGAACCTCGATAACTCTTTCTCGGACTTGTTTTTGCGGCCCCTCTCGCCAGTCGTCGCCGTGAACCACGTAATCAGGTCTATATTTCCTCAAATTTGGCGTGTAGTCCAACTCTTCTTGGGGTACCACCTGCCGGACGCCTTTCAAGTTTTCGGCGATGATTTTCCTTTGCTCATAAGACATGAACGGCAAACGCTTGTATGAGGCGATAGCCTTGTCCGTCAGCAGCCCCAAGATGATGTCTCCCAGTTCCCCGGCGATCTTCAAAATATTGATATGGCCTGGGTGTATTAAGTCAACTGCTATGGCAACATATACCGTTTTTCTTGCGGTATTTTCCGACAATGCCGCTGCTCCTCCTTTCAGTTGCACACAAACCCACGAACGAGTGACAGCGATACTTCTTCATGCCACATTTCGAGGTTTATGGGAAAACAAAAAAGTTTTTACGATCGGATGATTTTTGTTCGTCCGGCAAATAAAATAAAAACGTTTTCCAGGATAGATAAAATATTGGATAATAAGAATGCATAAAAACTGATCCTTATTAAATCTATCCCCCCCCCCCCCCCCAACACACACATATATAGCATGTATTCATGATTCGATTCCGGAAAGCATCAGTAAAAAACATTATATTTTATCCCTCCTATCTGCTCTTTTTATTTTAGACTTGTCTGAGAAATAAGTTTACAATATTTAGAGCCATAAATCAACTCCGGGACGAAAGCACCGGCCCTGACTGTCACCCAATTTGCGCCGGCATGGCTCCTGCGTGCGCGGTATATCAGGCGGGCAGTCTGTCCTTTGAGATGATATCGTTACTTTAAATTGAGGTTGCAAGTTGATTTATTACCAAAATATTTACAAGCATTTCTTACGTTTTACAGTTTATAGTTTAGTGATAAAATAACTTGGACAATGCGCGGGATTGGACATTGCGTAAATGGTCATGACCTTAAAAATATAAAAAATTTACGATTGTCATGAAAATTGAGTCAAACATAAATATTATGGAGGTGCGGCAGTTGATGAAAAAATGTTTTTCCCTGTTTTGTCTAGCGTGTGTCGTGTTTTGGGCGGCGGTTTCTTCAGCACAAGATGACAAACGGGTCGTCATATACTCTTCAGTCGAAGATTTCCGAGAGGAGTATTTTCACAAAAGGTTGAACGAAGAATTTCCCAATTATGAAATAGTGATAGAGTACCTTCCAACCGGCAACCACGCGGCAAAAATCAAGGCGGAGGGACTAAAAACCGAGTGTGATATATTTCTCGGATTGGATGTCAGTTATGCCGCATCGCTGGACAAATATTTTGCCAACCTGTCCTCTTACGATTACGGCGAATATGTCGACGAATTGGTTCCTGCGAATAAAAAATACATGACGTGGGATCGCTGGAGCGGATGCATCGTTACGAATCCTCAAGTGCTCGAATCAAAGGGTCTCGGGATGCCGAATTCATACGAAGATTTGCTGAAGCCGGAATACAAGGGACTTATAGTCATGCCGAACCCAAGGTCATCGGGGACAGGCTATTTTTTCCTTTTCAGCCTGGCCAGGGCATGGGGAACGGACAAGGCATTCGATTACTTCGATAAACTCGCGCCAAACGTTCTCCAATTCACCACATCAGGTTCCGGGCCTATAAACGCGCTAATGCATGGAGAAGCGGCGATCGGTTTCGGAATGACCTTTCAGGCCGTGACTCAGCGAAATTCCGGAGCCCCTCTTGAAATTACCTTTTTTAAGGAAGGTGCCCCTTACAATGGCACCGCGTTTGGAATCATCGAGGGGAAGCAGCGCAAACAGCGGGTCTTGGATGTTTTTAACTTCCTGAGAAGTACTCTAATATATGAGGATAAGAAAATGTATGTGCCGGAAAAGATATTCAAGGGACAGGAGGTGGATATCCCGAATTATCCGCAGGTCCCGTACGCCGATATGACAGGCATAGATTCTGAAGAGGAAAAAGCTGCGCTTCTTGCCGGATGGACCTACTGAACTCGCCGATCAAACTTCAGGTCCGCAACCTGATGATGCGCTACGGCGCAAATGAAGTCCTTTGCGGAGTCAGCTTCGACGTAAGAAGCGGTGAATTCTTGTCGATACTTGGGCCGTCGGGCTGCGGCAAGACGACTATTTTGCGTATACTCATCGGACTGCTGAAACCGGAGAGTGGTTCAGTATTCAAAGACGGAGTCGATATCACCAATGCCCACCCTTCAAAACGAGGAATGGGCATTGTATTTCAAAATTACGCATTATTTCAAAATATGACGATTTTGGGAAATGTGGAATACGCGCTTCGAGTTAAAAGGGAAACGCGAAGACAATCGCGTGAGATAGCCGTAAGCATCATAGAACGGGTCGGTCTGAAAGAGCACATGCACAAAAGGCCTCACCATCTAAGCGGAGGTCAGCAACAGCGCGTCGCAGTCGCGCGAACGCTTGCCATGGGACCGGACGTGGTGCTGCTCGATGAACCAATGAGCGCCCTCGATGCCGCGGCCAGATTGAGTATGAGGGAAGAACTCATCGGGATACAGGACACATTTGGAACGACCATGATCTACATCACTCACGATCAGGAGGAAGCGTTTGCCTTGTCCGACCGCATCATCGTCATGGAAGCAGGCAAGGTATCTCAGTTTGACATGCCGGAGAACATCATCTCTAATCCGGCAAACGAATATGTGCGGGATTTTGTGGTGCGGAACCTTGAACTCAAGCTGAAATCACTGGCGAAATATCTGAGATAAATATGCCGGCCGCCGCAAATAAAATTCAGTCATCGATGAAAACCCTGCTCATCATCTTTCTCGCGGCAACGGTGATATTGCCGTTGGCTAAAATGCTTACTATCATTACATACTCCGACCTGAACGTCGTATTGACCTCGCCAAGATTCTGGCGAGCCGTGAAAAACTCCGTGTCGGCATCTGCCATGGCAAGCTTCATAGCAATATCAGCCGCAATGCTGGCGGTGTTTTGCGTATCCAGATGCAACATACGCAACAGGGGAATTTTCAATATTTTCGCCGCATTGCCCATGCTGATTCCTTCTGTCTCACACGGGATGGGCCTCATCATAATGTTCGGCAGAAACGGCGTGCTGACAAATTTCCTTGACATTGAAATACCAATATACGGATTTTGGGGTATAGTGGCCGGCTCCATATTTTATTCGTTTTCCCTAGCTTACCTGATGCTGGAAAATATATTGAGATATGAAGATACATCGCCGTACGAAGCGGCGGAGATACTGGGGATATCGCGCCTCAGACAGTTTACGTCGATAACCGTTCCTTATATGCGAAAGCCTCTTATAGCTGTCACATTCGCGGTATTCACTTTGATCGCGACGGATTACGGCGTCCCATTGACTGTTGGAGGGCGGTACGTCACTCTTCCGGTAATGATGTATGAGGAAGTCGTGGGGCTGCTCAATTTCGGCAGCGGGAGCGTCATTGGGGCGATATTGCTCATACCGGCTGCGATATCGTTCATACTCGATTCGTTCACACATAATATCGACAATCAGAATTATCTCATGCACACTAGGTCTCTCAGGATGTCGAGTGCGATGAACGCAGCTGCCCGTGTCTATTGCGGTATTGTCTGCATGATAGCTCTGCTGCCGATTTTGTCGTTTCTGATCCTGGCCTTTGTCAGTAAATATCCGCGGGATATGTCATTTACTCTGCACAACGCCGCCAACAGCTTCCGCAAAGGGGCAAACGTCTATCTGGCAAATTCCCTGACGATCGCCTTGTGTGTGGCTGTTTCAGGCGTGATCGTCTCTTATTTCGCCGCCTATCTGACCGCGCGTTCCGAAGGGGCATCGTCTCGCGTGCTTCACTTCGCTTCGATAACTTCGATCGCGATTCCAGGCATAGTGCTCGGTATTGCTTACGTGTTGCTTTTCAGGACAACTTTCCTGTACGGTACCATAGGAATACTCATATTGGTAAATTTGGTGCACTTCTTTGCCTCTCCGTATCTCATGGCATATAATTCCCTGAACAAAGTCAACAAAAACCTGGAAGCTGTGGGAATGACGCTTGGAGTCGAAAGATGGAGGATATTACGGGACGTCATAGTCCCTTTGACTGCATCCACTATCGTCGAGATGTGGAGTTATTTTTTCATAAATTCCATGATGACGATTTCCGCCGTGGCCTTCCTCTCCAACACAAAAATCAAGCCTCTCAGCATGATGATTCCATCATTCGAGGCAAACATGCAGTTTGAGTCCGCAGCTTTCGTATCACTTTTGATTCTAGCCGCAAATGTAGCAATGAAAGGATTGATGGGTACCATAAACGGAATATTGCGTCGGAGAAACAAGAGTTATGCTGACTCGCGATCAATTTGACGTGCTGACCGCCATAGAGGCGGAAAATAACGATCAGATTAAGGGTCATACGCAGTGGCTGCCGAAATTGTCATACATTGGGACATTCGATAAAACATTAAAGGAACTAAATGAGCTCGATCTAGCGAAAAAAGGCGCAATCACCACGAAAGGCCTGGACGCTCTGGAAGTGTACCGCGCGCGCCGGGCGATAATACTCGCGGCTGGTTTGGGAGAACGGATGCTGCCGCTCACCATGAACATACCTAAGCCCCTTGTCCGGGTAAACGGCGTAAGGCTGATCGACACCGCCCTCGACGCGTTGCGGCGCACTGGTATCACGGATGTAACCATCGTTCGTGGTCATCTCGCGGAACAGTTCGACCAACTGCTTGGCGAATACCCATTCGTGAGTTTTGTTGAAAATCCCGTGTACAAGGATACCAATAATATCTCGTCGATGATGTGCGTCAGACATTTGTTGAAAAACGCGTATGTTTTGGAGGCCGATCTGCTTATCCATAACAGAAATTTAATAACCAAGTATCAGTACTGCAGCAACTACTTGGGAATTCCGGCAGAGGTAAGCGACAATTGGTGCCTCGAAAGCAAGGATGGAATGGTCACCAGCCTGACAGAGGGAGGCCGTGACTGCCACGTTATGATCGGCTTGTCTTATTGGACTGAGCGGCACGGTGGAATGATAGCGGATCACATAGAACGCGTGTACAAAATGCCGGGCGGCAGGAAACTTTTTTGGGATCAGGCTTTCTGGGAATATTTCGGCGAGCGTTACGACAACGTGACGATTCGCGAATGTAAACAGGAAGATGTTGTCGAGATCGACACATACGATGATCTCAAAAAACTCGACAGCAGTTATCCCTGATTTGAAAAGAACAGGTGGCATTAAGCGTCCATACCAAAGCGGGCTGCGCCCGCAACCCAAATTTTTGTTTTTTTATTGTGAAGTGTGCCTGTAAGGCACTAATAGAACTAGGATGGTAATATAATGTATGCAAAATGTTGGTTATTTTTGAAGATGTTCTTCATGTTTGAGTTTATAATTTTATTCGCAGCGCCTTCACCCGCATACGCCTACCTCGACCCCGGCACCGGCAATGTGCTGCTTTACTTGGCAGTCAGCCTGTGCGGCGCGCTGGCGTATTCGATGAAAAGCGTGTTCTGGGCGGTTTTCGACAGAAAAGGGAAAAAGGCGTCGGGGCTGGACCATCGAGGGATATCGATATTCTGCGAGGGAAGAAGCTACTGGAACACATTCAGACCTATAGTGAGTGCCCTCATCGAAAAAAAAGTCCCGTTCAGTTATTTTTCGATGGATGTCCGTGATCCCGGGCTGGAGATCGAAAACGATCTGATGCTTTCCCGATATATCGGCGAAAGGAGCGTAGCCTTCGCCAGGATGGGACAGATTAGGTCGAAAGTTATGCTCGCTACCACTCCCAACATAGGAACTCCCGGTTTTCCGATGCCCCGCCCGAAATATGTCGAACGCCTGGTGCACGTGTGTCATGGTGTCGACGACATCGGACTCTATAAAAAAGGCTCGCTCGATCATTATGACGCCGTTCTCATAGTGGGCGATTTTATGGTTCACGGCATTCGCTTCATCGAACACCTCAGAGGATTATCCGAAAAAGAACTCGTGCCGGCCGGCCTGCCGTACCTCGACGATCTGGCGTCCAGGATGAAGAATCCGCTTCCGCCCACCGACGGCAGAACGGTGTTGGTCGCCCCTTCGTGGGGGACGAAAGGCTGCCTGTACGTATATGGCGGAGGTTTTATCAGAGACCTGGCGTTAGCCGGTTTCAACGTTATACTCCGCCCGCACCCTCATTCGTGGAAGACGGAAAAAGCTTTGCTCGGCAGGATAAAACGCGAGCTGTCGGGCTTTGACAACGTGGAGTGGGACAATGCGCCGGACGGCGCTCTCGCGATGGAGCGGGCGGACATTCTCATTTCGGACACTTCCAATATCAGGATGGACTACGCGCTGCTTTACGAACGGCCGGTCATAACCCTCAAGATCGCGGTCTCCGACATTGAGACATTCGAGCTGTCCGATATGGATTCGGCGTGGATGGACACCGCCGAACGCGAAATCGGCGCCGTTGTCGGCGAGGATGGAATTTCCGGCATCGTGAATATAGTTCGGCGGCAGTTGAACAACCGGACGAGGAAAGATCTCGCCTCTTTCAGAGAGAAAAATGTGTTCAATTTCGGTTCTTCCGGGCGCGTGATAGCGGAGTACCTCTCCCGCCGCGCCTGCGATTCCTCGGACGCGGCGGCATAGCGCCATTATCATGTATTTAATCGAGCGCGGACTGGAATGGGCTTTCGGGTACATTTACGGCGCTGTGTACGCGTTTGCCGGAGGCCACGGAGCGGCGCTGATGTTGATGTCCGTCATCGTCACGCTTCTAACCGCTCCCCTCACGCGGTACGCGTCCTCCGGACAGATGAAGGAAAAACGGATCAAGGATGTGCTGAAACCTCAGATCGACAAAATATGTTCTGAAAGTTCGGGAGCAAAAAGATACGCGCGAATCTCTGCGCTTTACAGACGTTACGCCTACCACCCCATATATTCGCTGAGAACGGCATTGGCTCTTTTGACGCAAATTCTGTTTCTCATGGCCGCGTATTATTTCCTGAGCGATTACAAAGCCCTCGAAGGGCGGCATTTTTTATTCATCGAAGACCTGAGCCGGCCGGACATGATTTTATGGGGAGCAAACCTGCTGCCTATCGTCATGACGCTGATAAACATGCTGTCGGCATGTATCGCGCCCGGTTTCGGCCGCAAGGAGACACTGAGGGCCTGGGTCATCGCTTTTCTGTTTTTGGCGCTGCTGTACACATCTCCGGCGGCTCTTCTGCTCTTTTGGACCTGCAACAATCTGTGGGGATTGCTCGAAAACCTGCGGCTTTATTATGCTTCGGAGGAGAAAAGCCCGTTTGCGGCGATGTTTGCAAACTTCTTCGCGATACTGCATTCCCTGCCGGGCTCCTTCGCCGGCTCCAGGTTCGCCAGGTTTGTGCCTCCGACGGCGTTCCTGGTCGTCATGAAAGCGGTGGTGTCCGCCGCGTCGGCTCCTTTGAGCCGGTTTGGTTTTCCCGAAACCATGCTTGCGATCACACTATGCGAGGTTATGCTGCTTTTTCAGGCGGTTTTCGTTACACGGCGAGAGAAAAAACGGCTTCTTCCCCCCTGGTTGGAAGCATTGCCGTGGGTTTCAGCTATTGTACTCGGGTTGCTGTTTTACGGATCTTTTTGGAAATATTTTTTTGCTGACATTGATGACGTTTACGAAACCTGGCAGACGCTGTTTATCCTGTCCGACGTATTCGCGTACGTCGGCCGCGGAGGAGCGCGCAATGCCCGGCTGATTGTCATGGGCTTTTTTATTTGTCTCATAATGATTCTCCTGTTTTCGAGAGTCGGAAAAAAAACAGATATCGGCGAAAGGCAGCCGCCGAACAGATGGGATTATGCCATGACAGCGCTTTCAGCAGTGACCCCAGCCACGTTTCAGGCGCTGAACAACCTTGATTATCTGACCGTCAATACGGTCTGGATATATTATGCGGTTTTGGTTAGCCTGGCATTCGTGGTGTATCTTCTGGTTTCCTTCGTATGGCGCGGGCGGTTTTCCAAAAGGGATACAGCCCTGATCGTGTCGGTTTTTATGTTTTGCCTGATAATCAATCCGTCAAGTCAGAGGTATTTTGCGAGATACGGCTTGTCGACGCTGGTTTTCGCGCTCGTCTTTCTGCCCTCCGCGGCGTTAGCGGTATCGAGGGAGAGAAACAGCCGAAATATAACCCTGCTGCTTCTTGTTTCACTGATTTTCCCTTGTGTCAATTTTTTTCGCGTGTCCGAATCGATAAACTTGACAGGGCAGGGATCGGTCTTTATAGAACAAAGCGTTAAAATATCGGATGCAAACCGCGACAGTGTATTTCTTCTTGTTTATGACGCAATCCCCGATCTGGAGACGCTCGATGCCCTTGGCGCTGATTCCGCCCCTCTCAAGAAAATTTTGCGGAACTACGATTTCAAAGTCTACCCGGACACTTACTCGATAGGCTCTCATTCCATTCTCAGCATGGGATTGACCTACGATATCGCGAACGATCCCATTGGGCACAACTTTCGCGATGCGTGCGCCGGGAATTCCAAAGTTTTCCGCATATTCTCGCGAAATTCCTACGGTACATGCATTATTCAAGATAATTACATGACCGGAGGACGCTCGTTCGCCGACGAGTCTTTCCCGCCAATGCAAAGGATAGATTTTGAGAAGGAATCGCTTTTGTCCCTGCTGCGCGGCATTCTTACCGGCGAATTCAGGTTCGACC
>JAITRO010000221.1 GCA_031288335.1 Synergistaceae bacterium | reverse complement strand
GCATCGCAGCAGTGGAACGACAAATGGGACAGCTGGCTGCGTTATAGCTGGGCCGACTATGACAATGGCGGGGAAGAGTTCAACCAGATCGGCGCAGGCATAGGTTATCAGCTCAACCCGGCGGTACACTTCGAACTCGCTTACGACTATGCCGAGTACAACAACGGCAGCGACGACAATCTGATCCGCTTCCAGACTGTGGTCAATTTCTAAGCGGCAAAACAAGCCGTAACGGAACAAGCAGCCTAAGCAAAGCAAAAAGAGAGCCGAAAGGCTCTCTTTTTTTAATTGGCGCATGGACGGGATTATAATGATTATAATAAGGTCTATGAAAAACTGGTGGTTTGTCTGCGAAAATTTAAAATCCATGCTCACGGCATTGGGAAAAGCCGAAAGCGCGAGATATGTCCTGTACGCCGGCACGGCGGCGTTTTACGACAGCGGCGTTGACGACATGCACGAGAATTACGCGCTGCTCGATCATGAAAACATAGCGCGTGGCGCGAAAGCGGACTTCGATCTCGCGGCGCTCAACTCCGCCGTGAAATTGGGCCTGAAATTTTTCGGCATCACGGGACGCCCGCATATATGGCCGTTTTTTTTCGAACTTTCCAGTGAGTGCCGAAAAATTCTGGCGTCGAACGGCCTTGCGCGAGAGGACGACTTCACGGCCATGTGGGCGGATTTGAGGCAAACCGAGACGAGCGCGGCAAACGACGAAAGGATCAGGCCCGTCCGCGACGACGATGTGCGCGCGTGGGCCGACGATGCCTGGCACGGTTTCGATTCGGACGAGGACGCGCCGGAGTCTTTCATGGCGGAAGCGCGCTGCATTGCCTCGCATGGCGATTTCCTGGCCGTAGGAATAAAAGGAGCGTCCACCGGCATGTTGTTTTCGGGCGGCGAAACAGCCGGCATCTACTACATATCCACCAGGCCGGAATTCAGGGGATGGGGATTCGGCGGAGCCGTGGTCGAGTATCTCAAACGTGCCGCGCGCGAACGCGGATTCCGTTACGTAACGCTGCTCGCCACACCATCGGGACGCCCTCTCTATGAACGACACGGCTTCACTGCCCTTGGGGCGGTCTCCATTTTCAGCAAACAGCCATAAAAGCCTCCCGTTCCGTCCGATTGCAGGACGGAACGGGGGTTCATGCGGTTCGTTATTGTGATAACGTCAGTTTTTCTTCAGTTTCACGTCCGGCTCGGTCGGCAGTTTGAAAAGCGGTATAAATCTGTCCCACCCGGTGAAAGTCAGGATGATCATAGATGCTACGGATATCCATGCGAAATAGTTGTACTTTATTATGCCGAACGCCGTCACCACTTCCGCGGCCAACGGATAGACGGAGACGCTGATGCCTAGGAAGAAACCGATGTATGTGTGCCACGGGATGAGCTGGGAACCTATGACGCCCATCGCGTCCGAGAAAGTGGCGTTGCGGAGGGCCAGCGTGTACATATCTTTCTCGTTCGCCACCACGTTCTTCGTCGTGATGTCTTTAAGAATGGGTCCGATGGTCACTATCTGCGCCATCTCGTCGCCGAGGGCGGCGTTGCCGAAAAGACAGAGCAACGCGTTGCAGCACATCAACTGACGGACGCTCTTCGATACTCTCACCGTGAAATCAGCTACCGGCTTAAAAGCCTCCATCTTGTTCATCACTCCGCCGAAAGCGCCGACCCACAGCATCATGACTATCGACCAGCTTCCAGCATCGGCGAAACCGGTCAGGCAGCAGGTTTCGAGGAATTCAGGGATGCTCGTCACCGTGCCGGCAAAATAACCGAAGATGAGCGACGCGACAATGCCGCCGGCAAGGCATATCAGCGTGTTAACGCCGCTAACCGCCAGCACGAGAACTATGAAGAACGGAACGAGCATTATCATGGAGACGCCGGCCTGAACCTGCTTGAGCAGGGTGACAGCCGATGCACGCTCCTCGGCGAGCTTTGTCCAAACGTCCTCGGGAAGCTGCGCTATAGCATCGGCGGCGCTTACCGAACCGCTGACGAGCCCGAGGGAAGTTCCCACCATGTAAAAGGCTATCGCCGCGGCGATGACGCACAGCAGCGACCATATTCCCTGATGGCGCACCCTCTTTATTATCTCGACGCCCTGGATGCCGGAACTGACCACTGTGGTATCCGAAATGAGGCCTATATTGTCGCCGAAACAGGAACCTCCCGCGATGGCGCCGATCGTCAGGAGAATGTTGCCGCCCGTGATGTGGTTCAGCCAGAGAAATATCGGGGCGCACGCCGCGAACGTGCCCCACGAGGTGCCGGTCGACACGGACAGAAGACACGTGGCCACGAATCCCACAAGCGCCACGGTATTTGCCTTGACGCCGAGGGAAAGGGCCGCGTCGATGACCGCGGCGGCAACTCCAGTAGTCATGAAGCTTTCAGCCACGCCGTAAGCGAGCTGCAAAATAAGGAATACTATTATGAAATGCGTGAGATTTTCGATCGCGGCGTCCAGAAGGTCCTTGAATTTGTAGTGTTCGGTCAGCATCGCTATGATCACGGCGTACGCGAATGCGAGCGGCGACGCGATCAGGACGTCGAAACCCGCCATCATGAGACCGGCTATGACGAAAACCGGAGTGATCTTCAAAATACTGCGCATTTTATTAACGCCTCCACATAAATTTGGATTTTAAAAAACCGCTTTTCCAAAAATTACCATAATTAAAACGCCATCGCGTCCCACCTTCCTTAATGAACTCGGGGCTGAATTGCTGACTGTCCCGGCAAAATATAATATGATAACAGAGAGAACGTGTCTCAGCATTGCGGCATTACGCGCACAAACCGAAACACGCCTCCTGGAGAGAGGAATTGCGCCCCGTTACGACGCCAATGTCAAAACGCCGCCGCCGGCGCTTTTCAATCCGACGCGGCCGCCCATGCCGCTATGGGATTCACAACCAGGCCCACGCGAATCATTCCCGGTTTACGTCTCCTTATCTGGGCTCGAAGTAGTTTTTATACTTTTTGAGGTAAGACCTCCATGTGATTGCCCAGCGCTCGGGATCGTCGAGGATATCGTGATCGAAGCGGTGAATGGCGCTTTTGTGGGGAGCGCTTTTCACTGTCTCGGGCTCCGTGTAGCACTCGTCTATGACATGCTCGAGCACGGCGAGATATTCGTCAATCTCCGCCTTCGAATAGCTCTCCGTGGGCTCGATAGTGAACGGCTCGGGGACTATCCAAGGTTCATGGCTGCTCCAGAGGTGCATCCCGTAGTCGAACATCCTGTTTATCAGTTCCGCAGCGCCGATGCCTGTTTCGTCCTTCAGTTTTCGCAGCGAATAACGTACCTGTTCCATGCGGTATTCGCCCTCGGCGTATGGGGCGCTCACCCCGCGCATCGCCGTAACTTTTTTGAAGATATAATTGTTGTTGAGCACCGCCACCCGCGAGACCTCGCGCAGCCAGTCGGGGCCGAGCGACATGATCCACGCGCAGCCGCGCGTCAGCGCGGGCAGTACACCGTAAAAATCCTTGACGCGCACGTCCTTCGAGGGGCTTTCGTAGTCGAGGAAATAACGGTTCTCCTTGGCGTCGAAACCCACGAGAGGGGCTGGAAGGTATTTCACCAGGTGTTCGCGCACGCCGATCGCTCCGCAGCCGGGCCCGCCGCAGCCGTGCGGGGACGAAAACGTCTTGTGTATATTGAAGAAACAGAGGTCGAAACCGGCCTCCCTCGCTCTCGCTATGCCCAGGAGCGCGTTGGCGTTGGCTTGGTCGTAAGCGCACAGCCCGCCCGCGTCGTGCACCAGTTTTGTGAATTCGGTGATGTGCTCGTTGTATATGCCTATATCCTCGGGATTCGTGATGAACAACGCCGCCGTGCGCGGGGATACCGCGGCCCTCATGGCATCGAGGTCGGGACGTCCGTTTTTGTCGGGGTACACTGTTATTGTCTTGAAACCCTTGATCGCGGCACATGCCGGGTTGGACGGGTGCGAGAATATGGTGGTGATTATCTCGTCTTTCTCACCGGAGAGCCCCTGGGCGTCGAGCCATGCACGAAGCACGGTGGCGATGACCAGTATGGCCTGTGACCCGCCGCCGGGATGCAGGCAGAAGCGGTCCATTCCCGATATCGCTTTCAGCATTTGTTCCATGCGGTACATGATCTCGATCGACCCTTGGATGGTGCTCTCGTCCTGCCTCGGGTGAACATCCGCGAAGTCGGATATGTTCGCCAGCCGGTCGTTTATCTTCGGGCTGTACTTCATGGTGCAGGTGCCCTGTCCGATGTCGACGGTCTCGTCCGCGCCGATGTTCTCCTGGCTCAGGTGCAGATAATGTTTCAGCACCCTCATCTGCGACATCTCGGGCAGGCGCGGGGGCGTTTTCCTCGCCATCGTTCCGAGTTCAGGCAGCGGAACCGCGGCCACTTCGGGCTCCGCCTCGGGCAGGATGACGCCTCTTTCGCCCTTTTGAGACAATTCGAAGATTATCGGCTCGTCCCATCTCGCCTGGTGGTATTCTCTGTATTTCTTCTTAAAATCCTTCCGGCCCATGTTGAAGCTCATCGACATTTCTCCCTTCATCTCAGAATATCCGACAGGGCAGACGTCAAGGCGTCCATATCGGATTTCGTCATGGCCTCGTTGACGCAGTAGAGCGCGGTGTTCGTCAGTGAGGGATAGTCGGGCGACAGGTCGTGTCCGCCGAATATTCCACGTTCAAGAAGGGCCGCGTTGACATCTTTGACGCTCCGTCCGCTGAATTTGACGGGAAACTCCTTGAAGAACGGGCCGTTTCCAACGATGCTGACCCCGTCGATTTTCGAAAGTTCCCCGGCGAGATAATACGAACGCCGCATGATTCCGCTGCCGAGGTCGGCCATTCCCCGCGGCCCCATGGTAGCGAGGTACACCCCGGCGGTCAGTCCCCAAAGAGCGGCCGCTGTCCCGACGAACTCCTTGGAGTTCTCACGCCCCGCGAACGACGTTCTCTCCCACGCGACGTCGCCGAATCCCCATTCGCCGTGCGTGGTGGGCGCGATGCCGAAGAGCCTCGAAGGATACTCCCTCACGAACTTCTCGTCGTCGGATGAGGCTATATATCCGCCCCTGCCTCCTCCAAAGTGCATCCGAACTCCGAGCGGCTGTATATCGCCGCACGCGATATCGGCGCCGTAGCCCGAGGGCGGCGTCAGCACACCGAGCGACGAGGGGTCGGCCCATACGATAAAGAGCGCGCCTCCCTCGTGCGCGATCCGGGATATTTCTTCTCCCCGTGTCTCTATCATGCCCAAAAAGGCCGGATTTTCGATGAAGACCGCCGCCGTGTCCGCGCCAGTCTTTGCCCTGAGGTCGTCCGGATCGACCGCGAGCGTTTCGGCGTCCGTCCTGACCGTCACAACATTCATCTGCGGATGAAGGTAGTTTTTTATCACCTTCATCCGGTCGGGCGAGATCAATTCGGGGACGAGCACTTTTGGCCTGCCGGTTATGCGGCCGGCCATCCTAAGGGCGGTGCCGGCGGCCTGAGCGCCGTCATATGTGGGAATGTTGACCACGTCCATTTCGAGCAGCTCCGCCATCATGCTCTCGTATTCGAACAGAGCCTGAAAACGCCCGTGATCCTCGTAGGGGTCGCCGGCGTAAGCCGTGAGGAACTCAGACCTGCCGTTTATCTCGTCGCAGGCTGCCGGCACGTAATGGTTCCAACATCCGCCGCCGAGAAAGGATATCGCCTTATTAACGCTTTTGTTCTTCGACGCGATGCTCTCGATGTGCCTTTTGAGCGCGGCTTCCGACGGAATGCCCTCAGGAATTTCCAGTTTCCCTTTAAATTTAATGTCTTCAGGTATACATTTGAAGAAGTCGTCTATGCTCGACGCCCCTATTTCGCGCAGCATCTCATCCTGAACCGATGGAACGCTATTTGGAATATATGGATGCGACTCGAATTTCGATGCGCTCATCATGCCGTGCCTCCTCCGTCAATGACCAAAATGGAACCGCTCGCCCAGGGCGAAAGGTCGCTCATGAAGAAATAAACCGCCTGCGCAATATCCAGCGGTGTCCCTAGTCTGTGTATAGGCCTTTCGGCGCTCTCTTCCAGCCATTTCGCGAGGTTGTATCCGAGCTGGCGCGCCTCGTCGCGCAATAAGGGAGTGTCAACGTCCCCGGGGCAGACACAGTTCACCCTGATGTTCTTCGGCCCGTGATCGATAGCCATCGCGCGAGTCATATTCACTATTCCGCCCTTTGCCGCGCAGTAGGCCACGGCCTTTGGGCCTCCTTTGACGCCCCATCCCGAGCCGATGTTGACTATGCTGCCGGAGGCGTTCTTCTCCATCTCCGGGATGAGGTATTTGGCCGTGAGATAAGCCCCTTTGAGCCCGACATTGATGACTATGTCCCAGTCGCGTTCCTCCAGCTCTACGGCGTTCTTGCGCCTGATGACGCCCGCCGCGTTGAGCAAACCCCACACCGAGCCGAAATGTTCCGCCGTAATCGCCGCCGCGTTTTTGCACGAAGCGTCGGAACTCACGTCGCACTTCACGAAAAGCGTATGCCCCCCGATGCACCGCGCGGCTTCTTCTCCAGCTTCGGCGTTGATGTCCCACAGGGCGACGCGCGCCCCGGCATGGGCGAGAAACTCCGCGCAGCCCAAACCAATCCCCGACGCTCCCCCAGTGACAACGACAACCCTCGCGCCAAGGCCGAACGTATTCTCAAACCATTTTAAATTCACCGTTCGCACCTCCAGTTATTTTTTATTGCATACACTGTATTCATGTGCTAAGATTCTTTTGATAGTATCATAGGCATGAAAAAAGTCAATAATTACGCATACGCTGCTGAAGAGATGGAGGATAAAGCTATGAAATCTTGTATTTACAACTACCTGGCCTGGTAAAGCGTGAAGTTGTCACGCATTATATTAGTGAGCTGTCCAAGCAGTTCCATCTCATACATTATAGTACCTTACGGACACGCTTCACCAATAAAAAAACAAAAATTTGGGTTGCGGGCGCGGCCCGCTTTAGAAGGAGATTTGCGCAATGTCAATGTGCAGGGTAAAAAAGTTTTTGGCGCTGTTGTTTTCCATTAGTGCTCTGACGTTCATCTCGTTCGATGCAAACGCGGGCGATATCACTGCTGATTCCGTGTGGAAAAACGGAAAAATTTACACCGCAGACGAAAAGTTCTCCGTTGTCCAGGCAATAGCCGTTAAAGATGGGAGGATTATCTACACCGGAACCTCAGAGGGCGCGGATGCTTACGCCGGAAGCGGGACCGCGGTAAATGACCTTGGGGGAATGACTGTCATTCCCGGCCTCAACGACGCACATCTCCATTATTTGAGCCTCGGCATCGGCAAACTTCAGATAAACGCACACTGGAGACCTAAAGAGGAGATATTGAACGCGGTAAAAGAGGCGGCGGCCAAGGCGCGCCCGGGAGAGTGGGTGCTCGGGCGCGGATGGAATCAGGAGGTTTGGGATCCGGCCGAGTTCCCTACCAAGGAAGAGTTGGATGCCGTGGCTCCTGACGTTCCGGTATCCCTGGTACGCACGTGCGGACACATGACATGGGTCAACAGCAAGGCGATGGAGTTGGCCGGAGTGAGCAAGGATACGCCTGACCCTGTAGGCGGCGAATTTATCAGGGATGAGAACGGGGTTCCTATCGGTGTCATGACCGATCATGCGCAGGAATACATCAACAAAATAATACCCAAGACTTCTCCCGCACAGGAACGTGACGCGTTAATAGAGGCTCAGCGCGAACTCGTGAAGTTTGGTATCACCTCGGCCAGTGATGCCGGCTCGAATCAGCGCACCATAGATATTCTTAAAGAATTATACACGGAGGACGCGCTCAAGATTCGCCTTGACGTAATGGCGCGTGTTACAGGCCGCCCGTCAGCCGAAGAGCTTATCAGCGGAGCGGGGGCATTCTTCGCGAAGGGAATCCAAACCGGACTTTTCAATGATAGAATGCAGGTGCGCAGTTATAAAATATCCCTCGACGGATCACTGGGAGCGCGCAGCGCGTGGATGTTGAGTGATTACAGCGACCGTCCCGGCCATAAGGGCAACGGCCAGCTCACCGACGACGAGCTTTACCAACTGGTTCTCGATGGGCACAAATCGGGATTCCAGCTCAATTCTCACGCAATAGGCGATGCCGCGAACCGTCAGGTGTTGGATGTATATCAGCGCGTGTTGACCGAGTATCCAAACTTCAATCACCGTTTCCGCGTGGAGCACGCTCAGATTTTGACCGCAGAGGATCTTGTGCGCTTCTCCTCGCTTGGCGTGCTGCCATCCATGCAGACGGTGCACGCCACCTCCGATATGAACATGGCGGAAGAAAGAATTGGCCCCAAACGCATCAAATTCGCGTACGCCTGGCGTCAACTGCTAAACAGCGGTACGATAATCCCGAACGGCACCGACGCTCCAGTTGAGCTGCTGGATCCATGGATCAATCTGCTGGCTGCCGTGGCACGCAGGAACTCCGATCTGCAACCGGAAGACGGCTGGTATCCGGCGGAAAAGCTGACTCGCGAGGAGGCGCTGCGCTCATACACCATATGGCCCGCCTACGCGTCTTTCGAGGAGAGCAAAAAAGGGTCGCTCGAAAACGGCAAACTTGCGGACTTCATAGTAATTGACCGCGACTATATGAACTGCCCCGACAGCGAAATCAAGGATATAAAAGTGCTCAAGACTATAATAGCCGGTGAAAGCATCTATGAGATAACGGAATAATCAAGCGTCAAACAGTAGGGGAGGGAGGAGATGCGCGCCGTTTCTACTGTTCGGACAAAAATCAGGGGAGGTTGTAGTGTAATGGCAAAAAAGAGTTGGCTTTTTGGTGTAATTGTGGCACTGATGTTTTTTGTATTGATGGCCGGCGGTTGCGGAGAGGATGAGAAGGAGGAAGCCGACAGTATTTACATCAACGGGAACATCTATACCGTGGACGACGAATTTTCCAAAGCCACGGCGATGGCCGTGCGGAACGACAGGATACTGTATGTTGGAGACGCGGACACGGCGTCCCAGGACTACGGCGGGGCGTCGACCAAGATAGTCGACCTGGGGGGAAAGACGGTCATACCCGGCATCATCGAGAATCACCTGCACTTTCGGAGCACGGGCATGATGGATCGTTCAATTACGATCGATACTAACTGGCAGTTCAAAGTGACGATTCTGGCAAATGTGAAAACAGAAGCTGAGAAGATTGGCCCTGGCAACGACAAGTGGATTTATTCGTTCGGCTGGAACGAGGAATCGCCATACTGGGGCTTGGATCCGGCTACTTTCAAACCGTTGTCGGAGCCGCCGACTCCGCCGACGAAGAAAGACCTTGACGATATCACCCTAGACAACCCGGTCTTCCTCGAACGTACCGACGGTCACTCGGCGTGGTTGAACTCGAAAGCACTTGAGTTATGCGGTATAACAAAGGATACGCCGGATCTATCGACCTCTGGCACTCCATGGATAGAAAAGGACGAGAACGGCGAATTGACTGGCATAATCAGGGAGACAGTCATGTCTAACGCGCAGGCGAAGGTTCCCCTCTTTGGAACCGACAAGGGAAAGCTGACCATGTACAAGGCGGCGGAGGAAAAATTCCTGTCGCTTGGCCTCACCACGGTCGTGGATGCCGGGATCACCTACGACGACATTGTGCTTTTGGATGACGCGTATGAGAACGGAACGCTCAAAGTCAGGGCATACGAGATGCTGGCGGCGGGCGAGGAAAAAAGTGTTATAAAGGATTACGGCAAGCCCGTGAGGAATTTATACGACGGTAAATTCTCGGTCAACGCGGTAAAAGTGTACGCGGACGGCTCGCTCGGTTCCAGAACCGCCTGGCTTTTGAATGAATACACGGACGCTGAAGGCAGCAGCGGATCCGGAATATACACCCCGGAGCAGTTAAAAGCTGTCGTGAAAGCGGCGAGTGATAGCGGTTTTCAGGTCGCTACGCACGCGATAGGCGACAGAGCTGTGAAGGAGGTCATTGACGCGTACGAGGCCGCCCTTCCCAGCGAGCAATTGCCCGGACGCAGGTTCAGGATCGAACACTATTCCGTGGTTCAGCCCGACGATCTCGCAAGAGTTGTCAAGCTGGGCATCATACCTTCGATCCAGGGCTACTTCGCTCCATCCGATCACACTATGGCGCCGGAGAGGCTCGGTCAAGAACGGGCGGCGCTGGCCTACACATGGCGTACCATGATCGATAAAGGCGCCAAATTAGCCAACGGCTCCGACTCTCCAGTCGAAGAGGTAAGCCCGTTTAGGGGTATTTACGCGGCGGTGACGAGAAAAACTGTTGGGACCACTTTGCAGCCGCCCGACCCGCCGGAGGGATGGTTCCCCAAAGAGAAGATCACGAAAGAGGAAGCTCTCAGGTCGTACACTAGTTGGGGCGCTCTCGCGATATTCGAGGAGAACGACAGAGGTTCGCTGGAGACGGGAAAGTACGCCGATTTTGTGGTCATCGACAGGGATTATATGAGCTGCCCGGATGACGAACTCCAATCTATAACAGTCCTGCAGACGTACATCGGAGGAGAATTGGTCTATGATAAACCGGCGAGTGCGGACAGCGCCAAAAGATTTTCGGCCAGGGGACTGAACACACACCAGTTTCAAATTAAGGGCGAGTGTCCGGAATGCGCGAGGTTGATAGGTCTGGCAAAGGCCCGCAAAGAAGTGTAAAAGTTTTAAAAAACTCCGGCAAAGCGGAGTTTCATAAGCTTTTAACACTACAACGAACATTACGCAGGATTATTGTGTTCGTTGTAGTGTTATTCAGCGGTTCAATACGATCTTCGAAATCCTGCCGTGCTCTAAAAAGATTGTTCTGTCGGCAACTTCCGCAACCTCGGGATCGTGGGTGACCACTATTATCGAGCTGCCTTCGCCGTGCAGACGCTTGAATACATCTATAACTATCCCCTCGTTCGCCTCGTCGAGGTTTCCAGTGGGTTCGTCGGCCAGTATCAGTTTCGGGTAATTGATGAGCGCTCGGGCTATGCAGACCCTCTGCTGCTCGCCGCCCGACAGTTGGCGCGGAAGGTGCTTGGCCCTGTCCTCCAGGCCGACGCGCGCCAGCGCCTGCATGGCTTCGTGTTCGTCGGTCATGCTGTGATAGTATTGAGCGACCATGACGTTTTCCAGCGCGGTGAGATAACTGATGAGGTGGAACTGCTGAAATATCAGCCCTATCTTGTCGCGTCGGATATGAGTAAGTTCCGACGCCGAAAGATTTGATATGTCCATTCCGTCAAGCAACACATTTCCGCTTGTCGGGCGGTCCATGCAGCCGATGATGTTCATCATCGTGGTCTTGCCGGAGCCGGAAGGGCCCATGATGGCCAGCCATTCTCCCTCGGCGACGGACATGGTCGCCTCGTACAGGGCCTTTACGGAACCGTATATCTTCGACACGTTTGCCAGTTTCAGTATATCCATTGATTAGTTTCTCCCAAGGTCTTGCCTGTCTACTCTCCGCGCAATACCAGCGCGGGTTCCACCTGGGTCGCCCGTCTTACCGGAGGCAGGCAGGCTATGGCTGTCACCGCCACCGACGCAAGAATCGCAAGTACGGGGAAATACCAAGGCATGGTGACGCTTCTGCCGAATACGTTGACGCTCACGGCCTCGCTCATGAAATAGCCCAAGACCGAGCCCAGCGCGCCGCCGCCGGCGCCCAGAAGTATGCCCTCGCCTATGAATTCCATGGCGATGCCGCCGTTGTCGGCGCCCAGCGCTTTTTTAAGGCCTATCTCCCTGCGGCGCTCCATCACCACAGTCATCATAGTGGTCGCCACGCATATCATAGTCAGCGCCAGGACGACCGCCGAGACCAGCAATATGAGCGCGCGCAGTTTCGACAGGGCCGTCGTCTCCGAGTGGGTCACTCGTCTCACCAATTTAGGGGTTATGCCCTGCACGTCTCCGGCAATGCGCGATACCAGCGCGTTTAGTTGATCGGCGCCGGCCGCCGCGCTCAGTTCCACGATATCGGCAGTTCCTGGGTTTCCTGCCAGGCGTTCGAGGTCGTCCAGTCTCAAAAAGATGAAACCGTCCTCCACGCCTCCGGTGCGCACTATGCCGGATATTTTCATATCGCTCCTGTAGCGCGACCCGTCAGCAGCGAGGCCCGTCATGTTAACTTCCGCGCCGGGCGCGAGTTGGGTGAAATCGGCGATATCCGCTCCCAACAAAACTTCGTTTTCCGCCTCAGGGTACTTCCCCTCGATCCTCCAGAACGGGCTGGTTTTGCGTGCCTGTCCGAAATCCACGCCCACTATGTCGTATCCCCGCATATTTATCCTCGCGGTCTCGTAACGATAAGGCGTCATCCCTATCAGCGAATCCGCTGGGATTGCCTCCGCGGCGCGCTTCGCGGCCAAAATTTCGAGTTTCGCGTTATCGTCGGCCGGCACGAATATCATGTTGGCCCCGTAGTTTCGAAACTCACGCCCCATCTGACGCGGAATGTCGTAACTTATCGCGGAAAGACCCAACAGGACGGTCGCCCCTATGGCGACGGCCAAAAGCGCCACGGTCATGCGGGATTTGCGGCGGAGTATGGAACTCGCTATCATCTTGAAATACATCCGACGGTTGGTCATGGCGTTTTCTTTTCTCCCTAAAGCGGGTTGCGCCCGCAAGCAAAATTTTTGTTTTTTATTGGTGAAGCGTGTCCGTAAGGCACTAACCGTGCAGCGTCTCGGCGGGCTTCATGGAGAGCAGAAGCCTTATGGCCGGCAGGCTGCCCACTATCGTGACGACAGTCACCAGGATCGCCACCAGCGGAGGCACGAGAGCGTTGGAGTTGATGGGCGAGCCGAACACGCTGCGGCCGATTATCTGAGCGAAAACGCGTCCCGCGAAGTATCCGGCCGCGCCCCCCGAAAGCGTGGTGATGAGCGCTTCCGACAAGATCAGGATGGAAACGTCGAAATTCGACGCCCCCACCGCTTCGAGCAGGCCTATCTCCGTGCCGCGTTCCATGACGCTCGCCGTGACAAGGTTCGAGATGGCGAGCGCCGAACAGGCGAGGCACAGCACCGTGAGCAGGAGCATCAAGAGCTGCGTCTTTTTCAAAATCGCGCCTTCCCCTTCGGCGACTCTCAGCATCGGTTTGGCCCGCGCGTCGCTTATAACTTCCTCTATCTGGTAGGCTATGGAACTGATGTATGCCGTGCAATACCACGTGTCCCACTCATGCCGGGAGAGGCTGTTCGGATTTTGCGCGGCGCGCCTCGCGAGTTCGTTTTCGGGAGTGGTCAGGGCGCTCACCTCGATGCGGCTAATGAGCCCCGGTTTGTCGGCGATTCGCTGTGCCACGGCGAGCGGAGCGAACAACGCGTCGTCCTCGTCCCCGCCGCTGTGAAAAATACCGGACACCGTGATAGCCTCCGATTTTTGGGCCGCGGCGTTCAACGTATCTCCCGTCTTGACCCCCAATCTCGACGCGAGGTTCGCGCCCACTACACATTGAGACGCGTCTTCTGCGGGCCAATTGCCATCCAGACGCCACCA
>JAITRO010000056.1 GCA_031288335.1 Synergistaceae bacterium | reverse complement strand
CAGGGGGGTGCAATACAGCGGCGTTCCCTTCTATATTTCTCTTTTGTGCCGCAACTTTGTTGTACAGGAAATCAGGGAAATAAGCGAGGTCTCCACGCTATAGAACAAGGCCAGTCGCTCCCATAGCGACCGTTACGCAGAGCGGCCCACGGGAGAGATAATTATCAGGGCTGCTCTTTTTTATTATACAGTGTCTCGAAATTAGCCGCGATTATCTGTTATTGGTATGAGAAGAAAATATAATAACATCATATTAGTTTGATCTAATATACTTTATGTGAGATGTGAGAACAGTATCGCGGCTATATTTAAGAAATCTCCGAGATAGGGAAGGAATCGAGATGAAATATGAACGCAAAACCGGAATGGCCCGGCTATGGGAATTGGCCTCCATGAAAAAATCGCTGGTCGTCTGCTCCTGTGTTCTGTCGGTGGCAAGCGTCATATTTTCCTTTACGCCCTTCATAGCAGTCTACTACATTATTCGGGAATTGGCGGCGCATTTCGCCGATTTAAGCGGGCTCGACAGGGAATATATGACGGCTCTTGGCTGGGGTGCCTGCGGTGGCGCGGCGGCGGCGATACTGCTCAATTTTCTCGCGCTGGCCTGTTCCCACGTAGCGGCGTTCACCACGCTGTACCGGCTCAAGCTGGATTTCACGCGGCATATCGCGTCCCTGCCGATGGGTTTCCATACCGAAAACTCCACAGGCAAGCTGAGAAAGATCGTTGACGAGAACATAGAGAAACTGGAAGGCTTCATCGCTCACCAGCTCCCCGACCTCGCGGGTTCCTTCGCCATGCCCGCAGTCGCGCTGTTCATCCTGGTTTTCTTCGACTGGCGGCTGGGGCTGGCGAGCCTCGCTCCCGTCGCCCTGGGCTATCTCATACAGACCGCCGCCTTTGCGGGCAAGGCCGCGCGGCGTTTCATGAAAATCTATCAGGATTCTCTGGAGGAGATGAACAACGCCGCCGTCGAATACGTGCGCGGCATAGCGGTCGTAAAGGCGTTCAATCAGACAGTCCATTCGTTCCGCAAATTTTACGATACGATCAAGAAATACGGCAAGTTCTGCCTGGACTATACGATGTCCTTCGAGATATACATGGAGCTGTTCATGCTCGTGATAAACAATGTCTATCTTTTCCTTGTCCCGGCGATAATTTTTTTGTCCGGTAAAGTTGACGATTACCCGAGATTCGCGCTCTCGTCCGTTTTTTACCTCATATTCTCCGCGTCGCTTCCCATGCCGTTCACGAAGCTCCTTTACGTGTCGCAGAACGGCAGGCGGATCGCGGACGGCATAGAGCGCATGGACAGGATCATCGCCGTCGAACCCCTCGCCGAAACGGCATCGCCCAAAACCGCAGACGAGTATTCCGTGTCCTTCGAGGACGTGACTTTTACCTATAACGGCGAGGGGGAGTCCGTCGCGCTCTCGGGCGTGAGCTTCACGGCCCGCCAGGGAGAGATCACGGCGCTGGTCGGCCCCTCCGGGAGCGGGAAATCGACACTGGCGCATTTGATACCCCGCTTTTACGACGTGGCGGGCGGAGCGGTCAAAATCGGCGGCGTGGACATCCGCGACATGTCGGCCGAATACCTGATGTCTATTGTCAGCTTCGTCTTTCAGGACGTTTTCCTCTTTAAACAGAGCGTTCTGGAGAATATCCTGATCGGGAACAAAGACGCCTCACGCGAAGACGTGATCCACGCCGCAAGGGCCGCCCAATGCCACGAATTCGTAGAGCGGCTGCCTGACGGCTACGATACCGTCATCGGCACGAAGAACATCCATCTGTCGGGCGGCGAACGTCAGCGCATAGCCATCGCGCGGGCAATCCTGAAAGACGCGCCAGTCGTCGTACTGGACGAGGCCACAGCCTTCGCCGACCCGGAGAACGAGCAAAAAATCCAGAAGGCTTTCGAAGGGCTGATGAATGAAAAGACGGTCATCATCATAGCGCACAGGCTTTCGACGGTGAGGGGCTCGGACAAAATCGTCGTCATCGACGGCGGAAGAGTGGCTGAACAGGACACGCATGAAGGGCTCGTGCACGCCGGCGGGCGCGACAGCCGCATGTGGGAGCAATATCACGGCGCGTTGGGATGGACGATAGCCCAGAGAAAGGAACCCGCGAATGTTTAGGCTCAAAGAAACGCTGGGGCTGTCCGACAAAGGATACGGGGACTTCAAACGCGGCGTCCGCTCCTGCGTAATGTCCCACCTGTCGCTTCTCCTGCCCTTTATAGTCATCATTCAGTCCGTCATTGTCCTGCTCGATCCCCTTTTGAACGGCGGGGCATTTAACGCTGCGAGGCTGTGGACGCTCTTTGGGGCTGGATTGGCTGCTGCGGCGGTATACTTCTTCGCCTATCGCGGCGAATACCGCAAGACATTCACCGCGGCTTACGGGGAAGCGGAGAAGATCAGGCTGGAGGTCGCCGAGCATATGAGGCGTCTTCCGCTGAGTTTTTTCAATGACAAAGACCTGTCTGAACTCACCGTGAACATTATGGCCGACTGTACCTCGATCGAGCACGTCATGAGCCACGTCGTTCCGGGGCTGTTCGGGGGAGCGATAACCGTCGTCATTACCAGCGCCATGCTCGCGTTTTACGACTGGCGCATGGCCTTAGCCCTCTTTGCCCCTCTGCCGGTTTCGTTCGGCATAATCGCGGCGGGCAGAAAATTCCAGGCGAAATTCGGCGAACGCCACGTTCAGGCAAAACTCGCCGTCTCCGGGCAGGTGCAGGAATACCTGGAAGGCATCAAAGTAGTCAAGGCGTTCGGGCTCTCCGGGGAGAAATCACGCGCGCTCGAAAGCTCGCTTCGCGGAATGATGTGGGAAGCCATCAAGTTCGAGGGCATAGCGGGGACTTTCATCACGGCGGCGATGATGATATTGCAGGTTGGCATTGGCCTCGTAGTCGTCGCTGGGGTTACGCTGCTCGCGGGCGAAACCCTTGGTATCATTCCGTTCCTGATATTTATTCTCATCAGCGCGAGGATTTATTCGCCCCTGATCGTCATGCTGACCATGCTGCCCGAGTACTTTTACATGCTGGCGTCAACCCGCCGGATGCGGGAACTGCGCCGTATCCCGCCCATGAGCGGGAATGAAAGCGCGATCCTCGAAAACTGCGATATCGAGCTTGAAAATGTCTCATTTGCCTATAATGGCAATGAGGACGTGATCAAAAACATCAGCCTTTTTATCCCGCGAAACAGCGTAACGGCTCTCGTCGGGCCGTCCGGCAGCGGGAAGACCACAGTTTCGCGCCTCATCGCCCGATTCTGGGACGTGCGCGAAGGCGAAATACGGATAGGCGGCAGAGACATCCGAGAGATCGACCCGGAGCGCCTGATGAGCTATATGAGTTTTGTCTTTCAGGACGTCGTGCTGTTCAACGACACGGTTGCGAACAATATCCGCATAGGCAGAAGCGGCGCGTCCGACGCGGAAGTCCGCGAGGCAGCGATAAAAGCCAGGTGCGACGAGTTTATAAGCGCACTGCCGGAGGGCTACGATACGGTCATAGGCGAAAACGGCTCCACGCTCTCGGGCGGCGAGCGCCAGCGCATATCTATCGCGCGCGCCCTTTTGAAGGACGCGCCCGTCGTGCTTCTGGACGAGGCGACGGCGAGCCTCGACCCTGAAAACGAGACGCGGATACAAGAAGCGATCTCTGCGCTCGTAAAAGGACGGACGGTCATCGTCATCGCTCACAGGCTGCGCACCGTGACGGGCGCTGACAAAATAGCCGTTCTCGAACATGGCCGGCTCGTCGAGGAAGGAACGGGCGGTGAACTGATAAAGCGCGGCGGCCTTTTCGCCAAGCTGTACGGCATCCAGCAGGAAAGCCTTGGCTGGACGGTGAAGAGGTAAAGAAATAAGCATGAAGAACTAATGATAAAAATTAGGTATCCATTCAGCCTTATGAGATCTGGGCGGATATGATATCGCAATCTAAATAAAACAATCATTGTCTAACTCAATGATTTATATGGGCAACATTATAAAAGCGGTTAAAAACCATTGAGTAGATCGGTAGTTATGGGAACGAGGCCAGTCGCGCCCATAACTACCGTGACACAGAGCAGTCCGGGGAACTTGTGCTGACAACCGGACTGCTTCTTTTATATGAGATCAATCTGTGAGCGTCTATAACTTTTGATAATTTTAACAAATAACATCGAGCACCCTAAACACAGCCATACATCCGCTAAATTTAAATATATGCCAATGTAAATCCAGTCTATTACATGCCCTCGGAGCAATCTGTCAGTAAAGTTTCCTATAACTCCTGCCCATAAGAAAATCGTTCCATACAGATTACGCAACAAGGCAATTTTTATACAGAAATACCCCAGAAACACTACCCCTAAAAGCCCCGTAAATGCACTAATGGTTGGGAGATTACTCATCAATGAAAACGAAATTCCTGAGTTATAGTGGAGAGCAAACGACATGAATTCAGCGTTCAAACTTTCCGCTAAATTCGATTCAGCCCAATATTTCGTCACTCTGTCCATTCCTACGAGAAAAACAAAAACAGATACCCGTAACAATGAAATTCGCTTAATCATTTGAAATTGGCGAAATAAACTGTATCAAATTCAGCCTGTTGTCCATTGGCGACTTTGTTTGAATTCCGTGCTTCCGGGATATTTGTTTTGCATTTATCATAAAGGGATACTCTCACATTTAGGAAACAGGCTCATAAGAACAATCCCCCCTTTTGACGATACTGGCCGGGCGAAACACCATAATGCTTCTTAAACGCGTTGCAAAAATTCCCACTGCCGGAATAACCGGCTTCTATCGCAATTTCAAAAATCGATTTATGGGTGTCGAGTAGCATAATAGCCGCATGTTCCAGGCGCATATTGCGATGATACACATAGATTGGCGCTCCGAACATTTTTTTGAACCCGCGCTGCATAGTAGTAGCGTTTAGCGACAGTTCGAGTGTAAGCTCATGGATCGAGGGTGGATTATCGATACGATCCGTCAATATCCTCGGGATTTTTCCGATCTGCCCCTTTTCAAATTCACCAAGAAAGAAAGTTTCTTCGGCCGGCAATTCACCGGCTACTATTCGCGCCAATATCTCCCGGAATTTGCTCTCGAAAAACAGGAGTTTCGCCTTGCTCGGATAGTCGCAGTTTATAATCTGCAAAAAAGAACTGGCGATACCTGACGGCGCAGGGGGAAAGGAGTTTTCCCTGAAATTGTCCCCTTTACGGGTCTCAGTCCATAACTCGTCACCACTTTCTCCCAAAAGCTCGCGTATTATATTATTGCTGGTGTGAAATGAAATAGCCTCGCTCGGCTGATCTCTATAAAAGACGATGTTGCCCCGAAAGTCCTCCGGCGGCGATATTAAAAGATTGTTTGCTCGACGTATTCTACCTTCATGCCCATTATCCGATATCAAGACGCGGCCTGCGTTCAGATAACCTATCTCCAAATAATCATTGTCAAATTCATACTGAATATGTATGTCTACGGTTGGATGAATCTTGAAAATAACAATCTCAACATTGTCTATCAGAAAGCAACTTTCCAATCTTACGGAAGCAAAGGGAGTTTCATAGACGCGGGTATTGTTGTCTAACGCACTGGTTGCTTTTCCCATTTCGGTAATTGCCTTGAAAAATTCGGCATGATCTTCGAATTTAACGGTACAACTGTCAGCGAACACTCTTGACACCCCTATTTTGAGTTCGTTAAGGCTAACTAACCCCCAAAAAGCATTATAAACCATTTTTTTCTGCATAACAATTATTTTTTTCAGCATAATTATATATGAGTTTGTCCTAATATACTTTGCAGGTATGGTATCACAAAAAAATCAAACCACGATCAAGGAGGAATTTGTTTTGAAGAATCTGCTCGGATCACTAAAAATTTGGCTTTTAATGCTTTTTTTCAGCGTTGTCTTGCTTACGAACGGAGGGTGTGGAGGCTCTGACAGTAGAGGTTCAGACAGTCAACTATCGCCATTTGCGGGGGGGAGTGGTACTCAGAATGACCCGTATCAGATCAGCACCGCGCAACAACTCGCAAAAGTCAATGACTTCCTGGATCAACATTTTATATTAACAGCCGACATCGACCTCTCTTCGTATGAGAACTGGACACCAATCGGAACGCACGTTCCGACTCAGGAAAATTTCGAGGTGCCGGACACAGATTTCGCGTTTACAGGGACTTTTGACGGGAAAGGCCATACTATCTCCAATGTGAAGATTACGCTAGGCGAAGACAGTATGGGAGTTGGATTGTTCGGCTGTGTGATTGGTAATGAAACCGAACAGTCCATCAAAGCATTGACTCCTGATAATCTCGCGGCAAATGCTGACACTCCCCTGATAAAAAATCTCATTGTCAATAATGTGGATATTAAGGGAGGATTTTTAATCGGAGGAGTCATCGGAGAATTGTATTACGGGAATATCGACAATGTCAGGTTAACAGGCAACAATAGGGTTGTAGGTTCCATTTATGGCAGTTTCGGCGCTATTGGCGGTCTCGTAGGGATGTTGTACGGCGTCATAGAAAACTGCACGGCACAGGCGGATGTCATTGCTCCCGGCGGCCCAAATGAGGGCATGGCTGGAATCATAGCTGGAGGCACTAAACATGCCGCCATAAGCAACTGTTCTGCCACAGGAAGTGTTACCGCTGATGGTGAGCGCGCGATGTCCATCGGAGGCTTGGCTGGTTGTCTCCAAGATTCACCTTTTATCGAGGATTGTACTGTGAACGCGACAATCAGCGCGTCTGGCGAAAAAAGTTTCATGGTTGGCGGATTGTTAGGCCACGCCGGTAATTACAATAGCACTAACCCCACTTTGATAAAGAACTGTTCCGCCAATGTAAATATTATAATGGCCCCCATTGTTAAGACCACTAAACGGCAGAATTAAGAAAAATAGCTCTCTTATCCTGTGGCGCTCCTTCTCCGTCCTGTCCAAAATGAACCTCGGCAGGAGTTTTATAAT
>JAITRO010000027.1 GCA_031288335.1 Synergistaceae bacterium | reverse complement strand
AAGAAAGACGCAGGTGAAACGTTAATGCGGACGAACGACACGGCGGCAGGACGGTACGGGTTTGGCGACGCGCTCAAGAATTTTCTGATATCCAACTCGGTTCCGATCATCTTCATTCTCCTTTCGGCGGCGGCTATCCCCCTCTCGGGCTTTTCGGCGGCTTATCTTATACAGGAGATGCTCACGAGGCTGGCGCGAAACTCCTTCCTCGTGCTGTCACTGCTTATGCCGATAATGACCGGAATGGGGCTGAACTTCGGCATGGTGCTGGGGGCGATGGCCGGGCAGATTGGACTGATATTGGTGACCGATTGGTCTGTGGCGGGCATCCACGGGTTGGTGCTGGCGTCTTTGATCAGTATGCCCATAGCCGCCCTGCTCGGCTATGTCTGCGGTTCCGTCCTGAACCGCGCAAAGGGACGGGAGATGGTGACATCGTATATCCTGGGATTTTTCGTGAACGGCATCTATCAGTTCGTCGTACTTTATGTGATAGGTATAAAAGGGATGTTGAAGATACCGTTCACAGATATGGAGATCAGGATTCCCGTCACGAATCCGCAGTTGGTGCTGTCGCGGGGCTACGGGGTGCGGAACGCCGTCAGCCTCACCGGTTTGAGGCACGCCCTCGACAACGCCCTGCAATACGATTTTCACGGAGGCACGGCGGCGGCTCCGTTCAGCGTCGACGTGCCGGTCAGCACGTACATCGTGATAGCCGCGTTCTGTCTTTTCATCCTGTGGTTCCGTCGCACGAAACTGGGACAGGATATGAGGGCTGTGGGGCAGGATATGGCGATAGCCGATTCGTCAGGCATAGCCGTTGAGCGCACGCGCGTCATCGCAATAGTGATGTCAACGATGCTGGCCGCTTTTGGGCAGATAATTTTTCTCCAGAACATCGGAACCATGAACACTTACAACAGCCACGAGCAAACTGGAATGTTCTCCATAGCCGCGCTTCTCATCGGCGGCGCCACGGTCTCGAAGGCCTCGATAGCAAACGTGTTCGTGGGGGTGACGCTCTTTCATCTGATGTTCGTGGTCTCGCCCATGGCGGGAAAGGAACTCATCGGTCAGGCGCAGCTGGGAGAGTATTTCAGGGTGTTCGTCTCATATGGGATAATAGCCGTGGCGCTTGTGCTGCACGCGTGGAAGAGGAACCAGGCGCGCGAACGTGAGAGACGCAGCCTGAGAGGGGAGGCCTGAGATATGTCCGTTTCCGGTTCGTCAATCAAGGCAAGGCGGTTCCTGATACGGCTGCTCACTGTCGCCTGTCTCGTTGGCGTGGGTTTTTTGACGTATCATCTCGGCAAGGAGTTTGAAGTCATAATCGACAATGCCCCGGTCTCCGTCAGCGGCGTTCGATACGAGGCGATGCCTTACGGAAGAATCTTCATAGACGGAGATACGAAAGGCTTCGATATGTGGGCAGGTGACAGGGTCATCAAGAAGATGGCCGGCAAAAATCACAAACTGACCGTAAAAGTCCTGAACGAGGACGACTCGGTCTTGAAGACGATAGAACGCGAAATAACGCTAGATTTTAATCCCAAGGCCGAGATGTTGTCGGTGTCAGCGATAATAGCGGAATCAAGCGGCATTCTGACGCCAAACCCCTTTTATTCCGAGCCGGTATTCGTCCCCGACGCCTCCCCCGTTCCCTCGCCGAAAGAAGACGCGCCGGACGATATTTTCGGCGGAATGTAGGCTACGCTAACGGCTATTTATGGCGCATAATGTTCTCTGCAAATTAAAATAACGATAGTATAGTCGGTAACTCTGTAAACAAGCCTATTTTTCCCGTCAATGCGTCGACTCCAAAAACCGCTCAGATTTTCTTTGAGCGGTTCAGGATGACCAATGCCAACGTTTTCACCATTGCGTTCTATGTCTTTAAGCAGATCGTTTATTTTTTAAGCATCTTTTTATTCTGTGACTGCCAGTAAAGATAATCATCCCATGCTTCATCGGACCAATTTTTGTTCATTCCATCAAGCCTCGATCAATTCATGGCAAGCACCCCGTCCTTCATCGATTTGCTTTCGGGCTTTCTCGATTCTGTCTGCGTCATATAGGCTGAAGCCATTGCTATCCAGCTCAAGTATTCTGGGCTGAAAAGGAAGACCCCTGGATTCGATCGATTGTTTCAAAAACATACGTATCGCGGTTGGTATATCCAATCCCAGGCGTTCAAATAATTCCGACGCCTCTCGCCTTGTTTCATCGTCGATTCTTACCTGTACTGTACTTCTCATCCGGCAACACCTCTTGCCGAAGATGTTAAGCAAAAGAATGACATATGTCAATAAACCGCAAGCAGAACCTTACGGCTCTGCGATAAATCCCACCGTGAAACCAGTTCCCCGTACCCCTTATTAATTCTTGAATCAAGCCTTTGAGAGTTTTTTCACCACCGCGTTGGCGATGCGTTGAATGGTTTCGTCGTCGATGACGGCGCTTGGGATCGGCATGGCGGCGAGGGAAAACGCGGGCTCGGCGTTGTTGGTGTCGAGAGGCGCGTCCACCAGGCGTTTTGGATTGATGATGACGTCGTGGGTTATCGCCAGTTCCTCTATCTGAGATTTGGAAATTGGACGGTATCTCCTGACGATGTACTTTTGAATCAATGCTATTTTCGCGTAGTGTTCCGATTCCTCCAGGATATGCCAAGCCTCAAGCGGCGTGCGTCCCCACGATATGGGTCCGTGGTTTGCCAGCATGATGACGTTGAAATCCCTCACATACGGGGCGACTGAATCCGCAAGCTCCGATGAACCGGGGTTGCGGTACGGCGCCACCGGTATCCTGCCCGATATCGCGGCCGTCGACGGCGTGAGCGGCATGTCGAGTTCCGCGCCGAGGTTGGCGAAACAGGACAAAAACACTGAATGTGCGTGAGCCGTCGATTGAATGCTGTCGTTCTCCCTGTAAATTCTGAGATGCATGGGCATCTCGGAAGTCGGTTTGTAAGTCCCCTCCAGAATATTCCCTGAGAAATCGACCTTGAGCAGCATATCTGGAGTCAGGTCTCCTTTGCTCACGCCCGTAGGCGTCATTATGACGGCGTCGTCCGCCACCCTGACCGTCATGTTCCCGTCGTTTGCCGCGATAAACTGCTTCTGATACATCTTCCGGCCAATCGCGCAAATGAGTTCTCGGGCCTCCGTGTCGCCTATATACATTTTTGATCTCCTCTTTAAATGATTTTCTGTCGGCAGAGAGGCAGAGATTCGTGATGATGAGTTGAACCCTGCCTTCCGCTCGCTGACCGCGTGCGTGTCACAGTTTCAGCCATTGACCCGCTTTGGCTTCCGCGGCCTTTCGGTAGATGAGGCGCGCCACCATGACGTCGTGGCTGGCTATCCCCATGAAAACGCACACTCTGAGACCCTGGCGAATAGGCTCGCGCTTGCCGGCGCAGATGTCGCCCATATCCGCGTATATGCCGCTTCCCTTGGGATAACCTTTCTGGAAATAGATTCCCTTCTCCTGCGTCCACAGGTATTGCGTCCTGTCGTCGCAGCAAAACGCCACGCTCTCTCCCGCCACGTTTTCGTGAAGCGTGGAGTCATAGTCCGACGAGATACAGAGACATTCCCTCTTCAACCATGAGCGTACCAGCCGGCGGTTCGGTTTTTCGAGGATCGGGGCGTTCGTGGTCACTATGTCGGAGTCGGCGCACGCCTCCTGCATCGTCGCGGCGCGTTCAAACGCGATGTCGGGAAACAGGGCGCTCATCTCGACGACATATTTTTTAACCTGCTCATCCAAGGGATCGTAGATTTTCACCAGGGTCACGGCTGGGAAAAGTGTCTTGATGGCGCGGAGGACTATCTTGCCTATAGTGCCGAGGCCGATAACCGATACGACGCGCGTGTCGGCAGAGGCGAAATATTTGGCTCCCAGAGCCGCCGCCGCGCCCGTCCGCCACGTGGTCATCCAGTTTGCGTCCATTATCGACTTTATCACGCCGGTCTCGGTGTCGTTCAGACAGAATACGCCGTTATTGTAGGGCAGATTGGCCTCCAGGTTTTTCGGATACCCTGCCACCCATTTGACGCCTGCGGCGTCGACGCTGTCGCCTATCCAGCAAGGCATGGCATGTATATAACAGTCGTCGCGGGGATGCACGCCGGGCTTAGGAGGCAGCTCGACCTTTCCCAGCCCTTTGAGTTCGAGACCGAGCTCGACTTCCCTTATGACTTCCTCCATTTTAATGCCAAGCGCAATTACGTCGTCCTGCGACAAGTAGAGCATATCGTACGCCATTGTTTTCCCTCCAGTATTATGTTTTTCGAAGCGACAAAAACGTACAACCCGCTCCTCCATCGGCAGAGCCTGAAAAAACGGGGCGGCATCAATCACAGCAAACGTTAAAAATTATATCATACCAATTCGAACCGCCGTCGCCGCGGACATTAAAACCGGCGAAGATGCCGTGGGCGCGGTAAGCACTCCAGCCTATCCGAAGCTCTGAGGATTATTCGCGCAATTTTGTATGACTATTTTTGATGTTTTGTGTGATATAATAATAGTCAAAATAAATCAATGTATGGAGGGTTGCCTTATGAACACGAATAAATTTACGGAAAAATCTCAGGCTGCGCTGGTACAAGCCCAGAATATAGCCATTTCATATTCTCATCAGGAGGTCGCCGAGCTTCACATGGCGCTTGCGCTCGTGGCTCAGGAGGATGGATTGATACCGCGAGTGCTGGATTGTATGGGTGTCAACCCGTCGGCGCTCGCTTCGTCGCTCGAATCGGAGATGGCTTCCATCCCGCGAGTGACGGGCTCGGGATACCAGGCGGGCAAGGTATTCATATCGGGGAGCCTCGCCAAGCTTCTGCTGGAAGCCGAGAACCGCGCGAAAAACATGAAGGACGAATACGTGTCGGTGGAACATATCTTCATCCAGCTCGTCGAATCGCAGTCCCAGGCGGTGTCCAAAATATTCAGGACTTACGGCGTAACGGGCGGCAGGTTCCTCTCAGCACTCACCAGGATAAGAGGAAATCAGAGGGTCACGAGCGCCACTCCGGAGGACTCCTACGAGGCGCTCGAAAAATATGGCCGCGACCTCGTCCGGGCGGCTCGCGAGAACAAACTCGACCCCGTCATAGGAAGAGACGAAGAGATAAGGCGGGTCATACGCATATTGAGCCGCAAGACGAAAAACAATCCCGTCCTCATCGGCGAGCCTGGGGTCGGCAAAACTGCCGTCGTCGAGGGTCTCGCCATGCGGATCGTGCGGGGAGACGTGCCGGAAGGACTGAAGGACAGGTTCATCTTCGCGTTGGACATGGGTTCCCTCGTCGCCGGCGCTAAGTACCGCGGCGAATTCGAGGAACGCTTGAAGGCTGTGCTGACGGAAATACAGCGCAGCGAGGGCAGGATCATCCTGTTCATCGACGAACTGCACACGATCATGGGCGCCGGCAAGGCCGAGGGCTCCATGGACGCCCAGAACATGCTCAAGCCGATGCTCGCAAGAGGCGAACTGCACTGCATAGGCGCGACCACGCTGGACGAATACAGGCTCCGCATCGAAAAGGACGCGGCTCTGGAGCGCCGGTTTCAGCCTATTCTGGTTGAGCCGCCCGATGTCGAGGACACCATATCCATACTTCGCGGCCTCAAGGAACGCTTTCAGGTTCACCACGGCGTCAAAATTCAGGACAATGCCCTGGTGGCGGCGGCGACCCTCTCGAACAGATACATCAGCGACAGGTTCCTGCCCGACAAGGCTATCGACCTCGTGGATGAAGCCTGCGCCATGATCCGCACCGATATCGACTCGATGCCGTCGGAGCTGGATTCTGTGGCGAGGCGCATCATGCAGCTCGAAATAGAGGAAGCAGCCCTCAAAAAAGAGGACGACAAAGTGAGCGCCGAACGCCTCGAAGTCCTGCAGGAGGAATTGGGCGGCCTGCGCGAGGAATCGGATGCGCTTAAAGCTCGGTACGAGGCTGAAAAATCGTCGATAGGCGCGATCCGGGCGCTGCGCGAGCGTATCGAACAGACGAAAGCCGACGCTGAAAAAGCGGAAAGGGAATACGATCTGAACCGTGCCGCCGAACTCCGCCACGGCATACTGCCGGACCTCGCCAAAGAACTGCGCGAGGCGGAGGAAAAAAAGGACGCGTCGCGGGAAAACGGCAAATTGCTCCGGGAGGAGGTCACCGAGGACGAAATAGCCTCGATAGTGTCGAAATGGACGGGCATCCCCGCCGCAAGGCTCGTGGAGGGAGAGCGTGAAAAGCTCCTGAGGCTCGCCGATATCCTGCACGAAAGGGTCATAGGCCAAGACGAGGCTGTGCAGCTGGTCTCCGACGCGGTGCTTCGCGCGCGTTCCGGCATAAACGACCCCAAACGCCCAATCGGCAGTTTCATCTTCCTGGGGCCCACCGGTGTCGGCAAGACGGAGCTGGCGCGCACGTTGGCCGAAGCTCTTTTCGACTCGGAGGAAAACATCATCCGTATAGACATGTCGGAATATATGGAGCGGCACTCGACCTCGCGCCTGATCGGCGCTCCTCCGGGCTACGTCGGTTACGACGAGGGAGGCCGGCTCACAGAGGCCGTGCGCAGGAAACCGTACTCCGTGGTGCTCTTCGACGAGATCGAAAAAGCCCACTCGGACGTGTTCAACGTCCTGCTCCAGATATTGGACGACGGCCGGCTGACCGACAGCCACGGGCGCACGGTCAGCTTCAAAAACACCGTCATAATAATGACCAGCAACATCGGCGCGAATTTTATCGCGAACGGCATAGGCGGAGACGGAGAAATCAGCGAGTCGGCGCAAAGCTCAGTGCGGCATGAGTTAAAAGCTCATTTCAGGCCGGAATTTCTCAACAGGGTGGACGACGTCGTCCTGTTCAAGCCGCTCAAACTCGCGGAGATAGAGCAGATAGTGTCGCTGGTGATAAAAAATATGTCGCGTCGTCTCGCCGATCGCAAAATCTCCGTGGAGGTCACGCCGGGAGCGCTCTCCGCCATAGCCAAAAACTCGTACGACCCGGTATATGGCGCGCGCCCGATAAAACGCTACATCCAGAAGAACCTCGAAACCGCCATAGCGAGAGACATCATAAAGAACGCCGTCCCCGACGGAGGTGAGATATACGTGGAAAATCAGGGCAACGAGATAGTGGTGCACGTGTGATCTTATTTCGATAATCGGAGCAAAGCAAAAAAGGCTTCACGGTGATTCCCGTGAAGCCTTGCTGTCACTTGGCAGCCCCGACGAGATTCGAACTCGTGCCGCCGCCTTGAAAGGGCGATGACATAGGCTTTTAGAAGCATTGGCGTTGCTATAAGTAATGTATATAAAGCCAGATATACCAACTATATTGTATGATTATATCCTTTCCATCTTGTTCTAAGTTTTTCTATGCTTTATAATTTATTTAATAATGTCAATAGATTAAGCATTTTTTGCATATCCCCGCGTCGGAGAAATGTTTGCCATGTAAAGGCTGAGAGAATATGTAAAGAGAGTTGCGCCCTATAAATTTTCCTTAATTTATTAACATTAATTAAAAATTGTTCATTATCAGCTGCGCCGTAATGCTCCTGCCTATTTTCCTCACCGAAAAAGGAAACTCCGACCCTTATGTTCGTTGCAGTATTAGCTCGTCAGTATAAAATTATGATCGCGTCGCGGCAGGTATTATAAAAACGGTGCCCGCCGTATTGAGTTTTATGCCAATCCTGCCGACAAAGTAATTATGAGTATATGATACGGGGAAAGGGCATGATTTTTCCCGCGGGGTAGGTCGAAAAAATGACATGTGAAATGACACAGCATACGTTTATCGTCGCCGAAATAGGCTCCAACCACAACCGTTCTCTTCCGCTCGCTCTAGAGATGATCGACGCCGCGGCGGACGCGGGCGCGGACGCCGCCAAGTTTCAGATATACAGCGCCCCCACTCTTTATTCCGCACACGACGCACTGGAGTTGGGATACGACGGAGGAAACGTGACGAAACTTATCGAGAGCGTCGAGACGCCGCGCAAGTGGCTGCCCGAATTGTCGGCTCACTGCCGCGAACGGGGGATAGTGTTTTTCGCCGCGCCCTTTGACATGGCGGCCGTCGACGAACTGAACGCCGTCTCGGACATGTTTAAAATAGCTTCTTTTGAAATAGTGGACATTCCGCTGATCCGCCACGCCGCTTCCAAGGGCAAATCGATGATCATTGCCGCCGGGCTTGCTAACATGGGGGAGATAGAGGACGCGATCGCGGCTTGCCGCGAGGCGGGCAACGAGGATATAACGCTTTTGCAGTGCGCCTCCTGTTATCCATCGCGCCCATCGATAATGAACCTGCGCGCCATGGAGACCATGAGACGCGCGTTCGGCGTCCCCGTAGGATTGTCCGATCACACGCTCGGCATTCACATATCCGTCGCCGCCGCCGCTATGGGGGCAAGCGTCATCGAAAAACATTTCACCATGGATCGAAACATGAAAGGACCCGATCATTCGTTCGCTATAGAACCTGACGAACTGCGCGAATTGGTCCGCCAGATACGCGACGTCGAGTCGGCTTTGGGCGACGGCTTCAAGCGAGGGCCGTCACAGGACGAGATGACGGCATACGGATACGCGAGGCGCAGCATCCATGCCGCGCGCGGCATCGAAAAAGGCGCGGTAATCACCAAAGACATGCTTATCAACAAACGTCCCGGCCACGGCATAAGGCCGAAATATGCGGACTGGGTAGTCGGAAGGCGCGCCGCAAGGGATATCTCCGCGGATTCGTGGATCACCATGGATATGCTGGAGTAATTCTGGGTATACATATGAAATCCCTTTTCATCACCAATGCCGGCCCAAATATCGGCGGAGGACATCTGTCGAGGTGTTTCGCACTCTCCAGCGCGTTGAGCCTGCTCGGCGTCGATTCCCGTTGGATATTGAACGACGCGGCGCGGACGCAGGCCGAGGCTTTGGGCGTATCGAACGCATATTATCTCCCCGATCCGTTCTCTGACGGGTACCTTCCCTCGAAGGAGAGCGCGGACTTTGTCGTGGTCGACAGCTATATTCCCGGAGCTGATTTTTTCATGCGCCTCTCGGAGCGAATGCCGCTCGCTGTCATCGACGACCTTCATGAGAATGGGGCGGAGCGTTTCGCGGATATTCTGATAAATTACGGCATAGGCGCAAACCGGAACCTCTACGGCGATGGAGACTGCAAATTCCTGCTGGGGCCGCGCTACGCTTTATTGCGTGAGGAATATTGGCGGCTTTGCCCGAAAGATGGCGATTATGTGCTGTTTACGGCCGGCGCCTCCGATGTACGGAACTGCTCGGCGGATATGTCGCGCTGGTGGAGCGGCGATATGACGCGGCTCATCATCGTGCTGGGACCCTTTGTCGCGGAGGAAGCAAGACTCCGCGTGCTGCGGGAGATATCCGAAAAACACAACGTCGAGATACTGGCCGCCCCGGATAATTTCGCGTCGTTACAGGCGCACGCCGGTTTTGTGATATCGAGCGCAAGCGTCACAGCCTACGAGGCCCTGTCATTGGAGAAAAAACTCGCCGTATTCACAGTTGCCGAAAATCAGCGCGGCTTTGGCGAAATCTTGAGCGGAATCGGAGCGGCGTACAATTTGGGCGACTGGCGCGGCGTGAATATGGAATCGATACGCGAGGCACTGAAGTTATCTCCAGATGTGGATACGTTGAAAGGACTAGTCAATAAATGCGGAGCGTGCGCCTGCGCCGAGGCCGTCGTGAAAATCTTGGGCGGTTCGCGATGAATATTCCGCGCGACACGCGCCTGGTCAGAATACTGAAAGGTCTGCCGGACGGGAGCGGCGCCAGGCTGCCAGTTCGCGATCGAGACATGACGACGATCGGGTTCATGTCAGTTTTTGACAGTTTTCGGCTGGCTAACAACAAATTGGTGAAAACAATGGCGGCGGCGCGTACCCGATTCGGGGAGTTTTTTCTCACCCAATTCAGCGTCACGTACGAAAATAAAAAAAGTTGGCTGAGGGACGCCGTCCTGCATAACGACCGCAAAATTCTTTTCATCGTCGAAACCGACGGGGGGAAAATCGTCGGACAGGACGGCATCACGCTCTTGGACGGCGAGAGTTTTATGCTCGACGGAACAATGCGTTGGGAGAGAGGCGGACATTCCAGCCTTTTCGAGCGCACCGGCATCGAGAGGGCATGTATCGGATTTGGGTTGTTCGGACGCTGCAGATGCGTGGTAAATATTTTCAAGGACAATAAATTTGCCGTTTTGAATATCGAATCGTCGGGGTTTGTCGTGCGCGGGGAATACGCGTTATCTCGCACCGAGCGAGACGGGCGCGTCATATTCGAAGTGGCGGAAAATCCCGAATGCGCGAACACCGATAAAAAATTGGTCGAATACGAAATGTGCAGGAACGATTTTGCGGACAGATACGGAGCGTTCATCGATTCTCCCTGCTGGGAGGGAATCGTCTGACGATTGGTGCTAAAATGAGCCCTGAATTTGATATACGCCGGTGTTCCCGGTTTTAAGAGGTGCATTGCATGGAACATTTCATCGAAATTTTACGCGACGCCATAGACATGGACAGCGCGTCGGGACTTGAAGGCTCATCGGTGCTCGCCGAGCTGGACGGATGGGATTCGCTGGGCAAATTCATGCTCTTGTCCGCGTTGTTCTCGGACTACGGAGTGACGATCGAACCAGAGGACTTGAACGCGGCCGTCACCGCCGCCGACCTTTGGGCTTTGGTCGAAAAATCCCGGCAAAATGCCTGACACGATATCTCTGGAAGGCTTGGCCATAGGCGGAATCTCCGCGTGCGTGCCCCGGCACGCGATAGAAAACGCCGAGTACGGGCGCGAACTCTACGGGCATGACCTCGATGCCACGATCAAAGTGATCGGAGTGCAAAGACGCCGCTTCGCCGACCCCGGCGTCACCGCGCTCGACCTGTGCGTGAAAGCGGCGCTGTCGTTGTCCGAGTACGCGGGCCTGGACTATTCTGAGTTCGGAGGGCTCGTCTTCCTCACCATGACGCCGGATTTCTCGATGCCCAACAACGCCTCCTACGCGCACAAACTTCTCGGATTACCTTCCGGCGCGCCAGCTTTCGACATAAGCACGGCGTGCGCTGGCTATCCTTACGGCTTGTGGATGGCGGGCATGGCCGCCAGCTGCACGGGAAAACGTGTGCTACTGCTCGACGGTGACACTCACAGCCCGTTCGTCTCGCCTTACGACCGCTCCACGTCGCTGCTGTTCGGCGACGGCGGGACGGCGACGGTTATTCTCCCCGCCGACGCAGGCGCCGGGAACGTCTGGAGGTTCGATTTCGTCACGGCGGGAGACAGGGAAGCCCTCTCGGCGCCTGACAGCGGATACAGAAACAGGGTGAACGCCGGAAGCCTCGAATACGAAACATTCCCCGACGGAAGCCGGAGACGGCGAATAGATCTGAAGATGGATGGAATGGCGGTCTTCAACGCCGTGGTCCGCAACGCGCCCGCGAGCCTGTCGCGGCTGATGGCATCCGACTGTCTGCGCTCGGAAGATTACGACTGTCTGTTGCTGCACCAGGCTAACCTGATGATGATAAATTCGGTCGCCAGAAAACTGGGATTCAGGGACGAGCGATTCCCGACATCCATAGACAAATACGGCAACATAGGCTCCGGCTCGATCGCGCTCAACATCTGCTCGGAGATGCGCGAGACTGTGGAGGCCAAGCATTTGCGTGTCCTGATGTCGGCATTCGGCGCCGGCTTTTCCGCAGCCTCCGCGAGCCTCGAACTGGGACCATGCCCAGTTGCCCCGGTGGACGAATATTGAACGGTGTTTTACCGGAGATACCTCTCGTCCCAGCCGGGGTACGATTAAGAGGTCTTATTTCTTCTTTTTGATTTCTTTCTTCGCAGGCAGCGCCTTCAGCACTTTTTTCTCCGGATGCGCCGTTTCTTCGCCTATATGGAAGAATGCGAGTTCCTCCTGCAGCATTCCGGCAAGATTCGACAATCCCTCCGAACGCTCCGCGACCCTCTCGGACGCGGTCGCCACATCCTGAGAACTGCTTCTGATGTTCTCACCGGCGTTCGAAGAATCGTTTATTTTCGTCGACATATTTTGAACCGCCTCGGCGATCTCCTCGCTCGAAGCCGCCTGTTCCTCAGAGATAGCCGCCAAGTCCTGCGTGGAGGCCGCTATTTCGCGCAGGTTGAGTATCATGTTCGCTATGGCCTCCTCGGTCTGTGCCGACAGGCCCTTCGCTTTGTCGGAATCATGTGTGTTCTCTTCGGCATAACTCACTATCGTGTTGAGATTGGCGGATATCTGAGACGCCAGTTCGGCTATGTTCTTAGCCGCGATGTTGCTCTCCTCGGCAAGTTTGCGGACTTCTTCCGCGACGACCGCAAATCCTCTGCCCGCGTCTCCCGCGCGCGCGGCCTCTATGGCGGCGTTCAACGCGAGCAGGTTCGTCTGACCTGCTATGCCGCCTATCTGAGTGACGAAGTTCTGTATCTGCTTGGCCCTGTTGCCCAATTCCGTGATTGCCCCGGTGGACGCCGCCGAACTTGACGCGACTCTAGTTATGCCCTCCACCACGCTGCGAACCGCGTTGCCTCCGATCTCGCCGGCGTCCATCGCCGCCTCCACCTTGCGGGCTATGTCCGTTCCCTTCTCGGCAGTGGTCTGCGCTCCGGCCGCCACTTCCTCCACTGACGCGTTGACCTCTTCGCTGGCGGCGGCCAAATTGCTCAGGTTTGTGCTCATCTCGTCGATGTTCGCGCGGAACTCCTCGACAGAAGCGTTAGTCTCCTCGGCCATGGCCGAGAAGTCCTGCGCCGAATCCGCTATCTCATCGCCGGCCTCCTTCACCTTGCCTACCACACCGCGCAAGTTCGCGGCCATTTCGAGGATAGCCCGCCCCATGCGCGAGATAGCGTCATTTCCAGTGATGTCGTAGTCGATGGTGAGATCACCCTCAGCGAACTTCTTAATGTTTTCTTCCATTACAGAAAGGGGGCCTGTGATGTTCCGCGCCACCATGACGGCCAATATGACCGTTATGAAGATGGCGGCTGCTGCGATTATGAGGTTTGTAATGGCGGCGCGTTCGGAATAGTGTTCGTTAGCGTCCTGCGTGTCCTGTGCCCGCCGCACCAAGCGGTCCGACATGCCGCGCAGAAGCGTGGTGTATGTCTCGGAAGCCGGTTCAATTTCGTTTAAGAATTTTTCCCAAGCCGCTTCCTCGTCCGCAGCCTGGAGTGCTATCACCTCGTCCTGAATTTTTCTTAATTTCAGGGCCGCCTCATTTAACTCGGCGAAATTCCTTTTTCTCTCGTTGGTATTGGCGAGATCGCTCAGCGTTTGTATTATGTTCACCTGGGAAGCGCGCGCTTCTATCAAATCCGCCACGTATGTTTTTACTATTTCCTGGTCATCCTGGAAGATTATCTTAAGAACGTTCTTCTGTGTGCGCTGAAGGTTGGCCCTCGCGATGCCGATATCAATGGCGGGAATGGTTTCTTCGTCGAAAGATTTGATGAAATTGCCCGAAACCATGCTGCTCGTGTAATAACTGAATATCGATATCACTATCAGTATGATCACTGGAACCGCCGCCAGCATGCTCAACTTTGCCCCGATACTTTTGTTATTCAACCAACTCATCACAATAACGCCTCCTCAATTTATGCCTTTAAAGCATTTAAAGCATTTTAAAATTTTTTACAAGCTGACAGGCGAATTAAATATTATTTTAAGTAATTTTATGGATATTTCATTCAAAATTTATTTTGTTATCATGTTTTCATAACTATAACATCACCCAATTTGGTGAAGTACAAGCATCTTCTTCAGACACTCACATG
>JAITRO010000013.1 GCA_031288335.1 Synergistaceae bacterium | reverse complement strand
TCGTCCGACTCACTCAACCCGCCCGACTCGCTCAATTCGTTCGACTCACCCAAAACAGGCGCGCCGGTTTTCGGCGTTTCGGCTGTGGCTTCCTGGTCTGCCATACCCTCTTCCGACGCGAGATCGTCTGTCTCGGCATCGGTCGCCGTGCCGCTTTTACCGGGCTTACCGGCGACGGTTGCTTCCAATGCTTCGAGAAAGACGTCGGGGTCGAAACGGGAGGTTTTTTTCGCTTCCTGTGCAGTATCCGGCGTTTTTTCAAGCTCCGCCGTCTTCACTGCCGTCGACTCCGGATTTGCCGGAATTTCGCCTTCTTCGCCGGAGAAGAAGGCGAAATTCGCCGGCGTTTTTGGCTCTTTGCCTGCCGTCTTGGCCGTTTGGCCCGCTTTGGCCGGTTTTTGCCTCGATTCCCGCACATCTTGCAGGATATTTTTGAACTCCGAGCCTCCGTCCCCGGGACTTGTCTCTCTGGGCCCCGTCCCGCCGGGATTCGGCCCGGTCTTTGTCACAACGCAGACATTCGCGAAATCTCTTGCTGACGACGCCAGTTGAACAGCCATTTTAAATCTCTCCAATCATATTCCTATATTCCTAAATAAAACCCTGAGGCGGAGCCCCGAGTATTTCGTTCCTATCTCTGCGTTTTTCGTTTCTGAAAATCAGTAAGCTGTTCCGTCAGCCTCGCTGCCCTGTCCGCATCCATGCGCGCCAGCAGCGTGCCTCTGGTGTCCTGCGGCACGCCGTCCAGTATTGACACCGCCAGATCATCGTCCAGTTTCTCCAATATCGCTGCGGCGTTTCGCGGCGACATATCCTGAAATGTCCTCACTATCTCGCCGAGCGCGGCCGCAGCGCCGCCTCCTGAGGCGGCAGTGCCTGGGACGGCGGCGTTCCGTTCCGCCATGTCCCTGCTCAGAGCCTCTATGCGGGCGGCGATTTCCTGCCGCTCATCTTCGAGGGTTTTTTCCTTCGCCGAGAGATCGTCAGAGAGCGCGTTTAAATCCTTCTCACGCTCGTCCATGGAACGAATCGACTCGGCTATGCGTGTCTCCCATTCGCCGAGTTCCACGGCCCTTCGTTCGTCGGCCGTCATCGCGTAGGTGGAGGGTATGGCGAGCAGTCTGGACATTTCTTTGCCGACGTAGGGAATTTTCGGCACAATTGGATACGCATACGGCCTCAAGTCCACCGTGCCGCTCGCCTGCAAACCCGCCGCGATTCCGGCTGCAAGCAGCAGCAGGATAATAAAAAATCCGCAGCCCCTTCGCTTTTTTTTCTTCTTCTTACTGCCAGTTCTTCCCTCGTCGGGTGAAGTCCTGGGTTCTGCGACTGCGGCTGCGGATCCTTCTTCTTTTACATTTTTTTCTCGTGCGTCTGCCATATTTAACCGCCCCTAGAATATTTTCGGTAAAGCGCCAACACGTTTTTAACGTAACGCTCTGTCTCCGGAAACGGAGGGACGCCACCATAGGAGTCCACCCTGCTCGGCCCAGCGTTATACGCCGCCAGCGTCTTGACATAATCTCCATCATATTTATCGGCCAGTTGAGAGAGATATTTAATACCCCCCTCGAGATTTCTTTCAGGATTTTCGGGATCCACCCCTAACCCCTTAGCGGTGCCGGGCATCAACTGCATGAGTCCTATCGCGCCGACGCGCGAAACAGCGTTCGGATTGCCGCCGCTTTCCATGCGCATCACGGCCCGCGCAAGGTCGGGATCTACCTCGTACAGTTCGCACAGTTCCTTTAATTTATCATCCCACATGCTCATGCGTTCCGACAGGCCGGGCGGCACGGATATGAAACCGTTCTCGTCGCGCTCGTAGGGGTCGTCCAGCGCTTCCTCCAGCACTTTTTCGAAACGTTCCCGCGGCTGCGTTTCCTCGTGCTTCGGCGCGGGATAAACCATCGCCTCTATCTCTCTGATGCGTCCCAATACCTTTGCGATTCCCGCTATGGGTGTCCTCACGCAAATGCGCCTCCTTGCCTCGCGTCCCGCCTGAATCGCATGGACACGATATCATCCAGGTTTTTTTGTTCAGCGTCCAGCAACGCTTTATCCGCTTTTTCCTCAAGCCTGCCGACGTATCGCGCCATAAGCTGTACGTTTTGATGACGCGTGAGAAGTTCCGCCTTGGTCTCCTCTATTTTGCCGCGGCATGTATCGAGTTCATGTCTGTCATTCGCCAGCTTTCGCTCCATCATGTCAATGCTCTGGCGCGCGAACCACAATTCCTGCGGCGACACCGCGCTTCCGGAGGGAATGCAAAAACTCGCCACGGCATCGTCGCGCATGTTTTCGACCTCGTTTATCCTGCCCAGTATCGCGCCTTCCTCCGCCATCCGCTCCGCCAGCTCCGACCTCGCCATGTCACGCTCCACAGTGCGTACGTGAAGAACCTTTTTAAAACGGACGACTTCCTTTTTACCCACGGTCGTTTTCCTCCATCTCTATCTCTATCTCCATTCCGTCACCAGCAAAAACAAAAGCTCGGGCTCCGCCCGAACCCGCCGGGGAACCAGTTCCCCGGACCCCTTATTTATATAGGAGCGGAGCCCCGGTGTCTACAGTGTAGGCGCCAGGCTCAGCAATTGTTTCACCGTTTCCTCGAACCGGAAGTTCTCGCTTATGCCTTGTTTGAGGAAGGCTTCGACGGAATTTATGTATTTCAGCGCCCAGTCGACCTTCGGATTGCTGCCCGGTTTGTAAGCGCCTATGTTTATGAGATCCTGAGCTTCCTCGTACACCGCCAGAAGTTCCTTTATCCTGCCGGCGGCGGCGTTCTGCTCGGGCGAGACCACCGTGGACATGACACGGCTGATGCTCCTCTGGACGTCGACCGATGGGTAATGATACCTGGAGGCCAGTTGCCTGCTCAGAACGAAATGGCCGTCGAGGATGCCGCGCACCGTGTCGGCGATGGGCTCGTTCATGTCGTCGCCCTCCACCAAGACCGAATATATCGCCGTTATGCTTCCCTTTTCCCCGGTGCCCGCCCTTTCAAGCAGACGGGGGAGAAACGCGAACACAGATGGGGTATATCCTCTCGTCGCGGGGGGTTCGCCTATGGCAAGGCCAACGTCGCGCTGAGCCATGGCGATTCTCGTGACCGAATCCATCATCATCAGGACGTTTTTGCCCTCGTCGCGAAAATACTCGGCAATCGCCGTGGCGGTGAGAGCCGCCTTGAGGCGAACTAGCGGAGGCTGATCCGACGTGGCTACGACCACCACCGACCGTGCAAGTCCCGCCGGGCCGAGATCGCGATCCAAAAACTCCTTGACCTCCCTGCCGCGTTCGCCGACCAGCGCGATGACGTTTACGTCCGCCTCGGTGTTGCGGGCCATCATGCCGAGCAGCACGCTCTTGCCGACGCCGGAACCCGCGAATATGCCCACGCGCTGGCCCTGTCCGAGGGTCAGTATGCCGTCTATCACCTTGACGCCGACAGAGAGATGATGTTCGACCATCTGACGTCTCAACGGATGCGGGGGAGATGAGGTGAGGGGATAATAACGCGAAGCCGGAACGGGGCCCAGGGAATCAAGAGGATTGCCTAGCCCGTCGAGCACCCTTCCCAAGAGCGCGTGCGACACGTTGACGCCGAGAGGTCTGCCCATGGAGAGGACATCGCAGCCAGGGCCTATCTCGGACAATTCCCCCAGCGGCATCATCAAGACGCGGTTGGTGCGGAATCCGACCACTTCGGCCCTCAGAACGGTATCCCTGTTGCGGAACCGCACCTCGCACAGATCGCCTATCTGGACATCGGGCCCCTGGGATTCTATCACAAGACCGACCACCTGCACGACCCGGCCGTTGATGCGTATCAGCTCGGTTTGCGACAGGCGTCCCTCCAGCGCGACGAAAATATTTCCGGCGCGGTCTTCCATATCCGCCGTCATAAATTTTTATCCGGCAGCTTCCGGCTCTTCCGAAGCTTCGTTTTCAAGCAGCAGGTTTTTGACCTCGGACGATACTTGTTCCAGCTGAGTCCTCCACCTCGCGTCGTAAATGCCGAGGTTCGTCTCTATCAGGCAACTGCCCTTGTCGACGTGGTCGTCGGACATCAGCTCGAAAAATTTCACGCCCCTGATGGAATCCATGAGCGTGTCCTTGTTTTCCTCTATCATGGTTATGTCGGAAGGATTGAGGTAGACTATTATTCGTTCTCTGTCGCTTATCCTTTTCAGCAGTCCCGAGACGACCCGGTCGATAACTTTGGGATCCATATCGACCATCGTCGCGAGCATCTTCGACAGCATCATCTCCCAAAGCCTTATGAGCTGCGGGGCATGCGTCTTGGCCAGATGTTCCCTAGACGCTTTCAGCGAGGCCGCCATGCCCTCCAGCAAGGATATAACACCCGTAAACTTACCCTCGTATTCTTTTCTCACGCTCACTTCAGCTTTCGAGAGTCCCTCGGCATACCCGCCGTCGTACCCTTCCTTGCGGCCGGCAGCGCGCGACGTTTCCTTTAGGGCAGCCGCCTCGGCGGCGGCGCTCGCGCGAAAATCGTTCTGTTCGCGATTGAGTTCCGCGCGCTCGGACTCCATTTGAAGTTTTAATTGTTTACATTCTTCCCGGGACTCCGAAAGGTCTTTTTCGCGGCCGCGAAGTTCCGACCGCAACTTTTTTATCTCAGCTTCCGCCGTCTCCAGGGCCGATCTTTCGACTTTTTCCTCTTCGCGCTCTATAACCGCGCTTGCGTTTTCGGGAGCTACATCCTCCATCCGGCCGCGAGTCACCCTGACGGCGCCGGGAAGGAGACGGACAGCCCGGATGAGACGCTGCCTGGATGGATCGCTAGACAACCAACTCTTCCTCTCCGCTGCGGGCTATTACGATTTCGCCCGCTTCCTCCAGAGACCTCACGACGTTCACTATCTTCTGCTGGGCTTCTTCCACCATGCGCACGCGCACTGGCCCCATGAACTCCATATCCTCTTTCAGCATGTCCGCCGCGCGTTTGGACATGTTCTTGAAGAACTTCTGCCTCAAGTCCTCGGAGGCGCCTTTCAGCGCGAGGCCGAGGTCTTTTAGGTCAATCTCGCGCAGCACGCGCTGCAGGGAGCGGTCGTCCATGCCTCCGATGTCGTCGAACATGAAGAGGCGTTTCTTTATCTCCTCGGCCAGCTCGGGATCCTGTTCCTCCAGAGCCTCTATGATATTCCTTTCCGTGCCGCGGTCGACCCGATTTATGAGGTTCACAACCGTGTCTATGCCGCCGGCTATCGTAAAATCCTGCCCCATGACCGTCGATAGTTTTCTCTCCAACACGCGCTCCACTTCCCGCAATACCTCCGGCGTTATCCTGTCCATTTTGGCTATGCGCCGCGTTACGTCCCATTGTGAAGCAGGGGGCAGGCCGCCCAGAACGAGCGCCGATTGTTCTGGTGCCAAGTATGAAAGGATGAGCGCTATCGTCTGCGGGTGCTCGTTTTGTATGAAACTCAGCAGTTGCTGAGGGTCCGTGTGCCGCACAAAATCGAAAGGACGAACCTGGAGGCTCGCCGTTATCCTGCGCAGGATATCCTGCGCCCTGTCAACTCCCAGAGCCCGCTCCAACAGCTTGCGCGCGTAATCGACGCCGCCCTGCGTCATGAACTCGTGCGCCATTATCATCTCCTGGGCTTCCTTGAGGACGTCCAGTTTTATATCGGGCGTTACTTTACGGAGGTTCGCTATCTCAAGGGTGAGCAGCTCTATGGTGGTATCGTCAATATGATGGTATGCTTTGGCCACCGCGTCGGGGCCGAGGGCCACCATCAGAATCGCCGCTTTTTCTCTCCCTTTTAGGTCATGATTTTTGCTCATGCGTCATCAACCACCCAATTTTTGATCAAACTGGCGAGTTCTTCAGGATTGTTTAAAGCGTAATTTCGCAGCTGCTCTTCCAGTACTGACAATTCGCCCTGAGTCGTCATTAAATCGGGGTTCTCCAGCAATTCTCGAAGAGATGGCACCGTGTCCTCCGTTTTCTCCTGCGCGCCCAACAGGGCCGCAGTGCGTCTGCGCCTGCGAAGCCAAAAGGCGAAGAGGCCCGCGCTGATGGCGAGAAGAAGGACGAGCGAGGTGATTCCCGTTATCGTGCGCCGCTGGCGTTCAGCCGCCAAACGTGCCGCGTAAGCGTCGGCGACCGAGGTGTCGAACGGCATCGCCATTATCGATATCCTGTCTCCCCTGTCATCGTCCGCGCCTATGGCGGTTGCCACAGCGCCGCGCCAGTTGTCTATTTCGGGCTGTTCCAGGGTTCCGTCAATCAACACTGTGGCCGTCAGGCGCTTTATCTTTCCCTGCGTTTCGACTTTGGACGATTCGTGCGTCGAGTTGTCGTAATTCGTCACATTATCGGAGCGGTCGTACGCTGCGTTGCCGGGCGCCGTGCCTGAATTCACCACGTAGCCGGGAATATTCGTGGTAGTTCCCGGAATGCCGCCAGTTATTCCGGCCGGCCCAGTGTAACTTTCCTCAGTGTTCTGCTCGCTCTGGACGGGCCCGTGATTTTTATCCGGCAGGGTGAACACCGTTCTCTTGGAATCCTGTTTTTTGTCGAAGTCCAGCTCCACTCTCACGGCCGCCTTCACCCGGCCGGGGCCGTAGACCTTTTCGAGTGTGTCCTTCAACTTGCGTTCCAGTTCCAACTCGTACTGCTTCTCAAACTGTCTCTGTTTCAAAACCAGTTGGTTGCCGGTTTGCAAGGTGAGCGTATCGTCCAATATATCGTCGAAGGGTATTTGCCCGTCGGCGTCGACCAAAGTCACATTGTCCGACGTGAGACCCTCCACGCTCGACGCGACGAGATGCACCACCGCTTTCGCCTGCTCTTGTCCGAATTCAGCCCCCGGTCTCAGTTTCAGCAGGATGGCGGCGGTTGACGGACGCTGCTGTTCCAAAAACAGCTTGGACTCAGGTACCACGATCGAAACGCGCGCGCTGGACACGGCATTCATCTCGCGTATGGTTCGCGCCAATTCTCCTTCGAGCGCCCTGTAATAGTCGACCTTCTCCTGGAAACTGGTGCGTCCTATCTTGGAATTGTCGAGACGCTCAAAACCGATTATTCCGCCGCTGGGTATACCCTTGGCCGCGAGCGCTATTCTCGATTCGTATACGTTTGCCGAGGGAACGAGGATTGAATTTGAGGAAGAATCCGTGCGGTAGGAAATTTTCTGCTCTTTCAGGTATTCGATGATCGTCTCTTGATCCCGCGCTTCGAGGCCCGTAAAAACGGGCTCGTATGTCGTACGTCCCATCACGAGGGCAAGCGCCAATATGCCGCATGATACTAACAATGCCGCAATAACAATCGAAATACGCTGCCACCTTGACAGCGAAGCCCATAATACTTGCAGCTGTTCCTTTATCTTGACCGCATATTCGCGCATCTATTTTCCCGCCGCGCTATGCGCTCATTCTGGATATCTGCTGATAGATGTCCAGCATTTTATCCCTGATCTGCACCATTAGGCGCAATGCCAGTTCGGCCTTCTCCACCGCGATCGACACCTCGGAGATATCCTCCACCTCGCCGAGCGCGAGACGATTTGTGAGATTGTCCGCGTCGATTTGAAGTTGATTCACTTTCATCACACTCGATTTCAAAACCTCTGAAAAAGGTTTAGTATTATGTCCTTTATTGTGACGAGTAGTTTCGACCGTAATCGGCAAGTCAGGCGCTTTCGGACTTTCCACAGGTTCCACACGCATTCCGTCGATCATTACCTGTCATCCCCCCTGATAACTTTGTATATTATACATCATATTTTATCTCCAAAACACATTTATATCCGACTTTTCTTAATTACCGAAACTATTTTCCGCTTATTTACAAATATGTCAATACTGCTATTTCGTTATAAAATATAATAATACCGGAGTGTATAATACGTCAAAATACCGTTATATTTTCTATAAGGAGATATTATGAAAGCCGCGATATTTTTCGGCTTGCGCGCACGCGCGCCTGTATGATAATATTAACCGTCCTTGGAGAGGGAGGTGAATTTGGTGGCCAATAAAAAATCGGCTGTAAAACGGATTTTAATCGCCGAAAAAAACAGACTCTACAATCGTTACTGGAAAACGCGCTGCAAAAACGCGGCAAAGAATTTCGCGGCGGCGGTCTCGAGCGGAGACCGCGAGCGCGTGTCCGATATGCTGTCCCAAGCGTCAAGCGCGTTGGACAAGGCCGTGACAAAAGGAGTCGTTCACCGCAATACGGCGGCGCGCAGGAAATCGCGAATGGCGGCGCTCGCTGACGGCATCCTCAAAGTTGCGGCGGGAAACGCGGAATAAGCCGGACATAAGATCTGCTTGAAGTTAAATTCACTTTCTTTACGATACGCGACGTGAAAGCCAACGCCCTTAGCCGTTGGCTTTCACGTCGCGTATCGTGATCCAAATCCCAAAACCACCAGCCACGCCCGTTTTGCCGTTTGAACCCTTTTGTCCGCCTGTCGGCCGGCATTAAGGATCCGAAAAACACCTCCACGTTGATCTGATCAGGCTGATTGACGCAGGGCGGGCAACAAATCATCCTTAATGCGCCAAAAATCATGATAGAGCGCATCGGCCATCGGGTGGCAGTTTGCAGCCTGGGCAAATGTGACACCGCTGGCGCGCAGGATATCCGCCGCTCTTTCGTGCAATTGCAGATTCCATTCCGGCGTCGGGCAGCGATGCCCTTCCAGCGGAGTGCCCTCGCCGGAGTGGAAGATGTTGGCGTTGCCGATTACGCCGATGGAAGCCAGGTATTCTATGCCTTCCAATGTTTTGTGCTGAGGTTCGAAGCCAGTGACAAAATTGCAGCGCACCTGCCCGAAGCCGAAAATTTTGGCGGCGAATTCCAGCGCCTTGACCCAATTGTCCCAGCCCACCGTGCGGTCTTTGCCGGGACAGAAAGTGCGAAAAATATTTTTATCCCAGATTTCTATGTTCATCGTAATGATACTGAAGCCGGCCTCTTTCACCTGTTCGATGACGGCGAGATCGCGGGGCGCGGCGATACAGGCCGCGGCCACCAGGTCTCGCCGCCCGAGCGCCTCAATAATTGCCCGGATGGCGTCGGTATAGTAGGTGATTTCCCGCCGCTGCGGAATGACGCCTCCCGTGAAATCAATCCGCCAAGCCACCCCTTCATCAAAAGCGGCTTTGACGGATTCAGCGATTTGGGCGGAAGTTTTCATGAAAATATTACCGGGGCCGCAGTTGATATCGCAGAAAAGACAGCCTTCATCGCGGTATTTGAAGGCGCATTCGTTGGAGTACCAAATCGCCGCGCAGCCGTTGGTCACTAAGGAAACGATGTCTTTCATCCATTTTCCGTCCGTTGTCTTTCGGGCATAATATTGCGGCCGCCGCTCAAACTCCAAATGATCATACAATAGATGCCCTTTTTTGGTCAGCAGAAACCGTCCTTCGGCGTACTCGATGGCGTAATCCGAGTCCGGATTGGCGGTGATGGCGACGTTGAAACCGAGCGGAGTGCGAAAATTGGCGGGCGTCGGTTTTTCTCTGCCCTCACGCCCCCCTTCCTTAACGGTGACGCCGGCGCCGGTTTTGGCCGCCGTCTCGTCCGTGATCCGGATACCGTGCACCAACATGTTGGCCTTTTCCCGCAGTTCCGCGTAAGCTTGTTCTTTCACTGACAAAATCATCTTCTCCTTTCGCTAAATGGCGTAGTCGAAGTTCTGAAACACTCTGGCTAAAAACTGTCTGGTGCGCTCGTGCACAGGATTGAGGAACAACTCGCGCGGAGGCCCCTGTTCCAAAATCAGCCCATCGTCCATAAATACGACTTCATCCGCAATTTCCCGCACAAAATCCATTTCGTGCGAGACGATGAGCATGGTCTTTCCCTGTTTGGCCTGTTTGCCTATCACCACCAAGACCTCGCCGATCATCTCCGGATCCAGCGCGGAAGTCGGTTCGTCCAGCAGGATAACTTTGGGTTCCAGGGCTAAGGCCCTGGCGATACCCACCCGCTGCTGCTGGCCGCCGGACAGTTGGCGGGGATAATAGTTCATGCGGCTGCCCAGACCGACTTCGTTCAGGTAATGTTCGGCAATGACGCCGGCCTCTTTCTCGCTCATGCGTTTGACTTGCACGAGACCCTCCATAACGTTTTCCCTGGCCGTGCGTCCGCGGAACAGGTTGAATTGCTGAAATACCATCGCCGTACTGCGCCGCAGCGCCAGAATGTCCTTTTTATGCGGCTGCTCGGCGTTGAGCACGATATCATCCAGAACTATCCGCCCGCTGTTGGGTTTTTCCAGGTAATCCAGGCAACGCAGCAGGGTGGATTTGCCGGAGCCGGAAGGCCCGATGACAGCGGTAACTTTGCCGTCAGGCACAGTCAGATCAATGCCGCGCAGGACTGCAGTTTTGCCGAAACTCTTTTTCAGGGCGATTATTTGCATCACGCGGCAGCCCCTCCTTCACCCCGGCCGATATCAGACGTTTCTCTCGTATATGTCGTTTTTCTCAAGCGTTTTTTCATCCGGCGCGGTCAATTCGCTTCTGCGCAGCCGGCGCTCGATAAGTGCGGCGCATTTGCCCGTGAGAAAACATACCACCCAATAAATAACGGCCACATCTATATAGACCTCCACAAAACGCATACCGCGAGAACCCTGAATACGGGCCGAGGCCATGATATCAATCACGGAAACGGTGAAAGCCAGGGAAGTTCCTTTGATCAGTCCGATGATTTGATTGCCGAGGTTGGGCACTGCGATAATCAGAGCTTGCGGCGCGATAACGCGCTTGAAGGTTTGCAGCGCAGTCATGCCTATGGAATGCGCCGCCTCGATTTCCCGTTTGTCCACAGCCTCGATGGCCGAGCGAATAGCCACGGAATTAAAAGCCGCGTCATTCAGGCCCAGGGCCACGAAGGCATAGGCGAGCGGGGGAATTGCGTTAGTGTTGAATCCCGTGCCGAATCGGCGATTCAGGCTTTCCAACATAAGGGGAATGCCGAAATACGTCAGATAAATCAGCACCATGAGCGGCGTCCCCCGGATAAAAGCGACATAACCCTGACCGAGCTGTTTGCACACCGGAATGTTATGGATTTCCGACAGGGCAATCCCCAAACCAAGCACCAGACCGATGATCATAGCCACAAAAGTAATTTCCAGCGTAACCGGCAGGTAACGCAGTATCTTTGGAAACGCTTCCAGCAGAAAATCAAAATCAAACAGCTTGCCCATGCCGAGGACGCTCTCCCGCGCTTACCGCACTTTGGCCTGGTTGACCTGATCCAGGATCTCCCGCGCGTGAGCGCCGTAAAACCGCTCGAAAATACGGAGCAAGGTGCCGTCATCCTTGATTTCCTGCAGGACAACGTCGATTTTTTCCTTCAGTTCAGTCTGATCCGGATGATAGACCAAATAAGCGCCGTCACTGTCGTTCAGTTCATGCCCGTAAGGAATGGGGTAATAGTCCAGTTCGATCCCATAAGTTTTGTAGAAATTATCCAAGCCCACCACGCTGCTCATGGAGGCGTCATATTTGCCGTTGCTGACGCCAAGGAGGCTGGCCTGCAAATCCACGCCATATTGTATTTTCACCGGATTAGCTTTGGCTTCCGTCTCATTGTATTTTTCAAAAAACAGTTCCTGCAACGAACCGTCGCCGACCATCGGCACGGTCTTACCTTGCAAATCATCCACAGTTTGAATATCCGTGCGGCCTTTCTTCACCGCGATAACAGGAATACCACGATTATGCGGCTTGGCTCCGTAAAGATATTTGGCCAGGCGTTCGGGGTTTTTGCCGATATTATGCGCGATCATCTGGATTTTGTTCGTATCGACGGCGATAAACAAGGTCGCCAGTTCCGCCACATACCACTCGTATTCGTACTCCGGCAGGCGCTTGAAAATTTCTTCGGTTAACACGACGTCCACTCCGGTCAGGTTGTTATTTTCATCATAAAAAGTTACTGGATAAATGAGGCCGGACGTGCCCACGAGAATCTTGGTCTTTTTGGGCGCTGCCGCCGCGCCTTCGCAGGCGCTGATAACCAAAAACGCCGAGACGATCAAAACGAGCGGAAGCAAAGGGCTTAATTTTCTCCGCAACATCACAACACACTCCTCCTATGTAGATATTTTTCCCGCCAGAGAGGCGGCATATAAAACATATTATACCTATATATTTTATGTATAATATGTTATGTATTATGCACGAGCCTGACACGCCTGTCAAGTTCTTTTTGGAAACCCAAATTCACAGAATTAAAACCTCGGTTTCAGAGGAAAGCTATGCCGCCGAATCAGGCAACAGCCGTCTGAGAAAGCGCTTGGTGCGCTCCTCTCGCGGATGTGCCAACACTTCTTCCGCCTGCCCTTTTTCAGCCACAACGCCTTCATCGATAAAGATTACTTGATCCGCCGCCTCTCTGGCAAAGGAGATCTCATGAGTAACGATCAACATCGTTGTGCCGTCTCCGGCCAGACCTTTCATCACGTCCAGGACTTCGCCCACCATTTCAGGATCCAGCGCCGAAGTGGGTTCGTCGAAGAGAATGATGTCAGGATTCAGAGCCACGGCCCTGGCAATGCCAACCCTCTGCTGCTGGCCGCCGGACAGTGTGTTGGGGTAGCGTGCCATGAATTTCTTCATTCCTACCTGTTCCAGGGCGGCAGTCGCGATTTCCTCCGCTCTTCCCCTGGCGGTGCCGCGTCCTTTGATCAGCCCCAGAGTGACGTTATCCAGCACGGTCTTGTTGCGGAACAGGTTGTAATTTTGAAATACGAAAGCAGTGCTCCGCCTCACCTCCAGAATCGTTTTACGATCCGCCGCGGCCAGATTCACTTTCCTGTCATGAATCCAGAGGTTTCCCTCATCAGCCCGCACCAAGAAATTCAAGCAGCGGAGCAGCGTTGTCTTGCCGGATCCACTCGGGCCGATGATGACTACCACCTCGCCATTTTCAATGACCAGGTCGATACCCTTCAGTATCTCTTGATCACCGAAACGCTTGCGCACATTTTCTAAGCGCAGCATGTTTCATGCTTTCGTCCGGAAGGATGAACGCCTATCCGGAACAGCGGCGTTTGTCGGATGTTATGAGGCACGGAAGCGAACCAACCTTTGCTCAAGCAATTTGAAAACCTGCTCCAGAATGCCGCATACGGTCAAGTAAACCAGAAATATCACGACGTAAGCCTCCAGATACTTGTAGCCCATGGCGGCAGCCAGCCGTGCACGCCCTGTGATATCAAGGATCGCCATCAGAAATACCACTGAAGTTCCCTTCAGCATGGACAAGGTCGAAGAACAGAAGGCCGGCGCCCCGATGGCCAAAGCTTGTGGCAGCACCACCTCCAGATAAGCCTGGAAAGGCGTAAGGCCCACCGACACCGCCGCCTCATACTGCCCGCTGTCCACTCCGTTCAACGCCGAACGCCATATCTCCGAATAGGTCGCGGAGGAGGTAATGCCGAAAATAATAAAGGCGTAGACGATGGGATTGAGATCGTAGATGCTGAAATTTAAACCGAGAACCCTGATCGCGTGTTCAAGCGCCGGCGGGAGAAGGGAGTAGAAAAGCAGAATTTTGACTACGACCGGCGTACCCCTGGCAAAGGAAACATATACGGTCAAAATCTGGGAGATAACCGGCGTGCGTCTCAAGCGGCAGCGGGCGATGAGAAAACCCAGCGGAAAACCCGCGAGAAAAGCCGCCAGGACAACCGACAGGGTGACCGGGATACCCAAAAGCGCTTCCGCAAACGCACGGCGGGCAAACGGAAAATCAAACTGAAAGCTCATCTCAACTTCCTGCCGTAACTAAAGTGTTTGCCCGGCCGGTTCTCAGCACCAATACATCCACAATCCAGCTGAGCAGCACAGTCAGCCCCCAGTAAATCAGCGTCACTACCGTATAGATCGAGGCCGCTTTCAGTCCGTAACTGTTGGACGTCAGGATGGCAGCCCGTCCCACTACGTCAATGGCGCCGATAAGATAAGCCAGAGAAGACTCGTGAAGCAGTGCGATAATCATGTTGCCTAGATTGGGCAGAGCAATGAAAAAGGCCTGAGGAAAAACCACTGATAAGAGCGCCGCGCACGGCGTAAGCCCCACCGACACCGCCGCCTCATACTGTCCGCCGTCCACGGAGAGAAAAGCCGCCCTGAGCATCTCAGCCATGATTCCGGAAGCCATCAGCGTCATCGCGATTACGGCGGACAGATTGCTGTCCGTGGATTTGACCGCGACGCCAAAGACCGACAACAGTACCGGCAATCCGAAAAAAACCAGGAAAAAAAGGATAACCGGCGGCGTACAACGAATGATGGTGATGAATGCGCCGGCTAAAATCCGGAGCGGAAGATTCCCGCGCAGCTTCAGAAATGCGATGCCGGCCGCAAAGACAAAGCCCAGCGCAAAGGAAAATCCCGTCAGCATCAACGTTACAGGAATGCGGGGCAAGAGTTTCACAAAAACACTGAGCATGTATTCCACAACCGACACCTCATTATTTTATAGTTAGAACGCCGGAATAACATTCGTATTGCGGAGATGAAGCACTGCCCGCCTACTTGAGTTCCTGCAAATGTTCGAAAAGATTGACGCCGAAATACTTGATCATGAGATCATTCGCGATTCCCTCATCTTTCAGTTCCTTGAGAACTCGGCTGTAATCCTCGGCGAACCGTTCCTCCCCTTTGTGAAACAGGCTCCATGTCTTATTGCCGACCACCGTGTTAAAGACCAATTTATCCTGGTATCCCAGCTTGTTCAGCAACTCATGGAAACCGTTGACGCCGAGCAGAGCCGCATCGTAACGCTTATCCGCCAGCCATTTTAAAGAGTCGGCGCTGTTAGCCCACTCTCCCACCTTAAAAGCGATGGGGCTCTCCGGATGGGCGTTGTTATATCGCTCCATGATAATCTGTCCTTGGGAGGCCGAGGGTATCGGCTCAATTTTCAGTTCAGGATGCTTGGACAGGATCGCCAGAGAGTCGATATCCTTGTTTTCCGTGCGCACAACCAAACCGAATGTCACTGCCCCTATGTTTTCGCTGGGGAAGAGATATTTCTCCTCTCTCTCCGGGCTCTTGGCAAAACTGGATATGGCCACCGGGTACTTGCCTATTTCGACCCCGAGCAGTATTGCATCCTGGGGCAGAGGCACATAAATAAACTCGTATTGAGGCAGGCGTTCATCAATCAGCTTAGCCAGCTCAATGTCGTAACCCGCTGGATTGCCGTCGTCATCCAGGTAGGCATTTGGATAAAGATCCGGTTTGATAGCCACTTCAATCTTGCGGACTTCCGCGACTCGAGACTCCGGCGTCCGTTCAGCCGAAACCTGCGCCGCCTGAGACCGACCGCCGCTGATCACGATGCCGGCGAAAGTGAGGAATAAAAACAACGCTAAGAGATATATCCCGTTTTTCATCTTTTCATAATTTCCTTCCATAAATGATATTTGATCCGGTATCTAAAAATCATAAACACTGCGCTAATACGGGAAACCTCAGACAACCCGCAAGGTTCGGCTTCTCATCAAGTCTGACTCTGGACTGCCCTGAAGGTTTCCCCTCATACAAACGCAATAAATTTTGAACATTTGCGGACCTTCCTTTGCATATTAAATATATTATATTTATAGGAATATATTATAATATATCCCGCACTTTGTCAAGCCGGGGAAGCGGCCCATTGACAGGGCGGACATATAAGAATACAATAACATATAAGATATATAGGCTTAATATGTAATAAAGGGGACAGAGCATGAAAAGCGCCGAGGTGCAAGCGTTCGCAGAGGAATTCGTCAACGATCCGACGTACGGTTTTTTGCGGAAAGAGGCGGCTGCGCTGCCGGAACTGCCCGGACTGCGTTTTTTTGATTCGCCGCTGGTGGGATACGCCGCCGCCGACAACGAATATTATGTCTCCCTGATTGGAAACGACGAAGCCAATATCGATTTGGCCCAACCGGTATTTTGGATCGAAGGAGCCAGGACAGTTATCTCCTTCTTTTTTCCCTTCAGCGAGCAAGTGAGGAAGAGCAACCGCAAAGGCGGTGCGCCGTCGCTGGAATGGCTGCACGCTCGGGTACAGGGGCAGCAGTTTATGCAGGCTTTCGCCGAATGCTTTTGCGGCCGATTGCTCGCCGAGGGGTATCGGACGCTTGTGCCCCAAGCCGACGAGCGTTTTTGGCAGAATGTCCTGCCGCCGCATGCCGCAGAAGACTGCCGGACGCGCAGGCAGTTTTCCTCCAATTGGTCGGAGCGTCACGTGGCCTTTGGCGCCGGACTGGGCACATTCGGCCTGCACGGTAACTTGATCACGGAAAAAGGAACCGCCGGAAGATTGATCAGCGCAGTCACTGAGGCAGAGATCGCGGATGCGCACTCGATCAGCCGGAGCGGCGATCTGCCGGATCTTTACGCTAACTGCACAATGTGCCGAGTTTGCGCCAAACGCTGTCCCAATCGGGCGATCAGCGAGCCTGGGAGAAAATTGGTATCGAAATGCTTTCAATTCATGGGCACAGTGAGCCAAGAACACAAGATACGCGGTCGAACGCTTCACGGCTGCGGCATCTGCCAGGTTGCGATCCCCTGCGAATGCAAAAACCCCGCGCGCCCGAGAGATGTCATCCTCGGGATCAAGGAGGTTTGATTCTGTCATGTTTCGCTATCGGCTGGATGTAGCTTGGGAATATCTGTTCAAGTTGCTTCCTTATCTCAGTGTCACCTTGTTTTATATGGGCGGTGCCCTGACGATCGGTATTGTGTTTGGGGCGTTCATGGCGATGATGAAACTGGGAAAAAACAGGCCGCTCAAGTATTTTGCCATTGGTTATACCGCCGTTATGCGCTCCCTGCCTCCAATCATTCTAATTTTCTTGGTCTATCACGGCGTTCCTTTGGCCGTGCGACGTATGTTTCAGGTGAATTTAAGCGGCATGAACACCGTGTATTTCGTCATTCTGGCTCTTGGCCTGAGCAGCGTCGCCACGCTCTCCGAGATCATGAAAAGCGCCTACCTCTCTGTGAGCGGCGGTCAGTATGAAGCGGCCGTCAGCAATGGTTTCACGCCTTTTCAGGCTTTTCGCCGGATCATGTTTCCGCAGGCGCTGCGCGTTTCCATACCTAACTTGAGCAGCGCCCTGATTATTCTCATGAAAGAAGGTTCGCTGGGCTACACTATCGGACTCATCGACATCATGGGCCGAGCTGACTTATTGAACTCTACGTCTTACGGCAACGATATCTATGAGATATTTTTCACGCTGGCCGCTATCTATTGGCTAGCTTCTATTCTCATCGACGGCGGATGCCATTTTATAGAAAACAGGCTTTCGCTTGAACGCAAGATCGAGCTGAACGAAATAAAAAAAGCAGGAATGATCGCGGCGGCCGAGCAAGGAGGGATAGTGCGTGGTTCTTGACTTCGGTTTTATGAAATCATCATTTTTCCTCGCCTTGAGAGGTATTCCCGTCACACTTTTTATCACGGTCATGACATTGCTCATCTCAATCCCAATCGCTTTTGCAATTGCCGTCGCCCGTGCCGGCAAAAAGCGCAAGACCTTGAATCTGCTATTTTCAGTCTACGTATCCGCCGTGCGGGGAACTCCCGTCATAGTGCAAATTCTCATCATCTACACTATGCTGCCGGATCTTTTGAAATTTATAATTGAAAAATTAGCCCTGCCTTTCAACGTGTATGCTATCAACAATATTTTTTACGCGATATTGATTTTTTCTTTTTCTATGATCGCCTTCCTTTCGGAAGTATTTCGCGCCGGTCTCCGGGCAGTGGGCAGGGGGCAGTATGAAGCGGCTCTGGCGGCCGGGCTGTCGGGTTTCCGCGCCTATACGCGCATTATCGCGCCGCAGGCTTTTTCGGCTGTTTTACCAGTGCTGTGCACCAGCGTCAATAACCTCATCAAGACGAGTTCGCTCTGCTTCGCGATTGCGGTCAATGAAATCACCGGCATCATCCGAGTGGCCGCTTCCCGCAATCTCCATTTCGTCGAAGGCTTTCTGGTCATCGCGGCAATTTACGTGATAATCTGCATGGCTGTCGAATTATGTTTCAAGATTTTGGAAAATAAGGCCAAGGTTCACAGGGTATCGGCGTGAGTCAAGTGAGATTATGCTGGAGGACGTTCCCATGCTCGAATTGACCGGAGTTTGCAAATTCTTTGGCAAAAATGAAATCCTCAAAGGCGTGAACCTGAAAGTGGACTCGGGCGACGTCGTAGTCATTCTGGGTCCCAGCGGCTCCGGCAAAACGACGTTGCTGCGCTGCATCAACTTTTTGGAAATCGCGGATAAAGGCACAATGGTATTCGGGGACAAGACAATCCAGCTTCGCCGTGCCAAAAAGAGCGAAGTGGCCTTCGTCAGGAAAAAAACATCCTTCGTGTTTCAAAATTACAACCTTTTCAACAATAAAACCGCGTTGGAAAACGTGACGGAAGGACTGATTTACGGCAGAAAAATCCCTGCCAAGGAAGCGCGTGATATCGGTGTGAAAGCGCTGGAAAAGGTGGGTATGCTGGACAGGAGTGATTTCTATCCCAGTCAGCTCTCCGGCGGGCAGCAGCAACGTGTCGGGATCGCCCGGGCCATTGCCGGCAACCCGGATGTTATCCTGTTTGACGAGCCAACCTCCGCTCTGGATCCCGAATTGATTGGCGAGGTGCTGGGCATCATGAAAAAACTCGCCGCCAAAGAAGGAACCACGATGATTGTCGTAACTCACGAAATGTCTTTTGCCCAGAGCGTGGCCACCAAAGTTATCTTCATGGACAGCGGCGTGATCCTCGAAGAAGGTGAACCGCGCGAATTCTTCGTTCATCCGCGGCATGAACGCACTAAGCAGTTTTTGCGCAGTATCCTCTATGAAACGGAATACAATATTTAACATTATAATCGAGGAGATGAGTTTATCATGAAAAAGAAAAAAAAGATGAATGCGCTCAACTTTGCGGTGATTACGGCGTTGGCGCTAGTCCTGCCGGCGGTTTGCTCCGTTCCAGCCTTCAGCGCGAATCAATCCGCGCCTTCGGACAACGGCGTTTCCTCTCAGAATGAGGTCAAGGTGATCAAGGTCGCCTATGAGCTGCAGGGCGTGCCTTTTACTTTTCAAGATGAGAGCGGCAATGACACCGGCGGTGACATTGAGATCTTTCGCCTCGTGGACGAATTGCTTCCCGAATACGCGTTCGAATATTTCGGCTCCAGCGACGACGATGTGGTCGTCGGAGTCACCACAGGCGCCTATGACGTCGGCCTAACGAATGCTTTTTATACAAAAGAGCGGGGCGAGAGCTACCTGATTCCCAAAGAAAACATCGGCGGCAACCTGCTGGGTTTGGCCGTGCGCAAGGAGAACAGCGACGTCTCCACTTTCGAGCAAATCGCCGCGCAAAAACTCAGAGTCTCCCCCCTGATCGCCGGCAACGGCATAACTTTTCAGTTTGAGCAATATAACGAAACCCACCCGAACGCGGTGATCTCAATCGAGTACAGCACCGACTACGCGGTATGGACCAAACAGTACGATTGGCTGGCCAACGGCAAATATGACGTAGTGCCGACCTTGCAGGTCATTTGGGAACAACAGGTAGCAGCCGAAAATGGCGTGAACCATAACCTCCGCGATAAGCTGGCTTTCAATCTGATCAAGCCGGTGAAATCCTATCCGCTGATCAGCAAAGTCACGCAGGACGAGGAGTTCACCCGCAAAATCAGCGACGCCTTGCAAAAAGTGAAGACGGATCCGAGGGCCGCCAATATTTCCAAGAGATTTTACGGCGTTAATATTTATGATTATCCATTTGAAGAAGGCTGGTAATACGTTATTTGGGGAGATAAAGACGGGCATCAAACAAATTAATTTTGGAGTGAGTGATGATTATGGGCAAACGAATATCGATTGTCGGGTATGGCGCGACCGCTCAATCCTTAGCGGCGATTTACGCGTTGCGCGGGTTTGACGTTACGCTGACGTTCCAATCGGAGGAAGCGGAAAGGCATTTCGGCGCCATTCGCGATAACGGAGGAATATTATTGCGCGGAAACGGGCTTCGCGGCTTGGCCTTGCCCAAACTCTCGTCCGACGTTGTCAATGCCGTTAAAAACTCCGATATTATTTTTGTGAGCGCCATAGCTAATTTTCACGAAGAAATCGCCAAAATCGCCGTGAATGGACTTAGAAACGGACAGTTGATATTAATAGGCCCCGGGAATGCCGGCGCGCTTGTGTTCAGTAAGATTTTTCGGGAATCACGCATAAAGGCGCGGGTTATTATCGCGGAGACACAGGGCAATTTTCTTCCCGCGAGGATCACGGGTCCCGCCGAAGTAATCGCGGCCGCTCCGCTTCGCTCGAAGAAAATAGCCGCTCTTCCCTCTGCCGATACGGCTGCCGCAATGGCCGCACTTGACGGCGTTCTGGAAACGGAGCCGATGGCGCATGTTTTTGAGACGACGCTGAACAGCCCCAACGTCATTAATCATCTTGTTTCGACCGTACTCAACGCTTCAAAAATTGACGACAAAGGCAGGGAGTTCCGTCTTTTTATCGACGGTCTGACCGACAGTGTTTTCAGAGGCCTTGAAGCGACGGAAACAGAATGGAGGAACGTCTTGAACGCTCTTGGCTATTGGCGTATGCCGTCGCCTGTCGATCATCTGAAGCTCGTGGCCGAACGCGGAAAATATCCCGAATTCGACGTGTTCCGAGGTTTGGATGGGCCGGATTCGATTCGTCACCGCTACGTGACTGAAGATGCGGGCGGCGCTGTTACTCTGCTTGTTTCGCTGGCACGTCTAGCAGGCGTTTCGGTCCCGTTTACGGAAGGGCTTATAGCCGTCGTTTCCGCGTTAAACAGTGAGGATTATTACGGTAAGGGTAGAAATCTCGACAATCTTGGCCTGGGCGGCAAAACTCTGCCGCAGATTCACGACATCTTGTCACAGGGATTCGGATCAACCTAAAAAGAGGCATAATCGCTTGCGTGTTCCAAAAATTATACAAGATCATGAAATCCTGATCTTTTGGCTTTACAGAATTATTATGTTCGTTGTAGTATCAAACAACTCGTTTTTTATTTGTGCTCCGAGAGGCAGGTCACTAAATACATTATTCTGAAAGGAAGTGCGGATATGTCACACGCGAGTGCAGCTCTTTTTATAATTGAGGAGTTCGAGGAAACCGAGGCTCTTTGTACTGTCGATATCCTGCGGCGCGCCGAAATAGATGTCACTATAGTCTCGCTCGGCGACGGCAAAAAAATCACCGGACGCAGCGGAATAA
>JAITRO010000216.1 GCA_031288335.1 Synergistaceae bacterium | reverse complement strand
CGGCGCGGCCTGAACTATGTTGACATGCTGCGCACTGCCGTAGACCAGGCGTTCGTAAATCTCGTCGTATATCACCCATAACCCGTGTTTCCTGGCCGCGTCGGCCAAGGCCAGCACGCCGCTTTCGCCGTAAACCACGCCCGTCGGGTTGTGGGGCGTGTTAATGATGATCCCGACCGTTTTATCCGACAGCGCGGCGAGCACTCGCTCCTTCGACGGAATGAAACCAGTGTCCGATGTATCCACGATTTTCGCCGTACCGCCTGCCAGTTCGATCTGTTCGACATAGCTGACCCATGCGGGTTTAGGCAGCAACACCTCGTCGCCCTCGTCGACCAGCACGGACAACACCTCGAAAAGCGCCGCTTTGGCGCCCGCCGATACGATAATCTCGGACGGCGCGTAATCCAGGCCGAAACGTCTCTTGTAATATTCGGCGATCGCGGTTTTGAGTTCCGGGATGCCGGAGGTGGCGGTATAACGGGTCTCTCCGCGCTCCATCGCGTCGACAGCCGCCTGTATGGCGCATTCGGGTGTTCTGAAATCGGGCTCGCCGGCTGAGAAAGACAAGACGGGACGTCCGGCCGATTTCATCTCGCGCGCGAGCGCGGAAACGGCAAGCGTGGCCGAGGGCTTGATCTTTTCAGCTTTTTTCGAAATTTTGAGTTTCAACCGCAACATCTCCTATATCTGATAAACATATTTTCCATTATAGTGTATCGTCACAAAATATGCGCCGTCTTACTACCTTGCAGATACAATTCAGCAATAAAAAAACAAAAATTTGGATGCCGGCGTAGCCCGCTTTGGGGAGTAGGTTGCTTTGTGCGAGGAATTTTCGCTCTCCGGCAAATCTATCTGCTCGCGAACATACCTTCCTGAAAATAAGCCGCATATCCGCCCCAATGCTTGACGAGCTTATATCAAGTTCCTCATCTTCCCACCTTCCAGATATGTCATGCTTCCCGATAATAGCCGCTCCCAGAACTTTCACTCGCTTCAACTCATTCCTGCTCAACGTCAATCTCTCCTGTCCCATGAGGACATTTTCGCTGACGAACAACAGATGAACAGCGGGCGCGTTGCGAGAGTAATGGCTTGATGCTAGAATTGAAATGCATATTTTAGCGATTCGATGCGAAACAGGAGGGATTGTCGTGGATGTTCGTTTTTTCACCCGCAACGTTGAGGCTACTGACGATCAGAAGGATTTTATGGAGAAGAAGCTCAACAAGATCGAGAGGTTTTTCAACAAAATTTCCGACGTGCAGGTGGTGCTGAGTTTCAAGCGCGGGATGCACATCGTGGAGATAACGGCTTCGGCAAACGGCATCGCGATGCGCGGAGAGGACTATTCTCCCGATATGCGCAAGGCCTTCGACAAGGCTTTGAAAAATATCGAGCGGCAGGTAAAGCGTCACAAGGACTATCTCACCGATCATACCCATATCAAGACGAAGGACATATCCTTCGACCTTCCGCTGGATCTGTTCGGGGACAAGCGCGACGAGGACGACGCCAGCTCCACCGACATAGTGAAGGTGAAGCGCTTCCCGGTGGCAACCATGCTTCCGGCCGAAGCCACGAGACAGATGGACCTCCTGGGGCACAATTTCTTCCTCTTCCGTAACGGAGAAAACGGGTATTACAATGTGGTCTACAGACGGACGGACGGAGGTTACGGGCTTCTGGAGCCCCTTGAATGACGGAACTCGACGACTTAAACGACCGACAGAGAGAGGCTGTGGAGGCGTGCGACGGGCACGAGCTAATTCTGGCCGGCGCCGGGAGCGGCAAAACCAAGGTACTCACGGTGAAGATAGCGCACCTGGTGCGCGATAAAGGGGTCGCGCCGTGGAGGATCATGGCGGTCACCTTCACCAACAAGGCGGCGCGCGAGATGCTGGACCGCGTCACCGGCATTGTGGGCGGGAATCTCCGGGGGATGCAGGTCTCCACCTTTCACTCGTGGGGTCTTCGTTTCCTGCGCCGGCACGGAAATTCCCTCGCGGAACTCGGCTATCCCGTCGATTTCGTGATCTTCGACAGTGCCGACTGCCGGAGCCTCATAAAAAAGATCGCCAAGGAACACGGTTTCGAAACTCGCGACGTCGGCGAGGCGATCGATCGAGTGTCTCGCGCCTACGCCGCCTGCGACCCGCGCACGCTGGAGGCCGACATCGACAAGCGCCTGCGCGGCGTGTACGAGACTTACCGCGCGTCGCTCAAATCGCAGGGGGCTCTAGATTTCGACGACCTGATGATCCTGCCGCTGCACCTGCTGACGCGCGACCCCGCATTGCTCGCGGACGAGCGCGGCAGGGTGGAATGGATCCTGGTCGACGAATATCAGGATGTCAACAGGCCGCAGCACATGCTCTTGAAGCTGCTTGCGGGAGACGTAAACCGAGTAATGGCCGTGGGCGACCCAGACCAGTCGATCTACGGCTGGCGCGGCGCGGACATGTCGCTCATAATGAACTTCGAGCGTGATTTCCCGAATGCCCGCGTTTTCGTGCTCGATCAAAACTATCGGTCCGCCGGCAACATCCTGGAAGCGGCCAATAAGGTCATAAGGAACAACTTCAACCGGCATGAGAAAAACCTCTGGACGTCTGCGGAAAAAGGGTCGCAGGTGACACTCGTTAAGTTCGCGAACGAAATCGGCGAGTCGGAATTCATAGTTGACGAGATAGAGCGTCTGGTCGCCGGATACGCCGGCAGGCAGTACGATTACGGCGACATATGCGTGCTTTACAGGATAAACGCCTTGTCCCGCGTTTACGAACAATCCCTGCTCGAACGCCGCATCCCCTACAGGGTGATTCGCGGCATGTTCTTTTACGAGCGCCGGGAGATAAAAGACGTGCTGGCGATGCTGCGCCTCGCGGTGAATCCGAGGGACACGGCGTCGCTCGAACGCGTCGCGAACATTCCTCCGCGAGGGCTGGGCAAAAAAGCCGTCTCCCAAATAGCCGAATTTCTCAGGGACGCGGAGGGTGAACCCGACGAAATATGGGAAGCCCTTCCGTTGGGCGCGCGTCTCAAGGGACGCGCAGCCAACGGCGCCGCGGATTTGAGCCGCGTGATGGGGCGTATTCGCGGCGCGTCGAGCTTGAAAGAAGCGGTCGATTTCGCGCTGCACGACGCCGGCTATATCGATTGGCTCAACGGCGAATATCATGAGGATTGCGCGGAGCGTCTCGAAAACGTTCAAGAACTGGTATCGATAATGCCCGAGGGCGGAAGCATCGCCGACGGGCTGGCGGAGGCCGCCATTTACACCGACCAGGAGACGGTGGAGAACAAAGGCCCCCACGTGAACCTGCTCACGCTGCACGCGTCCAAGGGGCTCGAATTCCCTGTGGTTTTCGTGGCCGGCATGGAGGAAGGGGTGTTTCCGGCGTCACGGGCTTTGGCTGGCCACGACGGCATCGAGGAGGAGCGCCGGCTCTGTTATGTCGGCATGACCAGGGCGCGTGAACGCCTGTATCTGTCGGGAGCCAAAAAACGCCGGTTGTTTGGGCATGATAATGTCTCCAAATTTTCACGGTTCACGGATGAACTCCCGGACACGGTGAGGACGGACGACAGAACCGCGCGAGGTGAGGGATCATATGTTTTCGGTGGTAATCACGGGAGAAATTGGCGCTGGTAAAAGCACTTTGGCGAGTGTGTGGCGCGATATGGGGGCGAACCTAATAGACTTGGATTCGCTCGCGAAGGAACAGTGGGCGCGCCCGGAGGTGAGGCGCGCGGCCGAGGCGCGATGGGGAGCGGGCGTGTACCACGACGGCCGGCCCGATTATAAGCTTCTGGCGGACCATGTTTTTAAAGACGCGGACGAAAGCCGTTTCGCGTCGGAGATAGTCCACCCGGGGGCCATGTCCGAGACATCGAGGATTTTTCACAATCTGGGCGGCTGGGTGGTGCTCGAAATTCCGCTGTTATTCGAGCTTGGCTGGTTCGATCTGATAGACTGCGTGATATGCGTCACGTCGACCTACGATCTGCGAATGTCGAGGAACGCGTCGCGCGGTTGGGACGAAGACGAGATGGCAGCGAGGGAAAAATTTCTCGTCGGGTCGGGCACGAAACAGGCCATGTCCGACATCGTGCTCTGCAACGTGGGCAGTTTGGAGGCGTGGGAGGCCAAGGCCAGAGAACTAGGCAATCTCATGCTCAAGATGGCAACGGTGCATGAGATCAGCGTACTTTGCGCTAATTTGGAGGAAGCAAACCGCATAGGCGGCGCGCTGGTGGACGATCGGCTGGCCGCGAGCGTCAATATTTCAGAGATAACCACGATATATAGATGGAAGGGTTCCGTGAAGAGATCCCCCGAACATCGTCTCCGTGCCCTCACAATCGAAAAAAACCTGCGCCGCGCCATGCAGCTCATCAGGCGGAACCACTCCTACGAGATGCCCGTCATAACGGCGCGGGAGGTTGTGCGCGCCGATTACCACACCCTTAAATGGGTGGTGGAGAACTGCGAGCCGGATGTCGACGCGGGATCCGGCATCTGAACGGCAAGGATTTGGAATTGAAGTAACTGAAAAGGGGACTTTACGTTGGTTTTTTCGCGCTTGGATATCGCAAACTTGCTGCTGAGGCTGCCGGCGCTGCTGTGGGCGTTGTCGTTCCACGAGTTCTGCCACGGCTACGTAGCTTACATGCTCGGCGACGACACAGCGTCAAAACAGGGCCGTCTCACCTTGAATCCCCTGCGTCATCTGGATCCGTTCGGAACTATAACGCTGCTGGTGCTTGGTTTTGGGTGGGCCAAACCTGTTCAGATAAGCTCCCGGCGCTTCAAAAAACCCCGGCGCGACATCGCACTGGTATCTCTGGCCGGAGCGGCCGGAAATTTTCTCTCCGCCTTGGTCGTGGCGATAATCTGCGGGATCGTCGTCCGGCTTTTCCCCAGTTCGGTCTTTTTTATCCTCGGCAGGTCCATGTCGTCGCTCGGAATGGTCATAATCAACCTGATGATGCTCAATGTCGGGCTCGGGATATTCAATTTGATACCGATACCTCCGCTTGACGGTTCCCGCGTGCTGTCGACCTTTCTGCCGGTCTCGGCGCTGAGGGGCTATTACTTCCTCGAAAGATGGGGGATACTTGTAATCCTCATATTGTCGTACATGGGAATCATCGGGCGTATTATGAACCCGCTGTTCGGGATGGCACTCGAATTTCTGACATGGATAATTCTTTTTATAGGACTAGGAGGTATCATGTAAATGAAGATTCTCCTCACCAATGACGACGGCGTAATTTCACAGGGCATACAGATAATCTCAAGGATGCTGTTCGAAAAGGGCTGGCTCGCGGCCGTCGTCGGCCCCGACCGTGAGAGAAGCGGCTCGGGGCACTCGATAACCGTCGACCGCCCTGTGCGGGTCCGCCCGCTCGACCCTGGGATATTTGCCCCCGAAATACCGGCATACTCGTGCGACGGCACCCCCACCGACTGCGTGAGCATCGGCCTTTCGTCGTTATTTCCGTCGGCCGACTGCGTGGTCTCCGGCATCAACCAGGGGCCCAATATGAGCGACGACATCACGTACTCCGGCACGGTCTGCGCCGCCATGGAGGGGCTGATGTGCGGCCGCCGGGCCGTGGCTGTCTCGCTGTGCATAAAGAGCGGTGACAGCTTCCGCCACAATATGACCGCGGCGCTTGTGGCCATGGCGGTGCTCGAGTACATCGAGAAAAATCCGCTGCCGACGGGTGTAATGCTCAATGTTAACGTGCCAAACCTGCTGATAAAAAACGTAAAAGGGGTAAAGATAACGCATCGCGGAAAGCGTATCTCCAGGGACAAGGTGATCGCGATGAAAGACCCGCACGGCAACGACTCCTACTGGATTGTGGGCGCCACGGAGGAAGAATACGAGGAGGGCGGCGACGCGAGCGCCGTAAACGACGGCTACGTGTCGGTCACCCCCGTGCAGCTCGACATGACCCACTATGACCTTCTCGTCGAAATGCGCTCCAGCGACGTCGACAATAAATTGACGAAGGCCATGAAACTGGGGTCATAAAAAACGGGTCTGCGATTCCTCGAGGGCGTTAGTCTGTCATGCTCTCCCTTGGAGGCAAAATTGTTCTCCGTTTCGCGTATCTCGGCAGCACGATGCTCGTCGTCAGCCTGCCGTATTTTGCCAGTTCGTTCAGCAACTCCTCTAAAAACTCGAGCGACGGAGCGTGCGCTTCGAGCAGAAAATCCGACGCGCCGGTCACCGACCAGCAGGCAGTCACCTCAGGGTTTCCGGCCAGCGCGTCGTTTATTATCTGATCCTGCGCCTTGTCCTCGACGGAGACGCTGATCATGGCCGAAATGCCGTATCCGGCTTTTCGGGGGTCGATGTCGGCCCTGTATCCCGTTATTATGCCATCGGTCTCCATGCGTTTGACGCGGGATTCGAACTCCGCTTCCCCGATGCCGAGCTTGTCCGCAAGCTCCCCGAAATGCACCCGCGCGTTGTGCTGAAGTTCATCCAGAATCCTCCAGTCTGTGGCGTCGGGCAGTTTGGTTTCCATACAATCAGCCTCCTTCTTTTTTCTTGTCGATTTATTATCTCAAAAAAATGGCGATTTGCGCGGTTTTATCGTAAAATAAAGTAGCTCTTGAAGTTTGCTGTGAAAAGCCGGACATTCGCCCGCAGGGCGGCTGGGCCGGAAGGGAGGCTTTGTAATGAAGATCGGGTGTCCGAAGGAGATCAAGAACAGGGAATACAGGGTCGGCATAACTCCGGCCGCGGCCGCGTCGTACATCGGGTGCGGGCATCAGGTGTTCGTCGAGCGCGGTTCCGGTCTCGAATCGGGTTTCAAGGACGGCGAGTATGCGGCCGTCGGAGCGTTGATACTCGATTCAGCGAGCGAGGTCTGGGAGAAGTGCGACATGATCGTCAAGGTGAAAGAGCCCCTGCCGGAAGAATTTCCGCGCATGAGGCCGCATCAGATAATTTTCACCTATTTCCACTTCGCAGCGAGCAGGGCACTCACCGAAGCGTGCTTGAAATCGAAGGCCGCATGCATAGCTTACGAGCTGGTCGAGGAGCCGTGGGGCCTGCCGCTGCTCCAGCCCATGAGCGAGGTCGCCGGCCGCATGTCCGTACTGATGGGCGCGGCATATCTGGGCCGCAATTTCGGCGGCAGCGGCATTCTGCCCACAGGCGTCACCGGCGTGGCCCCGGCGAAGATACTCATAGTCGGCGGCGGTATTGTCGGGGCCAACGCGGCCCGCATAGCGGCGGGTCTTGCGGCGATGGTGGTCGTCACCGACGTCAGCCACAAGCGTCTCGAATACCTCTCCGAGATACTGCCATTCAACTGCGTGTCCATATACAGCGACGAACAAGCGATCAAACGCGAGGCAGAGGGCGCCGACATCCTGATAGGCGCTGTGTTGATTCGCGGCGGCGCCGCCGCGCCAAAACTGATCATGAGGGAGCACCTGCGCTCCATGCGTCCCGGCTCCGTTTTCGTGGACGTCGCGATCGACCAGGGCGGGGTTTCCGAGACGTCGCGAGCCACCAACCACGACAATCCCATCTATATGGAGGAAGGCGTGGTGCATTACTGCGTGGCGAACATGCCGGCGGCCTATTCGCGCACCTCGACGATGGCGCTGTCCAACGCAACGATCCAGTACGGGTTGCGGATAGCGAATCGCGGCGCCATCGAAGCCTGCCGCGAAAGCGAGGCGCTGGCCCGGGGACTGGCAGTTTACAACGGCAGCCTGACAGTGTACCCGGTGGCAAAAGCGTTCGGTTTGGAGAGCGTTTACGCCGATCCGGACGCCGTGATCAACAAGTAAAAATTGACGGAGGGTGAGTTTGCGCGGGCCGTTCAGGAGGCAGGCGGCCGCGCCTTTATCGTCGGTGGCTGGGTGCGCGACAGCCTTCGGGGAGTCCGGCCCCACGACCGGGACTACTTGGTCACAGGCCTCGCCGAGGACGTTTTTGCCGCCGTCTTTGCCGGAGCGAAGCGCGTCAGCCGCGGTTTCCCGGTGTATCTGCTCGAAGTGGAGGGAGATACGTGTGAGGTCGCGTTCGCGCGGCGGGAGAAAAAGACCGGCCCTGGATACCGTGGTTTCGAAGTATCCGCGTGCCCCGATACCACCATAGAGGAAGATTTATACCGACGTGACACCACGATGAACAGCATGGCGGTGTCGCTCGATACGGGAGAATTGATCGACCCTTACGGAGGTGCGCGCGACATTGAGCGTCGGGTTGTCCGGGCAACGTCGGAATACTTTGCGGACGACCCGGTCCGCGCGCTTCGCGCCGCGCGTCAGGCCGCCCAGTTCGGTTGCGCGATAGAGCCGGGAACGGTTCGCATGATGGGAAAATGCCGGGTGGAATTGGCGTTGGAGCCGGGCGAACGCCTCACAAACGAACTGCGCAGGGCGCTCGGGTGCGACGTTCCGTCCGTCTTCTTCCGCCAGCTGAAGGAAGCGGCTCTCCTTGACGCGTCGTATCCGTACATCGCCACGCTCGTCGGCGTAAGGCGCACGCCCGAAGGCGACGCGTTTGAGCGCACGATGCAAGTCCTCGACAGCGTAGCCGCGACGACCGTGAGGCTGGAGGTGCGCTTCGCCGCTCTGGCACTTGACATGGGCAGGGCCGCTATTCGCGAGTGGAATGCCCTGACGACGTTGCCGTCCTCTTGGATGCGGTGCGCTAAATTCGCGATAACGGAGCGCGAACGAATCCACGGCATCATGGAACCAGGCGAAATAGCCGATTTCATGGAACGAACCCGCAACAATCCCATTGGCCCCGACGGAATCGCCGCCATAGTGACGGCCGACGCCCACGACATACCGCCGTTTTTGGCCTGTGCCCCGAAGCTGCTGGAAGCGATGGACAGAGTGACGGGCGACGATATCCCCAAGGACTTGGAGGGCCCGGCGCGCGGCGCATGGCTAAGACGGAGGAAGATCGAGTCCG
>JAITRO010000189.1 GCA_031288335.1 Synergistaceae bacterium | reverse complement strand
CAAGCCGCTGAGTGACGAAGATAAGGCCAGGAATCGCGAAATCGCGCATACTCGCGCGAGGATAGAGCATATTTTCGGATAAAATCTCTATGTGCATAGTGTTGTTTTCCCCTATACGTTGTGAGATATTTACACGATATGGGGAGATGAGAAAATGGAATGGCAAAAATCGCGCAGAAAAACACCGTGGGAGGACTCAGCCAATTTGACTCCGACACAAACATTTCTGAAAGACCATTATGATGCAACTTATAAAGAGCGTCATAAAAAACTATCGAACTGCGGCGAGGCAGATATGATTAACTCTCATCAGCCTTTCAAATGTCCGTTTTGTGAGTCGTCTAAGTTTACGAAAAGCGGCTATACGCATAGTGGAGTCCAACGGTATATGTGTACCTGCAGGAAGACTTTTCTACCAACTACCGGCACAATTTTTGATGAACATCGGATTTCTATTCGTGAATGGACGGATTATTGCTTGAATTTATTCCATCACGTAAGCATTACCGCCGATTCGTGGAATAACAGAAACGACTTCAAAACGTCCAGATATTGGCTTCAAAAACTTTTTTTGACGCTTGAAGAGACGCAGAACAACATCGTTCTATCAGGCAATATCTGGTTTGACGAGACTTTTTATTCCGTGCGGGCAGAGGACATAGTGCGTAAAGACGATGGCAGCAAATTAAAAGGGTTATCCATAAACCAGCTCTGTATAGGCGTTGCGACTGATAAGAAAAATAGCGTTATACTTCTGGAAGGCACAGGCAAACCTTCGCAAAAGAAGACCCTTGAAGCGTTTCAAAGCCATATTGAGCACGGAGCGCACTTAATACACGATGACGACAACTCGCACAAGCGTTTAGTTGATAAACTTTCGCTGGAAAGCACAGTCTATTCTTCCAAGTATCTGAAAGGGCTGCCCGACAATGAAAACCCTATGAATCCAGTCAACCGTGTTCACTCTATTCTTAAAAACTTTCTCAATTCACACAGCGGATTTAAGCGCGAAGATATACAGGGCTATCTGAATCTCTTCTCTTTTGTTATAAATCCTCCAACTGAATTATTGGAAAAAGTTGAGTGTGTGATAGATTTGGGATTTCAAAATCCCAAATTATTAAGATATAGAGACTTCTACGGCGCAAATACTGAATCATAGACGCCGACAAACAACACTATGCACATAGTGATTTTAGTGAATAATGCCGCGATCCCGTAAAGTTCACGATGTTGCCGATTTTGAAAGCGGACGCGGTTGCCGGTATGCCCGGTTGGGCGGGCTGCACGGTTACGGTGAGGGAGATCATCCCGCCCTCATATGTGATATATGGCAGTTTGCCGTGACGTACCCATTGGCGGGCGTTGAGGCCGGGTATTTCGCCGGTATTTTTAACGGCTGTTACCTGCACCTTATTCGCCCAGCTGGGTGTGCATTCTATCGCCCTGCCGTCGCCGATGTATATGCCGATATGTCCGTCAAGCCAGACGGCTTCCCCAACCTCTATTTTTAAAAAGTCGGTTGAAAGCCCTTTGCACTGCCGAATCATCGCGTTCGCGTTGATGTCCGGGACACCGCTTGAGGCATATATCGCGCCGCCGTAAGGTTTTGACGGGTCTCCGTTCCATCCCCACAATAGCGCCTTGATAAGGCATACGCAGTCAAACCCGTATACGGGCGGGGTCTTGTTAGCCGCTGCCTTTATCATTGCGGTGCGGGCGGCCTGTTTGTTGTAATCGTGGTTTGACGTGTATCGCGTTACGTTGGCACCCGTGAGGGGAGCCCCGAAGCAGCCCATAACGTAAAGGGTATTATGGTTATTTGCAACGTCGAGCAGGGCCGCGACTAGTTCGCGGTTTGTTTTTACAGGCATTGTCGCGTTCCTCTTTCATTCGTGGATTGGCAGGTTCTTTACCTGCATCATGAGGTTGTCAAGAAAGCCGTTTCCGTTGAGATCGTCATGGTAGACTTGGTGCATTTGCATGATGTCCTCCAAGTCATCCGCCATGATAAAACCGTTCCCGATGTGATGGCGGCATAGATATTTGATACGGTCGTACAGAATGACGCACACCGCGTTTCTGATGTGTTTTTCGAACGTGGTTTCCTTGTCCTCTTTTGCTGCTTTGCGGTTCAACCCCCACAAGATAAGCTGGACGACACCCGAAACGGCGGCGGCAGACGCGCTGCAACTGATAATAATTGCGGCAAGGTTTCCCGGTTCCATACGCTTATCCCCTTTCTGCGTTAGTAAAAAACCCGGAGGGTTTTTGCTCCGGGCTTTTCTCGTACTGTTTCGCGTCCGCCAGTATCGCTTCCACCTCCTGCGTGAGGGACGTAGCGGCTTTAAGCTGTTCGACGACGTTGTGCAGTTCGCGGATTATGCGGGCTTGCCGGGCGATTATATCCGTCAGGCGTTCCACGGTTTCGGTCGGCGTCAATATGGTACGGGCTCCGGCCCGTTTGCCTGTGACGGTTTTTCCGGCCAGACCACTTCATAGGGGAATCCTGTTTGCTCGGGGATGTCGCGAAGTAACTGTCGATAGGCTTGATACTCCGCCCGAGTGTCGTCGGAAAGGGGAGAATCAGGTATTTGCGTTTTGTCTGTTTTGGCGAGCAGTTCGTCGCGTTTGTTCCGTACCTCGGCGGCGATGGTGTTATATTCCTCTTGCCGTGCGTATTCGAGCCATTTGGCGGTGTTGGTCGCTACCTTTGTGTGGAGTTCCTCTGTGTGCGTTCGGCGCAGGGTATAGCGGTCGTACTCCCATCCCGTAGCGGGCAGCCCGCCGTTCTCGCCCGATTCCTCGAACGGCGTAATGTTCTCGCAAAACCGGATGAGGGCCGTACCGTCGTGTAACACTTCATACTCCAGCGCGTATGGCTCGTAGCTGCCTCTTACTCTCATGTCTGATTGCCTCCTTTAGTTGCTTTCCTTTGATTGGGTCTAGGAACCGGCGTTTAATTCTTTGTCCGTTACAATGTTTCAACTGCCCGGCGCGGCTGAAGATCGCCGACGGGTTCATCTCGGAAGCCTACCCGAGGGCTATGGGGAATCTTTCTACGGCCAACATCCTCGTAGCGTCCTCGAACGTGGGCATGGCTCAGATCGGAATACGCGCCAAGCCTCTCGACATGTATCGGACTCTCCTCAACTGGGGATTCGCCAAGC
>JAITRO010000129.1 GCA_031288335.1 Synergistaceae bacterium | reverse complement strand
CCGACGAGTTCGGTCTCCGGGACGAAAAATCCCTTGGCGTCGACCGGGTTGTATATGTCGAGGCCATATTTCACGCCGGTCTCATAGTCCTCCGCGCCATGCCCGGGCGCGGTATGCACACAGCCGGTGCCCGCGTCGAGCGTGACGTAATCGGCTTGCACGAACGGTATTTCGCGCCCTTCGTAGAAGGGATGGACCGCCTTGAGCCCCTCCAACCCGCGTCCTTTTATCGTGACGAGCGCTTCGCCGAACTCGATCCCGGTATTTTTGGAGACTTCCTCCTTTAATCCCGACGCTATCAGGTAAACGCGCCCGCCCGCTTCAAAAAACGCGTACTCGAAATCGGGATGCACGGCGACCGCGAGGCTTGCCGGAAGCGTCCACGGAGTTGTTGTCCAGATTATAACGCTCGTGTCGCGCCCGGCCAACGCGGGGAATTTTGTCTCCGCCGCGCGGAACGGATAGGCGACGTATATGGAAGGCGAAGTCTCATCCTCATATTCAATTTCGGCCGCGGCTAAAGCGGTCTCACAGTCTATGCACCAGAATATGGACTTGCGTCCCCTGTAAACAAAGCCGAGTTCGACCATGTCGGCGAGGACGTTTATCTCGGCCGCCTCGAAGTCGGGCTTGAGCGTGATGTACGGTTTTTCCCAGTCTCCCATGACACCCAGGCGTTTGAATTCGTCGGTCTGAACCTTGACGAATTTGAGGGCGTGTTCGGCGCACCGTTTGCGGAGTTCGACCGGGTCTATTTGTTCGGCCCTGATGCCGGCGTCTTTCAGCACTTTGTGTTCGATGGGCATTCCGTGTGTGTCGTAGCCGGGCACGTAGGGCGCGTAATATCCTCGCATCCACTTGTAGCGGACGATCATATCCTTGAGTATTTTGTTGAGCGCCGTGCCAATGTGGATGTTGGAGTTGGCGTAAGGAGGCCCGTCATGGAGGATGAAGCGCGGGCGCGAGGCGCGGCTATCCCTCAGTTTGCCGTAAATGTCGCATTTTTCCCAAAATTCCAAGAATCCCGGTTCGCGTGACGACAGATTGGCACGCATTGGAAAATCAGTTTTTGGAAGAAACAGGGAATCCTTGTAGTCGTTGGATTTTTTTTCCGAAGTCATTTGAGAACCTCCCAATAAATAGGCAAATTACGGCTGGTATATTATCATCATGTCGTGATAAAAACAAATAAACCTCGGGGCTCCGCAGGGCAAACGCATCAGGATTGTTGAACCCATGTGAAGACTGACAGAATATGTAAAGGGAGTTGTGCCTATAAATTTTCCTTAACCTGTTGACATTGCATGGGAAATTGGTACAGGGCCATCGCAAAGCGCGTCATTTCGCGCTCATTATTGGGATTTCGACCTCGCCTTCGGCGAAATTATCATGAACGAAACCGCGCAGAATTTCCTCCCTGTCAACTATGCCCACGAGCATACCTTCGCGCATTACGGGCGCGCGACGGATGTTTTTTCTGAACATTTGCATCATCGCGTTGGAAATAGTCTCTTCCTCATCGAAAGCGATACATTTTTTCGTCATATAGTCACACGCCGGGTCACGCCCCACACGCTTGACCATGCCCTTTATTTTTGCCACATCGGGCATGGTGAAATTCTCGTCCATGTAGCCCAAATATCCAGGTATGACGGCGCGCAGTATGTCCTTTTCGCTCAGGAATCCGACGACCTGCCCGGCGGTGTTTACGACCGGAAGGCCGCTGGTGTCATGCAGCGCCATCAAAGATATAGCTTCGAGAAGCGACGTCTCCTCCGCAAGCGACGTAAGGTCCCTGTCCATGATATCTCCCACAACCATTTTACCGCCTCCCCTTTCCATCGTTATATCTTCTGAATTGTCACGTCGCCCAGTGTGGATTCGACGGCTGCCCTCGACGGCAAGCCCTTCTGAGGGCAGCTGACAGTCTGAATCACACAGGACATTCCGAACCTCATCGTGTCCTCTATCCCCATTCGTTCCTCCCTCGCCACTATCATCCCCGCTATCAGGGCGTCGCTCGCGGCCCGGTAGGTGACTGGGGTTTCCAGCTTCGCCTCGGCGAGATAAAAGCCCTTTGTGGTGCAGAATACGTTGGATTTATTGAAGTACGAAGCTATTATCCAATCCACGCCCTCGTCGAAAATCCGCTTCGCGATCTCCATGATATGATCCAGCGTCGAGAGTGTGACATTTCGGATGGAACTCACAAACCTCTGATCTATCTTGACGACAGTCGGAAGTGCCTCTATCGCCAAATCGAGGGCCGCGCCGGACGCGTCGACGTAGACCGGCACGTTTTTGCGCTTCACGATATCGACGACGTCCCTGTAAAACGTGTCCGGCACGCCGGGCGGAAGGGCACCTCCCATGTGTACGGCCGCGACTCGCGGCATAATGCGCTCCAGGTTCCAGAAAAACCGTTCTCTCGCGTCGGAGGAAACGGTGGGACCTTCCTCGGTGACGGCAGTCTCTATCCCGCCCGAATCATCCCTGATGAATGTATTTGTTCTGTTTTCGCCTTTTATATTCACGAAATTCGTGGTTATTCCTCTGAAGAGAAGTTCATCCCGGATGTACCTTCCCGTATGTCCGGCCAGGAATCCGGTGGACACCGAATTGTATCCCAGTTGTTTCAAAATAATCGATACATTGACCCCCCTGCCGCCGGGCGAGCGGACAACGCTTCGCGCCCTGTACCACCTCCCAGGCCGAAATTCATCCGTGGTGTAGGATTCGTCCATCGCCGGATTCGGAGTGATAGTGACGATCATTTGGTACCGCCTCCCTGATGACGCTTTTCTCGGTTCGAGCTTTATTTTAGTCTATTTGAGGAGCTTGCGCCATAGCATGAATCTCGTAATTTCCCTGTGATCTTTCAAGACTTTTTCGAGCCTCAGCGACGGCGCTTCGCGCGCGGCGATCTCCGCTACTTCGCCCACCTGTCCGCCTCCGCCCGTCTCGAAAAAGAGCGGCGCGCCGGGCTTCAAAAAACGCGGGAGACCCCTCAACAGCAATCTGTACACGCAAAGTCCGTCGCCGCCGCCGTCCAAGGCTTCCCTCGGCTCATAATCCCTGACCTGGGATTCCAGCATTCCGATTGCGCTCGATGGAATATAGGGCGGATTCGCTATCGCCATGTCGAGCGACTCGGGTTTTATGGACGCCGCAACCGGATCTTCGCATTCGATGAACGTTATCCTGTCCGCGACCCCGTGCAACTCCGCGTTGCTGCGCGCAGACGCGAGCGCGGCGTGCGACGAGTCGACCGCGAACGCAGCGAAATCTGGGTTGTCCGCGCAAAGCGTGACGGCAATACAACCGCTCCCGGCGCACCAGTCAGCAAACGCGCCGCGGCTGGTCTTTTTGAGGAAACCGTCCGCGAGTTCGGTCAGCATTTCCGTCTCCGGCCTCGGGATGAGCGTCCTCCTGTCGACTAAAAATTTCCGCCCACGAAAAACGGCGTCGCCCAACACATAAGCGAGAGGTTCGCCCCCCGCCCGCCGACGGGCCAACTCAAGCGCCAGGCCGCGCTTTTCGTCGGACAGTTCCGCTCGCGGACGCGACAACAACCACGCCCGCGACACTTCCAAGACGCCGCAGATTATCCTGTCGGCCTCCAGGTTTGGCGATTGCACTCTCCCATCCGACATGACTTGCCGGAGAAGTGCGCGCAGCGACGAAACGCTCTTGGGGGTTCCTGCTTCCATCGCCTCAGGCGGCGAAGTTCTTCATCTTTTCAGCCTGATCGGCCATCGAAAGCGCCTCTATCAGTTCCGTGAGGTTTCCCTCCATCACCTGGTCGAGTTTGTGGAGAGTGAGGCCTATGCGGTGATCCGTGACCCTGTTCTGCGGGAAATTGTACGTCCTGATCCGTTCCGATCTGTCGCCGGATCCCACCTGTCCCTTGCGTTCAGCCGCCATGGCGTCCTGTTGTTTCCGCAGTTCCACGTCGTACAGCTTTGTCCTCAAAAACTGCATGGCCTTGGCGCGATTTTTTATCTGCGAGCGTTCGTCCTGACAGGTCACGACAACGCCGGTCGGTATGTGCGTTATTCGCACGGCCGAGTCGGTCATGTTCACGTGCTGGCCGCCGGCGCCGCCGGAGCGATAGGTGTCTATTTTCAGGTCCTCCGGGCGGATTTCCACGTCGACGTCCTCGGCTTCCGGAAGCACCGCAACTGTGGCGGCCGAGGTGTGAACTCTGCCGCTCGCTTCAGTCACCGGCACGCGCTGAACCCTGTGGACGCCGCTCTCGTACTTGAAGTTGCTGTACGCGCCACGTGCTTCTATCCTGAAGGCTATCTCCTTGTAACCGCCAATGCCGGTCTCGTTAGCGTCCAGAACCTCCACGCGCCAGCTCTGTATCTCGGCATACCTCGTGTACATACGGAAAAGATCGGCCGCGAAGAGCGCCGCCTCTTCGCCTCCAGTGCCGCCGCGTATCTCTATCACCACGTTTTTATCGTCGTTTCTGTCCCTGGGAAGAAGGAGCACGTGAATCCTCCGCTCGATTTCGGGAAGAAGAACCTCAAGGCGCTCCAGTTCCTCGCGTGCCAGTGCGCGTATCCCCTCGTCGGTCTCGGACGCGATTATCTGACGCGACTCGTCCGCCTCGCGCGCGTTCTTTCTGTACTCGTCGAAGGCTGCCATGAGCGGCTCCAATTCGACGTGCTTTTTGCCCAACACCTGCATTTCGGAGGGGTTCGAGGCCACGCCATGTTCGGCCATGCGGCTCTCTATCTCTTTGTAGGTCCTCTCGACCTCCTCCAGTTTATTCCATATTTCCATTTTCTACCTCCGCTTCGGTATCGCCGCTCAGCGTTTCATAAGGATCGAGCGCGATCTCGAGCGATTCGATCGCCACCTCCAGCATCGAGCTGTCGGGTTCTCTGGTCGTCAGATATTGCAGGGCCAGCGCCGGCATTATGAGATACTTCCCCCAGGTGTCCGATTTCGACGCCCCTTTTATGATCTCGTACGAGATGCCTATGACGACGGGCAGCAGCACGACGCGCGCCGCTATCCGCTGCCATATCGGGCCGCGTCCGAAGAACGAGAACACTATTATGCTCACTATGACAACCACAATCATGAAGGACGTGCCGCACCGCCTGTGAATTCGCGAATAACCAGCTACGCTTTCGACGTTCATCGGGGATTCGTGTTCGTAAGCGTTTATCGTCTTGTGTTCGGCGCCGTGATAGGCGAACACGCGCCGGATGTCCTTCCACATGCCGACTGCGGCCACATATCCGATGAAAACCAGCCCCCGCATCACGCCCTCGGCCACGTTTTTAGCGACGGCGGAAGCGGCGGAGTATTGCGCTATTTTGTCGGAAATCCACACGGGCAGCGCTATGAAAAGCCCGCCCACCATGAGGATGGCGAATATCACCGTTAACGCCATTTCGAACATGGAGAAATTTTCCTGCTCGCCGAGCGCCTGTTCGGCCGAAATCGACAGCGCTTTGAATCCCACCCGCATCATATCGGCCATGGAGGCAAAACCGCGCACTATCGGCAGTTTCCACACGCCTTTCTTGAGCCATTTCGATTCGAGCCAGGCGTTCCGCCACATCGAGCCGTCCGGCTTGCGGACGACCAGTCCCCAATGCTCCGGCCCTCTCATGAGGACGCCTTCTATCACTGCCTGTCCGCCCACCGGAATGCGGCGCGCCTCGTCCACCTGTCCCAGCAGAGAAATCACGATATGCGCGAGCGCGAACGGAAAACCGAAGATTCGTCTCATTTATCCTTTAACACTTCCTCCATGTTTTTGTAAGGTTTCCCGCAACTGTCCCGCTCGCCGCAAGCCCCTCTGACGCAGGACGGCCCCGCCTCGCCGAAAAGCCTGGGGGCCTCGGCGGCCGCGAGCGACAGCATCATGCGGGCCACGTCCCTTATCTCCCACTGCGCCCTGCGGCACAGCCTCAAGCCGAAGAAGTGCAGCAGCTCGCGGGCGTTCATGGTCACGATGATGGCAGTCTCCAATCCGTGCGGCAGGATGAAACGCGCGTCCTCGCGAGGGACGCCGAGCGCCGACAATTTTTCGTAAGCCGCCCGAGCCGCCGCGGCCGATTCGCCGAATATGCGGGCAACTTCATCGCTGCGGGATATTTCGGGAGGGACGACGCAACCGATGCCCTTCATCGCGGCATATCTCTGGCTCTGCTGGGAGAAACTCGCTATACGGTGCCTCACGAGCTGATGAGTCGTCACACGGCTCACGCCCTCCACGGCAAACGTGAAACCGGCGTGCTCGAAGGGAGATACGTGACCGGAGTCGCGCAATTTGGCCAGATATCCGCCGATGCGATCGTCGTCCAATCCGTCAAACAATTCCGCAACCGGCGAAGCACTATAACAAAGCTTGGCGGCAGCTGCCACCACCCGTTCGGCCTGGGTTGTATGAGCTATCATTTTTACCGTAAGACCCATTATATACCCTCCGAAAATTTTTTCTCGGATAATATTATCATCAATTTGTAAATTATGAATAGGGGTCCGGGGAACTAGTTCCCCGGCGTTTTTCTGTGTTTTGCTCCCATGGTTTAAAATCAACAACTCCCCTGTATCCGATGGATGCAGAGGAGTTCAGATTTGAGCGGTGATTCAGAGAAACAATTATTAACTACTCTACCACTTCGGTTTTTCTCTGTCCGTAATTGACGCCCGCGTACTTGGCACGGAATTTCTCAAGACGCCCCGCTTCGATGACGCGTCCCTTCTTTCCTGTATAATACGGATGGCAGGCGTTGCAAACCGCGAGTTTCATCTCTTTTTGAGTGGAGCGCGTCACGAAACTGTTGCCGCACGCGCAAGTCACAGTACATTCTCCGTATTTCGGATGTATATTTTTTTTCATCTGTCACACCTCCAATTCCACACGCACGCTTAAAATGACGAAGGAATTATATTACTCCGCGGCGCAAACCGCAAGCGTTTGCTCAAAGCCCTAAATCCCTGGGGCGTCGGAAATAATGTTACAGTACAGTAGGAGCGGATAGTATCCGCCCCTACTGTACTGTAACAAAAAATCTTCTCATAACCTGTTTGTCTCTGTTTTGTCCAAGCTGCGACTCAACCCCACTGTACTGTAACGACGATTCCGCGCAATGGTCGTCATTGTCCGAGAGCGACATTGATTTTTTCGTACCAATAGACGACGAAAACTCCCCCGAAGAAACAGCCGCCCTCGCGCTGTGAGAGTGTGATATCGTATGGGAAATTAACTGAGAACGATAAGCGGTGATTGCTTGAATTTTTATCAAAATGAGTAAGGAGGCACCGCTATAATGACAAGTGAAATGCGAAACTGCTTGAAACAGTTATGCCGTATGCTTAACGGGTTAAAGCAGATCGAACCTGGCGATGACGAACACGCTAAATTCCGCGAAATGAAAGATGGCTTGAATATAGCCGAAGAAGATTTACAAGCGTGGAGCGTTTCTGATTTTAAGAACAGGAGACCGCCGACGGAAGCGCAGATGATAGGTATGTTGTGTTTTTGCAAAAAATGGGATCCTATGAGCAACATTTTTGATATGCGGTTTAATTCCTCCGATCTTGATAACTTTGAAACAGTGATCAATGATTATGTATTCTCGGGCACAGAGCGCAATGACTAAAAGTGTCTATTGCAGCGCAGGTACTCTTGAAAGCACAGAAAAATCTGGCCTCGTGTCATCGGTGATTTTTAGGTGATATAATAAACACGAAAGAAGCCCGCCGGAGAGCGGGCGGACTTCTCAATACCTGACCGGGCGGCTACCCAGCCAGGTATTTGCCCCAGCTAGGTACGCTGGAAAAAGAACACTGCGAGCAACATAAGGACTATAAGCAGTGCCGAAATTAGGGCCAGTTTATCGCCAGATAAACGAAGGCCCTTTTTTCGTGCCCTTATTCCAATCACCCCCTTTCCGCAGGGGGTTCAACAGTCAGCGGTACAACCCGGATAACCGGGGCTCTCCAGTGGAAATTGTATCATTTTAAAGCGTAGAAAAGTTAAACCAGCTGCCCTCCGGGGCGGCTTTTTATTGGCCGAAAGGAGGGATAGCGTGGACATTCAATTGATGCGGGACGCGACGAAAAAAGCCGTCAGGGAAAAGTTCGGCGGGAAACGGCTGCTCGCGAGCAAGGTTGTTCCTCGCTATCCACTATCAATGCGTTCTGCGCAAGCAGTATTACATTCACAAAAAAGCTCATGAAGTTTATCGCGAAAAGCTCGTCGAATCACGCACCGAGGCAAACATTACCGAAGAAGAATTAATGGCGCTGGATCAATTGGTCTCTCCTCTGATCCAGCGCGGTCAATCCGTTCACCACATTACCGTCAACAACCCGGATCAGTTCAACGTCAGCGAGAAATCCATTTACCGCTATGCGGACGGCGCTCTGCGCAAAGCAAGAAACGTAGATATGCCTCGCGTCTGTCGCCTTAAGCCCCGTAAGTCCAAGCCCGTTGAACATAAAGTCGACAATGCTTGCCGGATTGGCCGTAATTATCCCGACTTCGGAAAATTCATGGAACACTCCGGTGTATCTGCCGTAGAAATGGACTCCGTCATTGGCCGAATCGGAGGGAAGGTACTGCTCATACTGATGTTCAAATCCTGCGACTTCATGCTGGCCTTCATCGGGGCTCACAATACATCGCAGTCGGTGATCGACATTTTCGACGAACTTTACAGACTTTTGGGGGCAGATAGTTTCCGCAGGTTGTTTCCAGTCATCCTTACCGACAATAGGAGCGAATTCTCCAATCCAAAACTCTTGGAGTTTGACGCGCTGGGATACAGCAGAACGAATATATTTTACTGCGACCCTAACGCGTCATTCCAAAAAACCAATGTGGAACTGAATCACGAGTTCATCAGGAGGATTCTGCCCAAAGGAACTTCTTTTGATGAATTTACGCAAACGGATATCGACAAGATGATGTCATACATCAACTCATATTCCAAAGAAAAACTGAACGACAAAAGTCCCTTCGAGATGTTCGATTTTCTCTATGGATTTATGATATCCTTGAAAAATTAGGGCAAAGGAGGATACCATCCAATGAGATACACTTGAAGTCAGCACTTCTGAAAAAGTAGTCTGACCAAAGCCCGTTTTAATCGCAAGACACGACGGATTGGATACCACTTTTTGGGGGTCGCGTTTTCTCTGTCCGAAAAAACAAGTTTTCGCTACCCTGAAGGTCTTTTTTACCAAATTAATTCCAATATATCTTCTATATCATTTTCCATAGTAACATTTTTAAAAAAATGTTATTTCCCATAATGACAGTAATATTATAGGTAAATAGATGAATTTTTAGTGTATTATTGCAATAAGCCCAAAAATTAAAAATAAATCTTAACTATATAATATTGAGCTCTTTATTTGCATTAGTTTTATTTTTTTGAACAACTAAATGCCACCAGTCCAATTTACTCTGACAAAAGTTGCATTTACTTTGTCCATCCACCGTTGTAGTGTTATGCGGGTTCCAAAAATTATATAGAATTATGAAATCCCGGTCTTATGGCTCCTCGGAATGCGAGATAGATGTCGACAATGACAGCATCCGCTATTACTTCCTTGGGACAAATTGGAAGAGACGCGTGGAACATATTTGCCGCAGGCGCAAAGGATTCTTATGATCCAGAGAGGCTTCTTGATGTTATAATAGTAAGCGCGAACCTGAAGCAGACGTTGTGGCGGTTATATTCGCATGTAAGGTGATAACCCATGAACACTGTATTTACGGTTATTTTTCGAACCGAGATACCCGCGCTCCTTGCAGCTTGGCAACTGAAACATATTTTTGTCGTGGAACTTCCCTGTGTTTGTTTAATAAAACAGCAGGTACGCGATATAATGCTTACGGAACCAGTTTTACCAAGGGTTCGCACTAGCTACTGTCGCGCCCTCACGGGCGCGTGAGTTGAAACCGCTGCACGGAGTCAAAACCGGGGATATCGGTGGTCGCGCCCTCACGGGCGCGTGAGTTGAAACTCGAATGATTTTGTCCTAAGTTTCGCCGGCATCGTCGCGCCCTCACGGGCGCGTGAGTTGAAACTTCGAGCGGGGTTCCGCTGTATAATAATAAGTAGTCGCGCCCTCACGGGCGCGTGAGTTGAAACTCATGGGGATACTATTAATGCGTGTTTGGATATAGTCGCGCCCTCACGGGCGCGTGAGTTGAAACCCATCTGATTGTCATATCCAGGCACAATATATGGTCGCGCCCTCACGGGCGCGTGAGTTGAAACAATAGCACTCTTAAGAGACTTAACACTCATTTCCGGTCGCGCCCTCACGGGCGCGTGAGTTGAAACATAATTATATTGGAGTGAGTTGATGATGCTTGTTGTCGCGCCCTCACGGGCGCGTGAGTTGAAACTTTGATGCGAATGTTAATTTGCTTCATCCATCATAGTCGCGCCCTCACGGGCGCGTGAGTTGAA
>JAITRO010000125.1 GCA_031288335.1 Synergistaceae bacterium | reverse complement strand
GGCACGAACCGAATCCGCGGCCAGGTGGGAAGCCCGACGGCGACCACCGACGGCTGGGAGCGCCGGATGATAGTGCCCGAGGGCGACAAGATACGCCAATGGGGCGAGTGCGTGGCCGTCGTCTGCGCCAACACCGAAAGCGAGGCCCGCGCGGCGGCCGCAGCAGTCAAGGTCGAGGTCGAGCCGCTCAAGGAAATGATCGACATACATCAGGCGATGGCTCCCGACGCGATACCGGTATACGACGAGATCGAGGGCATAGACGGCATACGCAACGCCTTCAACAAACGCCCCTTCCAGAAGGGAAACGACCCGAAAGACCTGATAGATAACGCCGCCCACAAGGTGGACGACACGTTCTACAGCTCGCGTCAGCCGCACCTCACGCTGGAGACCGACTGCGGCTACGGATATTATGACGAGGAAGGCCGCATCTGCCTTCAGACCAAGAGCATCTGCGTGTACAGGCATCAATTGATGATAGCGCGCGGAATCGGCGTGCCGCCCTCCGGGATTCGCGTCATTCAGAACAACATGGGCGCGACGTTCGGCTATAAGGTGGGCCCGACGAACGAGTATCTCCTGGCGGCTTGTGTCATGGCCTGCAAAAACCGTCCGGTCTACATGCGCCTCGACATGAAGGAGCACATCACACGCACGCCTAAGCGCAGCCCGTTCCTCATGAAGGTTCGCATAGGTGCGGACGGCGATGGCAAGCTGGTGGGCGGTGAGCACATTTGGTACGTCGATCACGGCCCGTACTCCGAGTCAAGCCAGGATCTCATGAACAAGGGCATCCAGTTCTTCCTCGCACCCTACAACATCGACAACTTAAAGGGCGTCGGCTACACGGTGTTCACCAATCACCGATGGTCGGCGGCGTTCCGCGCCTACGGCGGCCCGCAGACTCACTGGGGCTGCGAGACTGCGATGGACATGCTGGCCTGCGAGTGCGGCATTGATCCGTTCGAGTTCCGCGCGCGCAATATTATGAAGGACGGCGGTTTCTCGCCCAGCGGCCAGAAATTCGAAGTCTACCCCTTCCCGACGATGATCGAGAAGGCCCGTCCGATATACGAGGAATTCAAGCTCGACGCCGAGAAGAAAAACAAAGCCGGTGACGGCAAAATCAGGTACGGCGCCGGTGTGTCGTTCGCCATCTACAACTCCAATGACGACGGTGCGGACGAGGCCGGCAACGCGGTGGAGCTGACTAAAGACGGTGTGATAATTTACAACACCTGGGAGGATCATGGCCAGGGCGCGGACATGGGCACGCTCGGCACCGCGCATGAGGCATTGAAACCGCTCGGGCTCTCCCCGAAACAGATCAAGCACATTTCGAGCGACACGGCCAAGACTCCCAACAGCGGCGCTGCCGCCGCGAGCCGGTGTCAGAACATGGTCGGCAACGCCATAATAATGAGTTGCAACATGCTGCTCGACGCGATGCGCAAGGAAGACGGCACCTACCGCACTTACGACGAAATGGCGGCTGAGGGTAAAGACCTCTACTACGAGGCCACGTACAAGACTCAGGTCGTCGATAACGACGGCAACGTGGTCGAGTGCAGCGGCAATGACCCGGCGACAGGCATGGGGTATCCCTTCATGGCCCACATGTTCGCGATAAACGCAGCGCAGGTATCGGTCGACACCACGACCGGCAAGGTCAAAACGGAACGTTTCGCGCTGGTCGGCGATGTCGGCGTGATCTGCAACTTCCTGGTGGTCGACGGGCAGCAGTACGGCGGAATCGCGCAGGGCATAGGGCTGGCGCTCACCGAGGATTTCCTCGATGAGAAGAAGTACAACAACCTCATCACCTGCGGTCTGCCCTATCCCAAGGACGTCCCAGACGACCTCAGGCTGATTCACGTGGAGACTCCGCGCCCATATGGCCCGTTCGGCGCGTCTGGCACCGGCGAGATGCCTCTCGCCGCTCCGCACGCCGCGATAGGCAACGCGATATTCGCCGCCTGCGGAGCGAGGATCAAGGATCTTCCGGCGACGCCCGACAAGGTAAAAGCGGCGCTGAACCGCTGAAAAATCAAAACCTCGGGCTCCGCCCGAACCCGGCAGGGAGCTTGCTCCCTGCCCCCTCATTAAATAAAAAATTTCTTTCACCTAAAGGTGAAAGAAATTTTTTATAAAAGGGGTACGGGGAACTGGTTCCCAGGCGGAGTTTGAGGCGGAGCCTCAAGGTTTTGCCCGCGGTAAAGACACGAAAATTTTTTTCAACTCCCCATTGACAAATGATAAACATTGGGGTTATATTGATCCGGTAAAAAATTGAGTATAGAGTTCAGGCAGTTCAAGTTTCGGGAATGAGGAATCCGGTTTAATTCCGGAGCGGCCCCGCCACTGTAAGCTGGACGAATCCGCAGGCTAAAACAAGCCACTGTTATTATGAGAATAATGATGGGAAGGCGCGGAGGAGGATGAAGGCAAGTCAGGATATTCACCGAAACGAGCGCGAGGGGCGCGGCGGACAATGAGGTTTTATTCTCTTACGGAGAATGGCCGAATTTTACGAAAAGACCCTTGCGTAGTTAAAGCGCGGGGTCTTTTCGTTTTTTAATTTATGCATGTTTGAAGAATTTTCTCGAAAGGAGGTAAAAGCGTCGCGCACGGTAAAAAAGCTGCCGTGTTATGTCGGTTAAAAAAATCTTTTCTGGAAGGAGGTAAAGGCAGTGGTTTTTACGGATATATTTTTCAGCGAGTCCTATATAAGCGGAGAGGCAGACATAAATACGCGTTTCCCTAAGGAATTAATTTACATTCCCCGTTCTCTCACATCACACGAGCAAACCAAATGTCCGAATTACAATACATCTGCGGCGAAGCCGCGCGCGTTTAATTTTGCCGTGCCTGCCGCTTTGCCGGCTCGCAGGGCTCGGCTGCCGTGCTTCGGCGCCGATGACGGCTGTTATCGTTTTCGGAGAAACCGGTAAATATGAATTTCGTTGATACAAGCGACTGCGAACCTGTTATCAAGGTGTTTCTTAGAGTTTGATTTATTGTGGGTCATGTCGATTTTTTGACGCGCATATATAGACAATCGCACGGAATGGATATATAATCCCTCTCGTAATTCCAGTTTATATAATTTGTTGTCTCGGGAAAGAGGAAGCCGGTGAGAATCCGGTGCGGCCCTCGCCACTGTAAACGGGACGAAACCGCGTGCGCAAGCAGGCCACTGTCATTATGGGAGTAATGATGGGAAGGCGCGGGAGTAGGATGAACGGAAGTCAGGATATTTGCCGGGATGAGTGCGAAGGGCGCGGGTGTTTGGCTTTTGCCTTCGAACGTTCATTGTTCGGCATTGAGCCATAAAAACATTATCAAGACCTTCGCCGGCGCGGAGGTCTCTTTTTTTGTCAACTATCGAAACTGGTATGGAAGGAGGCCGGCGATGGGCATATAAATGAGAAAGGGGGACGATTCGCGCTATTGCTGTTGGGGCGCAAGTTTATGCGATTGCTTGCGCGGCTCTCAACCACAAACTTATTGTACAAGGAGAGGATGAGGAGCATGAGAAGGGTTATCAGGCCCGCAGTCTTGTTTTTGCTCGCGCTGTTGGCGGTGGTGGGTTTCGCCGCAGAATCCCTCGCGGCGAACGTGACGTTCAATGTAACGCGCAACGCAGGAGTACGGGCGTTTAGCAAGGGAAATTATCATTTCGAGGAGTTCACGAAACACACAGTTACGTCTGCCGCGCGGAATGGAACCTATGACGTTTACACGGCGAATATATCCGATCGTTTTCACTATGTGGCGGGCGGCGGAGACACCGGCTTCGTCAAGACGGTGCAAGTGATGACCCCCGGCTTGCAGGATAAAATCGATGTAACGATAGACGTGGATCAACTGGACCCGTCCCGCCGCGAAAACAACAAATTCAAAGGCGACAGCGTTTATCTCAACGCAAACGACGCCCAGCATCTTGTCCTGAAAACGGGCGGAAAATTCAAACTCATCCCCACGCGTGTCTGGCAGGCGGCGGAAGGATTTACGGACAACTACTTCATCGAGCCGGACTATAAGATTGAGGTGTTGGGCGACGCGAACGCGGTCTCATCCAAATGGGACGGCGCGCCCGGATTGGAGTACGCGGAGATTACGGGAAAGACCCCCGGTGTTGCCGTCCTGCGCGTGACCTACGATCCCCTCCTCTTCAAATACAGCGACGGAAGCGAGGAATATTACAACTCCATAGATCCCGTGAACACAGGGATAGTCGTCGTGAACGTCGTGAACGGTAATAATGAAAAATCCGGGATCACTACCGGCATAAGCGCCCGCGAATACGACACGATATACTTCGACAAGGACAAAACCGATCACGCGGAATACAGTTTCAAGCCAAGCGCCCCGAACGGCGGCGAGATATCCGTGCAAGTCCACAGACCTATACATGCCGGAGGCGCTTCTTTCGAGACGGCGTGGAGCGACGGAGTGTACTCCGACGGTTCTTTTACAGTGGACCTGTACGAGGGCAGGAACATAGTTAAGGTGAGTGCCAAAGGAGCGGCTTTTGACGAGTACCACGTCATAACCGCGAAGGGAATAAAGATAAACGTCGAGAACGAGACGAACGCGTCATGGAAAGCCGGAGACCCGCTGAAGGCCGGAGATAAACTCAAAATCAGCTTTGAAGGCATAAAGACGCCCCTCGAAAAAATAGCAGGCATCTACAACCCCGGATATCCCGACACGTGCTATGTGAGCTACAGATTTAACGGGGAAGAGATCAAAAGCACGGGCGTCCAATATAATCTGTCGGAGAAAAACGAGATAGAGGTCACGGTTCCCGCGTCCGGATTGGTGAGGCTCACAGGCGGCGTAATCAACTGCGGCCACATGGGAGACCCGCTTGACAGCCACAGGACGCGTATCGGCAAAGATCAGATATCGCCGAACTTCGCCGCGAAGAACGTGAGTGGAGTGTACAGCACACTGCCGGACATAACGCTGCCCGCTGGCCTGATTGCGGTGACAGTGGAGAAATTGACGCTGGGGCAGGGTTTTATCGTGGAGCCGACGCTCATGACGATTTCCAATAGTAACAGATTGAGCTCTCAGGTCGTGACGAACCTGCTGAAGAACAAATCTATCGATTTGCACTATGACGGCAGCATCGAAGATAATTTTTATCTGCAAGAAATCGAGGATAAGGCTTCGGCGCCAAATGTCCCGCAATACATCTTGGACGCGTTGGGAGGCAATCTTTTAGCGCGCAAAAACGACAATTTCCTCAGTGGAGGCGACTATTCGACCTTTGGCGGCTGGGTATCCACAGTGAATAACGTCTTGCCGGATGTCGGCGCATCCGAGTTGTCTTTGCGCGACGGCGACGTTATACGCTATCAGTTCTCGCTGTATGGATGGGGCACTGATTTGATAAGCTATAAGACCAGCTGGTCCGAGGAGGAGCCACTTAAAAAACTCGCGGACAAGGACGATCTGATATGGAAAGTGGCGGAGATAAACGCGGAGGGGAACAAGTCGAGTTATGGCTCCAACTACGATAACGCGTTATCGGTATTAAAAAAACTGGACGCCTCTCAATTAGAGGTGAATACCGCGCTTGCCGCGCTTTCTGGAGAAGCCGCGATGGTACCCGACGCTGGCGGCGGCGGTTGCAACGCGGGATTCGGATTCGGCATCTTGGCGCTGGCGGCGTTCGGGTTGCTGCCCATCCTTCGCAAGCGCGCTGGATAAACTTTTCAACTGTGGGCCGAACCTGCCGGGGGGCTTGCTCCTTGCCGGGTTCGGGCGGAGCCCGAGATTTTAATCCTGCGATTGGGCTTGACGTAATTATGGACAACCGCGCGGGGTGGATATATAATCCCTGACATAAGTCCATAGTCGTAAAGTAATATACGAATCTTTATAATTTGTTGTCTCGGGAAAGAGGAAGCCGGTGAAAATCCGGCGCGGCCCTCGCCACTGTAAACGGGACGAAACCGCATGTGCAAGCAAGCCACTGTTATTATGGGAGTAATGATGGGAAGGCGCGGGAGTAGGATGAACGGAAGCCAGGATATTTGCCGAGATGAGTGCGAAGGGCGCGGATGTTTGTTTTTTTGTCTTCGAACGTCCATTGTTCGGCATCGAGTCATAAAAACTTTGTCGAGACCTTCGCCAGCGCGGAGGTCTCTTTTTTTGTAACTATTCAGCCGCGGTAAAAGTATTAGGTTTTGCCTGAACACCTGCTATACCAACAGGTGTTCAGCCGATATATCCTGCTTTCTGTCAACTCGCTAACTGTCCGCATCGGCAATAAAAACCCAACTATTACGTTTCTATAATATCTAAATTTCTTCATCGGTACATTCCAATGTGATGCAAGATTTAACCTAAACTTACCCCTAAATTTGCCTGAACACCTGTTGGTATATAAGGTGCTTGGGCGATTTCAGCACAGAAACAATGCTTTCGTGATAGTTACAACAAAAGCGCGAAGGATGGAAGGAGGCCTGCTATGAACACAGCACACATAAATGAGAAAGAGGGAGATGATTTTCGCTATTGCTGTTGGGACGCAAGTTTATGCGATTGCTTGCGCAACTTTTAACCACAAATTTATTGAGGAGGTATTTTAGACATGCCATCGAAAAACAGGCGGCGCGGTTCGATGAAGCTCAGTTCGCCGGCGAAGGCCGTGATATTCTTCCTGATATTGGCTCTGTTGTCTGTATCCGGTTCGGCGAACGCGGTTGAATTCGACATCAAAGATGGTCCCGTGATTATTGATCAGGATGGGTATCACGTGATCACCCAAAGCGAGCCCATCGCCAACACTATAACGGTAAGCGCCAATGTGAGCGCGGACATAACGCTTAGCGGAGTGAGTGTTGACGTAAGCAAGACGCAGAACGCCATTGCGTTCGACATAGCGGCAAACGCAACAGTGACGCTGCGCCTCGCCGAGGGGACAACTAATACTTTGAAGAGCGGCAGCAATAAAGCCGGACTTCATGTCCCAAGCGACGCGACTTTGACGATAGAGGGACCGGGCGAGTTAGTGGCTGTCGGCGGCGATGGCGGAGCGGGTATCGGCAGCAGCTATACGAATACCAGTACTTACGTCACTGCCGGGTCTATTATGATTAAGGGCGGGACGGTAACCGCAACTTGTAACGGTAACTACGGCGCAGGCATTGGCGGCGGCAGGAACGGAAATTACAGTACGATCACGATAGAGGGCGGGGCCGTCACAGCCACTGGAGCCATATTTGGAGGCAGCGGCATCGGCGGTGGTTACAACGGCAAAGCAGTCGAAGGCGGTAACATCACGATAACAGGCGGCTCTGTGACCGCTGTGGCTGGTGGAAGCAACGCTGTTAGCGCATATGCGGCGGCTATCGGAGGTGGTCATAATTCATCCGGTGGGAAAATCACGATTACTGGTGGAGCTGTTACCGCGCTGCCTGGTAAATATACTAGATCTAATTCGCCAGAGTCGAGTAGAATAGGCGTTGGAATA
>JAITRO010000063.1 GCA_031288335.1 Synergistaceae bacterium | reverse complement strand
AGAATGAAGATGATCGGAACCGAGTTGGATATCAGAAAATTCTTGAGCGCGTCGCCAAACCCGTACCGTCCTGCCGCCGTGTCGTTCGTCCGCATTAACGTTTCACCTGCGTCTTTCTTGTAAGCGCGTAAAGTATCATGCCGTTCGAGACGATTATCCTTATCACTTCGGACATGTCGGACTGAAGGAGGCTGTTTATGACCGACGGGGTCATTGTGAGTATGCCTTGGAAGAGGAAAGTCCCCGCTATCACGTTCACCATGGTCGCCTTATTTACTGACGCCCCGCCCAGAAGTATCGCCGCCACGGCTGGGAAAGCCATGTAAAAGGGGCCCATGTAAAGTTGTATGAAGCCGAAACTTTGTTCGTACACCAAAATCCCCAGCGCGCCGAGAACGGTGGAAAGCATGACCGATATGGTTCTCATCCGGTTTACGTTGATCCCGGAGGCGCGCGCGAAGTCGGGATTGGAGCCCACCGCCGTTATCGCCGTTCCGGTCTTTGTCCTGAAAAACGCCCACATGAGAAATATCATTACAAAGAAGAAGATGAACATCCCAGTCGGAAAATAAAAAGTTCCGCCTTCCTCCCCAAACGCGAGAAAATCGCTCAATACATGCCTCCAGAACCCCTCGGTGCTTATCGTGGTGCGAAGCCCCGAACCGCCGTAAGCCCATATCATGACGGGGCTGTCGAACGGAAGCAGCAGCCACGCCATACAGGTCACGGCGACGGACGAGAAGCCAACATATGTGGCGATCATCATCTCCTCGCCCTTGACGCGGTTCAGTATCTGGGCGTATATGAATCCGAGGACGGCGGCTGTGGGAATTGCGACCAACATGGCGAAGCCGAAGCCTTGAAAGCCGCGCGTCTCGAACTGCAGCGACGTCGTAGCTCCCAAAAGGCCGGCGATGATACCCAGGGGAAGGCCGAAGTTCAGCCCGCATCCGCTCTGAACCATCGGCACCATGGCGAGCACCAGCACTCCGTTCATCCCGACGCGGACTAAAGTGTCCGAAAGTGACGACAGCACGCGCACATTCACGAATGGTGCGGCAATGTAAAGCGAGATCAGGAACATGCCGATTATTATCCTGGGCCAGCCGGCGTTCTCGATGAACCTTTTGATATAACCTCCCATCAGATATCCCTTCCTTCCGTGGGGCCGGTCACGGACACATCGCCGGTCATCAGCAGGCCGAATTCCTCGGCGGGCGCGGCGGCGGGCCTGATTCCGCTTATCACGCCGTTGTCGACGATGGCGATCCTGTCGCATATGGAACGCAGTTCTTCCAACTCCGACGACGTGACGATTATCGTAGTTCCCTGTTCCTCGTTCACCTTTTTCAGAATGTCGAGCACAAGCCTCTTGGCCCCTATATCTATGCCTCTCGTCGGTTCCGAGACAAAGAGCAGCTTGGGGTTCACAACGAACGCCTTGGCGAGGCACACCTTTTGCTGGTTTCCGCCGGAAAGCTCCACCGCTCGCTGTTTATGGGACGTGCATCTTATTTCGAGCAGTTTGATGTATTCCATCGCCGCATCCCGCATCGCTTCGTCGTCCCGCCATTTCACGAGCCCGCCCAACATGCGCCGCACGAATTTGTCCTGCACCTGCATGGCCGTGAAAGCTATATTCCAATCTATCGCCTCGTCGAGAAGCAACCCGACGCCCCTCCTGTCCTCCGACACGAAGGCCATATCGCGCGAGAGAGAAACGGCCGGGGCGTTGAGCCGCAAACGTTCTCCTCGGACGCGCACGTTCCCTCCCGCCGTGAACAGGCCCATTATTCCGTTGGCGATGCCCAGCTTGCCCTGCCCCGCAAGGCCGCCGATCCCGAATATCTCGCCCCGTCTTACCGAGAAAGTGACGTTGCGGACGGTCTCTCCCGGCATATCGACCCAAAGGTTTTCGACGTCAAGCACGACTTCCGTCTCGGCGGCATCCCTCACGCGTGTGGAGGCTGCCGAGACACTGCGCCCGACCATAGCGCTCGCGATTTTAAAAACGTCCGTCTCCGAGGGCCGCGTTTCCTGAGCTACCCTGCCGTCGCGCAGCACCACTATTTTATCGCACAGGTCGATGATCTCCTGAAGTCTGTGCGATATGAAGATCATCGAAATGCCTCTCGCCGACAGATTCCGCAGCGCCCTTACGAGGGTTTCCGCCTCCGATTCCGCCAGGACGGCGGTCGGTTCGTCGAGGATGAGAAGTTTCGTGTTTTTCCGGTCGACCTCGCGGGCAATCTCAGTAAACTGCTTGTGTCCAACCGGCATCTCGGACGCGAGCGTCTCCGGGTCAACAGCAAAGCCTATCGCGTCAATAGCGGTGTCCGCGCGCTGTCTCATGGCCTGTCGGTCCAACGTGCGCATCCTGTCGCCGAATATCTCGACGAGCGGGTTGTATTTCGTGGGTTCCCTGTTGAGCATTATATTCTCTGTGACGGTAAAACCGGGCAGCAGCGAGAATTCCTGGTGCACCATACCGACACCGGCGTCGATTGCGTCGAAAGGAGACTGGAACCTCGCCTCTTTGCCGTCGTACACCACACGCCCATCGTATCCTCCCGTCGAGCTTATGAGAGGCATTCCGAAAAGAATGTTCATCAACGTGGACTTGCCAGCGCCATTTTCTCCGACAAGCCCGAGGATTTCGCCCTTCCCGAGCGTGAAACTGACGTCGGATAATACTTTGTTCCCGAAGAACTCTTTGCCCACGGACTCGACGGCCAGAATCGGCTCTTCAAACGCCATCCGCCCCATCACTCTCCCATTGGTTTCACTGTCAACAGTTCAGGTTTCGTATCCAAATTTTCTGTTTTTCTTGACATTGGTTTGAAGCGAAAAACCTCTGCCATTTTTACCCATAGCAAGTTCCCTTTCAGAATTATTTTAATAATATAAATTACGCGGATTAAAAAGTCCAGTGATTTTACCAAACCCAAATCTGCAGGAAAGACTCATGAAAGAATAGATTACGGACGATCTTGTATCATATTATCTCCGACCAGATCACATTGCCCAGTCTGAAACCTTTTGGGGTGAGCCGCGAAGCATCAGCGCCGTTTGCCACGATGTCACCGGGGAAATGCTCCAGGTTGCGGCGTATTGCATTTGCGGCCGGCTCGCCGTGTCGCTCTGCGAAAGTTTCCCAGGCGATGCCCTTTTTCGTCCGCAGAGCCAGAACCGCCGCCTGCCTCGCGGCGCGTTCGCCTTCAAGGCGTTCCTCCGATACGATCGGCAGGCTGCGCAAGGTCATTGCCGCGTAGTCATCGAGGCGCTGGGCGTTCATCCATCTCGTGCCGTCCATGCAGCCGCACGCTGAAGGGCCCAGCCCAATATACTTCCCGTCGTCCCAGTAATTGAGGTTGTGGCGGCACTCGTATCCAGGCCGCGCGAAGCTGGCGACCTCGTATTGATCCAATCCGGCTCGGGTTAGCCGCCATTGTGCGTACCGGTACTGCGCATAACCCTCGGGAAGTTCTGGATTTTCCCGGGCGAAGGGAGTTCCTTCCTCTATTGTGAGTTGATACACGGAAATGTGGTTCGTTCCGAACGAGAGCGCGGTCTTTAAATCCGTCATCCAGTCTCGCAGCGTCTCTCCCGGCAAGCCGAACATCAGGTCGAGCGATACGGAAAACATCGCGTCCACGCAAAGCGCGAGTGCGGCGCTGGCCTGTGCGGCATTGTGCACGCGTCCCAGAAATTTCAGACGGCGGTCGTCGAAACTCTGAACCCCGACGCTGACCCTAGTGACACGCCACGCGCGCCACAACGCGACATGCCCGCGGCTCAGCGAACCGGGATTGGCCTCGACGCTGACCTCCGCGTCCCCGGAGAACGAGAATCCGCGCTCGATAATCTCGATTAACCTCTCCCAGGAGGCGAGCGAGAGGACGGAAGGCGTTCCTCCGCCGACATAGAGAGTGGAGACGGCGCTAGAGTCCTCAGCGCGTGCGCTTATCTCGCGTTCGAGGGCATCGAGATACATTTCCTCGTCTCCGGCTCGCTCGGGGGCGCTTGCGAACGCGCAGTACGGGCACTTCGCGGCGCAGAAGGGGACGTGAATATAAAGCGAGAGATTTTCGTTATTTTTCGTCGGAGGACACGTCCAAAAACGCCATGAATGCCTCCTGTGGTATCGAGACACGTCCCAGCTGTTTCATGCGTTTTTTGCCCTCCTTCTGTTTTTCGAGCAGCTTGCGTTTCCTCGTTACGTCGCCCCCGTAACACTTAGCGAGGACGTCTTTTCGCAGGGCTTTTATGTTGACGCGGACGATGATTTTTTTGCCTATCGCGGCCTGTATCGGGACTTCGAACAGTTGACGAGGTATCAGTTCTTTCAGTTTGGTTGCCACGGAATGTCCTCTGTGATACGCTTCGTCCCTGTGGCATATGAAACTGAAAGCGTCGACCGGTTCATCCTGGATCAATCTGTCGACCTTGACGAGGTCCGACGGCCTGTATCCGATATGCTCGTAGTCGAGGGACGCATAACCCCTCGTCGCCGATTTCAGCTTGTCGTGAAAATCGAGGATGAATTCGGCCAGCGGCAGCTCGTAAGTCAGCCTCACCCTCTCGGGGGTGATATAGTCCATGCCTGCGTGTATGCCGCGTTTTTCCTGGCACAGCTGAATGCAGGGGCCGACGTAGGTATCTGGCAAAAAGAGCGTAACCCTGATGAACGGTTCCAGCACTTCCTCCTGCCGCGTAGGGTCGGAGGGAAAGTCCGACGGGCGGCGCGCTTCGGCGAAGCTGCCGTCGGTCAGTTTCACCTGATAGATGACATTGGGGGGAGTGGCCACGAGTTCCACGCCGAACTCGCGATAGAGGCGCTCTTTGGCTATCTCCATGTGGAGGAGGCCAAGGAAGCCGCACCGGAACCCAAAGCCCAGCGCGGCCGAGGATTCCGGCTCGAACGTTATGGCCGAGTCGTTTATCTGCAATTTTTCGAGCGCCTCGCGCAGGAAATTGATCTCGTCGCGTTCGATGGGATAGTAGCCGCAGAAGACGACGGGTTTTACGTGTCTGTATCCCGGAAGGGGAGCGGACGCGGGGTTGCGGGCGGAGGTTATCGTGTCTCCGACGCCGGCGTCGGAGAGCGATTTGATGCCTGCGACAATGTAACCGACTTCCCCGGGGCCGAGCGCTCCGACCGCCCGTTTCTCCGGCGTAAAAACGCCCACTTCCTCCACCTCGTACCTTTCTCCGGTGGCCATGAATGATATCTCGTCGCGCGCTTTCACCTCTCCGTTCACGATCCGTATGTAGCTGATGACCCCCTTGTAGTTATCGTACACCGAATCGAAGACGAGCGCCGCGAACGGGGCTTCTTTGTCCCCTGCGGGCGAGCGTATGTCCGTCACGATGCGTTCCAATATCTCGTCCACTCCCGTGCCATCCTTGGCACTGCACAAGACCGCGTTCGACGCGTCGAGACCGATTATCTCCTCTATCTCTTTTGCCGCGCGTTCGGGAGACGCCGAAGGGAGATCTATCTTGTTGAACACGGGAACCAGGTCGAGCCCCTGTTCGACAGCGAGGTACGCGTTGGCGACCGTCTGCGCCTCCACGCCCTGCGCCGCGTCCACCACCAAAATGGCACCCTCGCAGGCGGCGAGCGACCGCGAGACTTCGTAATTGAAATCCACGTGTCCCGGGGTGTCTATGAGGTTGAGGACGTATTCCGCGCCGTCTTTGGCCCTGTAATTCATCCGAACGGGAACGAGCTTTATCGTGATGCCGCGTTCCCGTTCCAGCTCCAGCGTGTCGAGCAGCTGGGATTTCATGTTTCGGCCTTCGACGGTGTGCGTCGCCTCTATGAGCCTGTCCGCCAGCGTCGATTTGCCGTGATCGACGTGCGCTATGATGCTGAAATTCCTGATTTTTTCCGTATCGGTCGCCATGAGTTCACCTCTCGTGCGTGCTGACATTTTATTTTATCCGTTCTTTCAAGATACGCAATTAAAATATTTCCGATTTGTGATAAAATTTTTCAGGCTGGTTTTCGTGTTGATTTTCCGCTAAACCGCGCCGATGGTATGATATTATATCTTAATAGTTTCGTCGGATATGGGAAACGGCATGACATACGTGATCCTACCATGGAGGGTGACGCGATGAACAGCGAAGAGAAGATCGAGCGAATGCTCGACATAATCAGGGATGAAATACTGCCTCTCACCGAATGCGAGGTCAAGCGAGGCAACCATGTATTCGGAGGGGCGATCATCAGGCCCGACACGATGACCACTGTGATAGTGGGTTCCAACAACCGCATGGAAAATCCTCTCATTCACGGAGAAATAGACACGCTCACCAGGTTTTTCAAACTTCCCGTCCGCCCCAAAGCGGACGAATTGATCTTCCTCGCGACACACGACCCCTGTTCCATGTGCGCTTCCGCGATCGCCTGGGCCGGTTTCAGGGAGATATGGTACCTGTTCGATTATGCGGACGTCGTGGAAAGGTTCGGCATGTCGGTCGATCTCGAAATATACAGGGAACTTTTCGGCACAAACGGCGTGAAGAGCGAAAATAAATTTTTCAAAAAATATTCGGCCAGAAAAGCGATAGAAGAATCTTCCGATCCCGATCGTTACGCGGAAGAATTGGAGGAGATAGAAAAGCGGTATGCCGCCCTCGAAGTCGCTAAGTTTGATTACCCGGGAACATTGGACGGCTGAGGCTGAAGCGTTTTCCGGTCGGTGGAATTTTTTATGCTTTCCAATCCGGAGGCGGACTTATCGTGATGTTTGAATAAATAAAAAGGAATGATCGCAGGATGGCAAAAGCAATCATGGTTCAGGGCACGATGTCGAACGCTGGCAAAAGCATACTCGTATCCGCATTGTGCCATATTTTCAAACAGGACGGCCGCAAAGTCGCGCCGTTCAAGTCGCAGAATATGGCGCTCAACTCCTTTATCACACGCGACGGGCTCGAAATGGGGCGCGCGCAGGTGACACAGGCGGAGGCGGCAGGTGTCGAGCCGGACGTGCGGATGAATCCCATCCTGCTCAAGCCCGAACACGACCAAGGCTCGCAGGTGATTTTGCACGGCGAGGTTTGGGACACGGTTACCGCGCGGAATTACTACGCGATGAAGTCAAAACTGGTGCCTGAGGTGATGAAAGCGTACGATTCGCTCGCGAGCGAATTTGACATTATTGTCATAGAGGGCGCGGGCAGCGCGGCGGAACTGAATCTCGCTAAGGACGATTTTGTCAATATGGGCATGGCAAAGATGGCGAAAACCCCGGTTTTGCTTGTTGGCGACATTGACAGAGGCGGCATTTTCGCGCAGTTGTACGGCACTGTAAAAGTTCTGCCTGATGACGAGAGCGCCTTGATCAAGGCGCTGATTGTAAATAAGTTCCGCGGTGATATATCGTTGTTCGACGACGGCGTTACGATATTGGAGGACATCTGCGGCAAGCCCGTTGCGGGCGTCGTGCCGTATCTTAATGTGGACATCGACGATGAGGACAGCCCGGCGGAGCGCATGGCACGCAAGCGCGAACATTCCGTTCTCGATATTGCGGTCATATTCCTGCCGCACATATCGAACTTCACCGACTTCGCCGCGCTGGAGGCCACCCCGGATGTAAAAGTGCGCTATGTCAAGGAACCGTATAGACTCGGCAATCCCGACCTTGTGATAATTCCCGGCTCGAAAAGCACCATATTCGACATGCTCCGTCTGCGCGAGTGTGGTTTAGAAGCTGCTGTCAAGCAGCTTGCCAATCGCGGAGTGCCGATACTCGGCATCTGCGGCGGCTATCAAATACTCGGCGCGAGTATAAACGACAGCGAAGGCGCGGAGGGCGGCGGCGCCGTAGCCGGAATGAATTTGCTGCCCGTCGCGACGGAGTTCGCGGCGGAGAAACATCGCACCCGCGTCACGGCTGCCGCGCTTGAAATCGGAGGCATATTCGCGCCGCTCACAGGTTCGGCGCTGGAAGGCTACGAAATTCACATGGGAGTGTCAACGCTCAAAGACGGAGCGAAACCGCTGTTGAAGCTGTCAAACGGCACGCTCGACGGCTGTTGGTTTGGAAATGTCTACGGGACATATCTGCATGGATTTTTCGACAGCACGGAGTGCCGCGATGCGATACTCGGCGCGTTGTGTAAGTCGAAAGGCGTGACGCTCAGTGCCGGCGCGTTTGATTTCGCCGCGCACAAGGAGCGCAACTACGATTTGCTTGCTCAGGGCGTGCGCGACGCGCTCGATATGCGGCTAATTTACCGTATTCTGGAGGAAGGAGCGTTAATGAACGGTATTGACAATATCAATGGATTAACACTGCAACGAACATAAAGCAGGCTACGCCCGCAACCCAAATTTTTGTTTTTATTGGGGAAGTGTGTTTTTGCCTGCGTGTTTAGTTGAAACCGCGTATAACCACGGGTTTATGGTTTCGGCATCCGTGTCTCGGCGGTGCGCGCCGGCGCCCAATAAAATATCGTGAGCACTCCCGATACCGCGAGCGCAGCGCAGGCCAGCGCGGTGAAGGAACGCGCGATTCCTAGGCTGGGCGTGAGCGCTCCTATCAGCAAGGGCGTCACGAACCATCCCAGGTCGTATAGCAGCAGGGCGACCGCGGTTCCCTTGGGGCGCAGTTCCTCGGGCAGTATGTCGCTCACGGAGGCGAGCATCAGCGGGAAACCGCCGCCTATGCCGATTCCGAACAGTATCCCGCACGACAGGAACGAGACGTTTGATTTTGCGACGGAAGCCGCCAGAATGGCGCAGCTCATCAACATGGCACAGGGAGCGATGGCGAGCAGATGGGGTATTCTGTTCAGGATTTGCGCGCCGCACAAGCGCGTGATAACGGCGGCGGCTGAGAGACTCGCTATAAAGCTCGAGGCCACGAGTCCCCGTTCGGCGGCCATCATGGATATTGAGACGCTCGACGCGTCTATGAGCGCCATTATGGCGCAGGTCACGCACAGCATCACGAAAGGCTTGCTGCGCACGAGGCTGCCGTACGCACCCCACGATTTTTCGGCGGACGTTTCCCTGAGTTTTTCATCTTTGACCAGGCCGCTCAGCAAAAGACAGATGACCGCGATGACGGGTCCCATCGCGAGATACGTTTTGACGTGTCCTCCCGTCACCAGCAGATCTCCCAACGGGGTCATGGTGCCCATCGGGAGCACGCCTCCGATCGTTGTTATGGCGAACGCCGCGCCGCGCGCTTTTGGCGTCGTCCGGATCGCCTGGTACGAGAAAAGCCCTATCGAAAAAATGCCGAACCCCGCGCCCGAAATTATCCGTCCGGCATATAGAAGCGGAACGCTTCTCTCAAAACATAACATCGAACAGCCGACGAGCGCCAAAAAACCGCTCGCGGCCATGGTGCGCCTTATCCCCAGGTTCTCTATCATCCATCCGCCCATCGGCCTCGCCGACATGATGGCTCCGAAAAACGCCCCCAGGATGTTTCCTGTGGTTTGTGGGGACAGGCCGTACGAGCCGAGCACGTTCCCGTAGATGAAATAAATCTGCTCCATGCAGTGTATCGCGTACAGCGGCACAAACATCGACAGAAGAAATTTTGTGTTATCAGAGAATCGGAAAAATTTTATCAGAGCGCTCATCCCTCTCTCGCGCTAATTTTAGCGACTCACAAAAAAGCCAAGTAATCTCTCTGCGGCCGACAGGGCATAGTCCGCCTTTCTCTCCCCGAATTATTGCCGGGTTATTATTGGAAACAAACTATTCTATCATCATTCATTTATAATGGAGTAGTATGTATTGCAACGGCAGGGAAATTGGAGGAGCGTCGATGGATACGGATCTCGGACCTTTTGGAACGGGAGTTCTCGTGATAGTTAAAGGATATATAGATGCGAAAGACGAGGATAATGGCCGAGCCATTTACGGTTCCATTTTGGGATTGGTCTCGCGCAAAGATATAAAATATCTGAACGTGATATTTTCCCGTGACGAATCCTTGAAAGCCTTAGCATGGCACGATCTCCTGCCGGTGTTCCGTGACAAATACCAGAAATCGGAACGGGACGAGGGAATATTACATTATGAAGAGGCGCTTTCCGAGTATCTTCAGCACGGCGACGCATTGACCGTCGTCGCCAAAAATTATAACATCAAACAGGCCGAACAAGCCATAAGCCGATACTGCCTGGATAGGCTCCGTCTCAAAGCTGTGTCGCTTATAGAGTGTTTCAACGCGACTGCGGAAGACATCGAGTTTTTCGAAGAAGAGAATAAGTTATCAGCCGATTTATTGTCCGCCAGAAAAGGGCAGGAGGAACCTGAGCCAGAGGAAGAAATCGCCGAAAGCGTGCAAGACGCGAAAAATAGCGAAGAGACCTTGGAGAAGATAGTGATCAGGTGCGAACCGGTTTTGGACCCGGTGAGAGGAATCGCGGCAAACGAACTCAACATAGGGAAGCTGGTGATGGTTAAATTGCCGTTCGATTCGATCTTGTTCAAACTGCTGTCGAACAACATCGTGAATTTCGACGGGATAGTCACGGCCATGGTGAACGGAATATTTTTGAATGAGCTGGGAACGTCAAGCATAAACCTCTCCCTCTCGGATGGCGTGACGGGAATGATGAAAGTGCCGGGCAAGGTCAGGGTTAAAATGGCCCAGAATCAAGAGAGTTCGAGGAAAAACACGACGAGCATACACGATTTATCCGCTAATTTCTTGTTCGGGGCGGTGGGAGTGGCAATATTCATATTAGCGTTGGCTGTGGTTTACTATATCTTGAGATGATAGGAAATGAAAATGGAGTACGATGACAAAAGTACAAACTGCGTTGTAGTCACGTGCCGGGTAGAAGCGAAGGAAGCGTTGGGGGGAGTGATGCATGGATTTTACATGTGTGCGATGGACTCGTGGGATATCAAATATGACGGCGCGCTCTTTTCGCGCGACCCGATAGACACCGAAGCGCCATTCGCGTCGCTTTACGCGATGCTGGAAGCTCCGAGGGCGGAAGGCCGCGAGGAGATGGAGAGGTACGAGAACGGCCTGAAGGATTATGTCAGAACCTCGAGGCTGTTGCAAGGCTGGAAAAACCTGAGCGATCCCAAAGGTCTGGAGCACAAGGTAACCTACTTCTGCACATCGGTCATGTCGCTCAACGTGATTTCGTTTCTTGAAGTGACCGAAATGAGCCAAGATGAATTCTATCTCGTGATACCGTCGCTGGAATATAAGAACAAGCAGGAAAACAGCGAAAAACCGGCCGAAGAAGGCGAAACCTCCGCGGACGAGTCACAAGATGCCGTCGTGCCTGATGTGGTTATCTCCTGCGATCCGGTATTGGATCCGGTGCTCGGCGTGGCGGTGGGAGAACTGTCGGTCGGAGACATAATCTGCTGCAAGCTAAGAGAGGATTCGGTATTCTTCGACCTCATGGTCAATGCGCTGCCTAACTTCAATGGGGTAATATCCGGCGACATAATCGCGATTCAAGCCAGCGAGATGGGTTCCATCGTTATCTCCCTGAAATTGTCTGACGGAGTCGTGGGCGCCATCAAGCTCGCGGAAAGCGTGAGGTTAAAGGTCTTGTCGCGAAAGGCATTGTCTGAAACAAACGTGAGAAAATCTCTCTTACGTTTCGACGCGTTGCTGGCCATTGCGGGAATAGTAGTTTTTCTGTTCATGATGTGGCTGTTGCTGCGCTTTTTGCCATGAATCCCAGGCCTCTGCTTCCGAACCCCGCCAAGAGAGCCCGCCCCCTTGATCCTCCTTTAAGAGGGTGCAGGGATCAAGCTCCCTGCCGGGTTCGGGCGGAGCCCGAGATTTTGAATTTTATTTTTCAAGATAAACGTCAGCTGATCCCCAAAATGGCGATCCACGCCGGTATCGACAGCGCGGAGAACGCCGTCGACAAGGCCACGACTTCACATGCGTATTTTTCGTCGAGTCCCATTCCCCCAGCTATTATGAACGTGTTAACGGCAGTGGGCATGGCAGCCAGTAAGACCGCGGACTTGAAGAATATGTCCGGGGCGGGCCAGATTAGCAGGAATGCCCAAGTCAGAGCGGGATGGAGGAAGAGCTTTATCAACGCGTCGTGCCAAGCTCCGCGAAAGGCTGGCAGAAGCCCTTTCACTTCAAGGCTCAGCCCGAGGGCCAGCAGGGCCAGGCCGGTCGCCATGTCCGACACCAGCTTCATGGACGTCAGCATGAACTCCGGGACGGGTATCTCCAGCAATGCCACGAAGAAACCGATCACACACGAGACCACGAGAGGATTTTTCGCCACGCGCGACGCGCATCTCGCGAGCGATTCGCGCGTTATTGTGCCCGACATCACGGCTTCCCCGCACAGTATCGAGGCGATTTGATACCCGGGCACGGTGAGCGCCACATACAGGGATGCCGCTTCCATTCCTTCGGGGCCCAGCGCGAGCAAGCAAGCCGGTATGCCCAGATACACGTTGTTCGACCTGCCGGCCGCCATCGCCGATATGGCCTGGCGCATCCTGTCGCCCCTGTGTGTGAGCGCGGACGCTATGACGAAAGCGGCCGCCGGGGTGAACGCTATAGCCGCGTATGCGGCCACGGCGAGATTGGAATGCAAAATTATGGAGTCGCCCGCAAGATACGTGGTTCTTAAAAACATCACGGGCAGCACTACCCAGTAAAGCAGGCGAGCCAGCCGATCTTTGTCGTCCGCGGAGAAAAAACCCTTCGCCCTGAGCGCCATTCCCAGCAGAATGACCATGGCGAGAGGCAGTACAATGTAAAATCCCTTCATATCATCCAAACCCTCCAAAAGTACATTTTTACATGATAACATAAGCGTGCTGAAAAACGGAGAGGGGGAATGCGCGGATGGCCGCCTCGGCGAAGAGATATAATTTGGGAAACGACATACAGAACAGCGCGCCGGACACGCGCGTGGAACTGACGCGCGTCGGGGTCACCGGTCTGAAAAGGATGCTCCGGCTGAAACGCGGCCCGGGGCGCGGCAACGCGCTCTTTTTTGCCGAGATGGACATGTTCGCGCGGCTTTCGTCCGAGCGCTCGGGCGTGCACATGTCGCGTTTCATCGAGAACATAGAGGACGTGGCATCCTCCATGGCGTCGGAAAGCGCGCCGGATATCGAGACGTTGGGGGAACGCATGGCGTTAGCGATAGCACGCACCCAGGGAACCGAGCGGGCGGAAATACGCATTCGGGCCCAGTTCCCGATGAAGCGCCGTGCGCCGATATCGAGGGCCGAGGTGGAAGACCTTTACACGTTCGTAGGGATCGCCGTCAGCGACGGACGTCTCTCAGGAAGGGTCATCGGGGTTGAGGCAACGGGCCTCACCGTATGCCCCTGCGCAATGGAGATGGTGACCGAGCAAAACCGCGAGGCCCTTGCCGTCGCCGGCTACAGCCGCGAACAGGTGGACGAGATATCGTCCCTGGTCACTTTCGCGTCACATAACCAGAGGGGAAAGGCTACTCTTCTCATAGGAACGCAGACCCCGATACGCGCAGAGGAACTGGCCGAGATAGCCGAGGGGTCGATGAGTTCCGAGATTTACGAACTCCTTAAGCGCCCCGACGAACTCCACGTAGTGAACCGCGCTCATTCGAGACCGAGATTTGCCGAGGACGTCGTGAGGGAGATGATAAGGGGCGTCTCCGTCAATTTCGCTCACCTCGCGGACGACACCTTCGTGCTGGCGCGCCAGGAGAATTTCGAGAGCATCCACGCGCATTGTGCATATGCGGAGCGGTGCGGCCTATTGGGCAATATGCGGGACGAGCTGGAGGGGAAGACGAAGCGCGCATCCGTGAGCCGCGCGCGCGCTTCGTCGCTCGAATCCTGGCTCGACAGCCTCCTTCAGTGACCGTCCGCCGGCATGTTTAAAAAAATCTGCTGGGTGGCGACCGGCGCTGGGCATTTTCTGGATGAGACCGCGGACGTACTCGCGTCCTTGCGGAGCGTGCGGGTCGACCTGTATTTCACGCGCGCCGGAGCGGAGGTCGCCGCAAAATACGGCCTTTTCAAGAAGCTGGAGGCCTGCGTCGAAAATACCTTCCGGGAGAACGATTTCAGCTCCGGCAGCGCGATATATTTTGCGGGCGGACGATACGACGCGCTGGTCATAGCGCCCGCCACCGCCAACACGGTCGCGAAATGCGTCCTCGGCGTTGCCGATTCGCTGGCGTCCAATTTTTTCGCTCAAGCCGGCAAGAGCGGCGTACCGATAATAATCCTGCCAACGGACGCAAAACCCGAGATGGAATCGACCACGATCTCCGGCAGAAAGATAAAAATACGCCCCAGACCCATCGACCTGCAAAGAACCGAAGAACTGTCGCGCTTCCCCGGAGTGACCACAGTCCTATCGCCGGAATCGCTGCGACTCGTTTTGAATTCCGCGCGAGCCCCTGAATTTTAACCCGCGCGATGACGCAGCCTTACCAGCTAACGTTTCGAAGTTTCCCCGCGCAGTATCAACCGGCGCGCGGCTCTCACCTCGTCCGGTCTTGAGATAAAGGTGTTTTTCGGGGTATCTTTTACTACGTCGGGGTTCGCCGCCGATTCTTCGGCTATTATTTTCATCGCTTCGATGAATCCGTCCATTTCCGCTTTCGACTCCGATTCCGTGGGCTCTATCATCAGGGCGTTCTCGACTGTCAATGGGAAGTAGATCGTCGGGGGATGGTAGCCGAAGTCGATCAGGCGCTTCGCTATATCGAGCGTGGTGATGCCGGACTTGCGCTGCGACGCGTCGTTGAATACGCATTCGTGCATGCTTGGTTGAGGGAATGGCAGGTTGTATGTGTCCTTCAAGGCGGCCTTGACGTAGTTGGCGTTCAACACAGCCGTTTCCGTCACTGCCTTTAAATCCCTGCCCAGCGTCCGCGTGTAAGCCAAAGCGCGGGCCAATACAGCGAAGTTCCCTAAGAAGGCGTGAAGGCGGCCTATCGACAGCGGAAAATCGAAGGCCAGCTCGTATCTTTCGCCGTTTTCACGGATCCTGGGCACAGGGAGAAAGGGCTCCAGAACGTCGCGCACCACCACGGGGCCCGCCCCGGGGCCGCCGCCGCCGTGGGGCGTCGACAGCGTCTTGTGGACGTTGATGTGCAGGGCATCTATCCCCATCTTTTCGATGTCGGCGTATCCCATCAGCGCGTTCAGGTTCGCGCCGTCGCCGTAGACCAGGCCGCCCCTTTCGTGGACTAT
>JAITRO010000046.1 GCA_031288335.1 Synergistaceae bacterium | reverse complement strand
GGTCACGGTCGTGCCGAAGGCGACGAAACTGAAGAAAGTGACGGCGAAGTTCCCGAAGAAGATGAAGGTCGGCGCGATGTACCAACTGAAGATCAAGTTGAAGAAGGCCACGGCCACGGGAGTCAAGGTGACGTTCAAATCGTCGAAGGGCAGCGTCATCAGGGTGGACAAGGCCGGGAAGCTGTTCGCGCTGAAGAAGGGTAAGGCGACCATCACGGTCAAGGCCGGAAAGAAGAAAGTGAAGAAGACGGTCACGGTGAAGTAGCATAGCCCTTTTGAACGGAGGCGGGCGCTCTTTCTCCTTAACAAAACCCCGCCTCCTAAACGTAAATATATAGGGCGCGGCGGACACAGGGAAAACTCTCCGCTCCTTATAAGACGAAAAGGCATATATCCGGCCATCATCCGATGGCGACACTCTGGGGAAGATCGCATGTACCACACGAACGGACACGAACTCGCATCCACGGAGGGTGGTCTTCACGTCGTCAGAAGCGGCGTGTGCTGCGGGGCGCTCATGGCAGCGATCGCCGTCCTTTACTGCATCAAACACCATGACGACGCGGCGGAATGCCCGGACAGGCTGATGGACTGGTTTTATTCCACGTTCGGAAGTTACGACTGCGAGGGAGTCACGACGGGAGCCGATTCGTCAAGGGACATACTCTGCCCCCGGCTCATCCTCGCGACGTACCTTCAGCTTCGGACGCACCTTGGCGACTGTGAGCACCTCGCGAAAAAGTCGCTCGGTCTGATATGATATTGAAAGGCAGATATGGAGGGATACGAACTGGAAAAAGCGCGAGGGGTTTTATGGAATGAAATTATGCGATGAGATATGTATTTACGTTGGCATTACAGATGTGCCGGAAAGGTTGTGCTACTGCATAGCAGTTTTGTATAATATACATAAAGTATTAAAATCGCCACTCATACCAGATATGATATGTTCATAGCAATGAAAAGAAATATCCTGAAAATCTGTGCTGTTTGTTTTTTAATTCTTATCCTTTGGTGTACATTTACTAAATTTTATAATTTCTTCATGAAAGAACTCACGAAGTTATTTAATCAAGATGTTGCGATACAGTTGATAGGACTGTTGTTTATTATTCTTGTCTTCATAAGCGGAATCCTATTTTTCTCCCTTATACATCGACAAGACAAGAGAAAAAATGTATTTGAATACGGAAAAGTAGTTGAAGAGAAAAAAAACCGAATACAGTCTTTAAAAGAAGAAATAAACACAGCAAAGATTTGTTTATCTGAAGTGATTGATGTTTTAAAAATATTGCAACAGCAACGCGAATATCAACAAACACAATACTGGGGGCATTATATCAAATTATTTGCAATAAATTTGATACTGATTGCTTTGCCTCATTTTATTAATAAGGATATAGTAACGGACTCTTTTCTTCATTATTCGCCTTTAATTCCCATCATCCTATCTACTTTTGCGATTTTTGGATTGAAAGGGGAACTAGCCAGATTACATTATACGATGTTACGGGTTTTCGTAATTGAAGAGTCTTTATCGGAAGCGTTCAACGAAGATGATAAAAAAGTCGATATCTTCACGAATTTTTCGCTGCTACGGAACACCAATAGATGGTATGCCGAAAACTACGGTTTAATCTTATTTGTGCTAATCGCATTGTGTGGTGTAGTTGAACTTATATTATATGATTGGATATGGAAGTAGAAGCAATGATTATGATGTTTAAAAAAAATCGTTTCAAGTTGCCGAATTCTTTGACATGCTTGAATATCATTCTTCCCTTTCTAATACTATTTAATGCAAGCAAGCTTGACATGGTACTCGGAGTCTATATCAGTTGTCGTGTAATTGACGTCATGGATGGATATTTGGCACGATTATTCAATTCAGAAACGAAATTTGGTGCATGTATTGATCGTGTTGCCGACTACTTTCTTTTTTCCGTGATGGCTTATGTATTTTGGCCTATTATTTCCCGATCAGGGCTTTTCATATGTTTGTTTTTCTTTATTATCATTTTTCATGCGACTGTAGTCTTCATCGATATTTTACAGAAAAGCATTTATAGAAATACTCATAATATATTGAGTCGAATCAGTAGTATTTTGAATTTTAGTGCAACTGTTATTTGTTTGACAACTTGGACAATACCCCTTGCGCTGGCAGTAATCACGATTGTAGTTTCAATAATTGCGGTCATAGACAGCTTCAGATTATCTTCTGCGTGGAAACTAGGAAGCAATAAACCTCGATACCTTTCAAGCATAGATAATGCCTTTCATGATTTCGAGCGCTTTCACGGGCGAACCTATGTCTGTCTACGGAGATCGACAAAACTTATAAAAATGGTAGCATTTATTATTAATGATATTTCGTCAGCGCAAGACTGATACAGGTTTGGGAGAGGGCGTGAGAGACAAAATCAAATAACGAGCCCGCATAGCTCAGGGGATAGAGCACCAGTATCAAGCAAAAATGATTTTGTCTCAAAAACTATCTAAACATAGGCGCCGATAAAAGGTGTCTTTTTGATGTAGGCCGGTCGTCGCGTTCCCCGAAAAAGACATCGAGGAATTATAAGCGATGGCGATGGAGCGCAACAGGGCCAATCCGCCGACGCTGCGTAGCCGCGAAATCAAGTGGGGTGATTCGGGGGAGATCGCAGGGTTTTTGGCGGCTTCTGAGTTTGTCCCGGCGTCTTTACCGCTATATTTTGTTTTCGGGGTGCGCCCTCCTTTTCTAACACTTATCTCTCGTCATCGTCTCTTTCATCGGCCCCACTTATGTTTACTTCCCTTATTGTAATCTTTGGCGTGCCGGTAAGACGAAAGGAGGCGATACGAACTATTGCGCAAAAACTCTGACAATTCAGAATTGAATAACACAATTTGGTTGACAGTCTCGCCGGGGCGGTATAAAATGATTTTGTCGCATCATGAACAGGTAAGAAAAGGAGGCCCCCATGTTCGATTTGAACGTTGACTACGCAAGCCGGGTGTTCACCCAGCAGGTCATGAAGGAAAGATTGCCGGAGGACGTCTATCTGTCCGTCAAGGAGAGCATCGACAGCCGCACGGCGGTCGATCCGGCCCATGCGGACACGATCGCCGGCGCGATGAAGGAATGGGCGCTCGAACAGGGGGCGACGCATTTCACGCATTGGTTCCAGCCGATGACGGGCGTGACGGCAGAGAAGCACGACGCGTTCATCGATGTCGCGGCCGACGGCGATCTCGTGCTTGAGTTCTCCGGGAAGGAACTCGTGCGCGGCGAGCCGGACGCTTCAAGCTTTCCGTCGGGCGGCATCCGGGCGACCTACGAGGCGCGTGGCTACACGACATGGGATCCGACTTCCTACGCTTTCGTCAAGGATACGATCCTCTACGTGCCCACGGCTTTCGTCTCGTACAGCGGCGAGGCGCTCGACAAAAAGACGCCTTTGCTGCGCTCCATGCAGGCGCTGTCGAAGCAGGGCAATCGCATTCTCAAGCTCTTCGACCCCGCGGACGACGTCGACGTCCTCCCGAATATCGGGGCTGAGCAGGAATATTTTCTTATAGACGAGTCGATGTACGAGGCGCGGCCCGACCTCGTCTATGCGGGGCGCACGCTCTACGGGGCCGCGCCGCCGAAGGGACAGGATCTCGACGACCATTACTTCGGCGTCATCAAGCCGCGGGTGCTCGAGTTCATGGAGGAACTCGATGAGACGCTCTGGTCCCTCGGCATCGCGAGCAAGACGAGGCACAACGAGGTGGCGCCGTCGCAGCACGAGGTGGCGGCGATATACGAGAGCGCGAACGCCGCGACGGACCACAATCAACTCATCATGGAAACCCTGAAGGCCGTGGCGCCTCGGCACGATCTCGTCGCGCTGACGAACGAGAAGCCTTTCGCGGGCGTCAACGGTAGCGGCAAGCATCTGAACTGGTCCATCTCCACTTCGTCGGGAGAGAACCTGCTCGATCCCGGCAAGACGCCGTCGGACAATGCGAGGTTCCTCCTCTTCCTCAGCGCGGTCATCAAGGCCGTGGACGAGCATCAGGATCTGTTGCGCATGTCCGTCGCGACGGCGGCCAACGATCACAGGCTCGGCAAGGCCGAAGCGCCTCCGGCGATCATATCCATTTTCCTCGGAGAGGAGTTGACGGAGATCCTTGAGGGCGTCAAGAGCGGGGAGAAGGTCGAGACTAAGACGCGGGCAACCTTCGATCTCGGGGCCGACGTCCTGCCGAATTTCCCGAAGGATACGACGGACCGCAACAGGACTTCGCCGTTCGCGTTCACGGGGAACAAGTTCGAGTTCCGCATGGTCGGCTCTTCGCTGTC
>JAITRO010000044.1 GCA_031288335.1 Synergistaceae bacterium | reverse complement strand
AGCCGGTCTTACATCTTCTACCCTAAGAGTGGATGCCCCCACTCTACGAAAAGAGGAAAAAAGCAAAAAACTATGGTTTTCGTTTGAGCGTTGGATATTTTACATCCGGGACTTCCCCGGACAACCGCCTATATCCAGTTTTCAAGGTACAACGCCGCAGGATTTTACCCTATGTCGGCAAAACTATTTTAGCACAAGGAGGACACTTATGGAGAGCAAAAAAGCAAAACCTTATCCGCCTTCGGCGGATGTTCCTTATATCTCCGCCCTGAAGGACGGAGTTTTACGGAACGCTGGATAAAATGGGAAAATAAATAACACAAGAAGACTTCCACACAGGGCAAACGCGCCAAACTCCGGCAGCCGTCACTCAAGTTTGTTAATCACCCGATATCACTCCATCAGTTTCCGTATCTTATCAATGAGCAAATAATATGTGCTCGGAGCGATAATATCCGGCTAAGCTCCGTCTTCCAGCAGATGATTTTCGATCACTTGTTCCGCCGTGAAGGAGCGCACGCGCAGGCAATGGCGCACCACTTCCTCAAGCGAGGCAAGCGGGATCGGTCCCACCAGCTCGCTTTCCGCAATGCCGACGCCGTAATTGTCCGCAAGCGACTTGACCAGGTCGAAGGCTAGAGGTATCGACGTTTTTTCGTAATTAGTCAAGTTCATCGAAACCTGTATCATCCCTTTTTCCTTGAGTTCCAGGGCTATCGCGCGGCAGTATCTCAATCCTCCGCTCGAAAATCTCATCCTTTTGGCTATCTCTTTGCCAACCGACAGATCGTTCGTCCTGAGGTTCACGTTGAAAGCTATCAGGGGAAAACGGACGCCAGTGACGGTAGCACCTGATTTCGGCACAAACTCGAAGGGACCTTCGTCTGGACGCCACGCTTCATCTTTCATCTTCTCAGGCAGCGCCTCGTATTGGCCTTTTCTGATGTCAGCCAGATTTTTTCGGTCAGGCCGGGTCGCTGCTTCCTCGTAATAAAATACCGGCACTCCCAATTCACCCAAAAATTTGCCGTATTCGCGCGCGACGTCGAGCGCTTCATCGAGTACCACTCCCCTGATGGGAACGAACGGGGCGACGTCGACCGCCCCCATGCGCGGGTGGCTTCCATGATGCGCGCTCATGTCTATAAGCTCTATCGCCTTGCGAGACGTATTCTTTGCTCCTTCGAGGACGGCCTCGGGCGAGCCGATCCACGAAAAAACGCTCCTGTTGTGGTCGGCATCGGAATTTATCTCGATGACGGCAATCCCATCCGTTTCCGAAAGTGCGCGTCTCATCTCCTCTATTTTCGCTTCGTCTCTGCCTTCGCTCACGTTCAACTCGCACAACATTATCTTTTTCATATTTTAGTGCCTCCGATCAAAACCTCGGGGCGCTGCCCCGAACCCCGCAAGGGGCTCACCCCTTGACCCTTTTCATGAGGGTGCGGGGCGTTCGCTTCCTGCCGGGGTTTGGGGGGCCCCAAATGTCTTTATTTTCTTGCGTTTGCGGCCGCTATACGGCCGCCTTTGATCACCGTCTCGACGGGGTTCGTCGTATAGTGATACGCGATATCCTCGTGACGGTCGAGATTCCATATCTGTATGTCGGCGTCTTTGCCCGGCTCGATTGAGCCGATCGAATCCTGCCTGGCGAGCGCCTTGGCCCCGCCGATTGTTGCGGCCCTTATCGCCCGTTCGGACGACATGCCGTGATTTCGGCAGGCCAAAATTATTATGAACGGCATCGACGTGCACCAACATCCGGGGCAGCAATTCGTGGCTATCGCAAGTTCGAGCCCTTCCTCTATCATCGGGGCGGGGTCGAACGGTCTTTCGTGCCTCACAGCAAAATCTATCCCCGGCAGCGGCGCCCCAACGGTTCCGGCCTCGGCGAGACGGCGCAGGGATTTTCTGGGATCGTAGTTCAGATGATCCGCGGAGACGGCTTTCAAGTCGGCGGCGACTTCCGCCCCTCCGATGTACGAATAGCCTCCTTCGTGCAGTTTGGGCTTCATGCCGGATTTTATTCCCGCTTCCAGTATGAGCCCGCACTCTTGGGCGGTATAATACCCTTCGTCGCACCAGGCGTCGCAGAATTCGGCGAGACCGGAACCGCCAACGAAGGGGATCATCTCGTTTATCAGAAAATCCATGTATTTTCCTTTGTCCATATCGCTCGGCCAGCCGTGGCCGCCCAGGAACGTCGAGACCACGCTCACGGGAAGGCGTTTTTCCAACAGACGGTTCACTTCGAGCTGCTTCAACTCCGTATCTCTGTCGAGCCCGTAACCGCTCTTGCTCTCAACTGTGGTCGTTCCGGAAATGATCATGTCGCGCACGCGCAAGGCGGTCTCGTCGTAAAGTTCTTCGAGAGAATGTTCCCTGGTCAGTTCGAGCGTGGTCAAGATTCCGGTCTTTATGCCGCGGCGCTTTATCTCTTCCTGTGAGAGTTTCCCTATCCTGGCGAAATACTCGCCGACCCTGCCGCCTCCGAATACGACGTGAGTGTGACTGTCGACGAATCCGGGCGCGACGACCTTGCCTGACGCGTCGATGACCTGCGTGGAGCCGGAGATCAGCGGCTCGACCGATTCCGCTCCTCCGGCGGCGATGATTTTTCCTCCATCGGCGGCGACCCATCCGTTTTTCACAAGACCTATCAGGTCGGGTGAATCGTCGCGGCACGTCAGCAGCTCCGTGGCGTTTTTTATCACAAGCTCAGCTTTTTTTTCCATATCTTGTCGAGAACGGCGTCTCTTCGCTCCTTTCGTTTATGCGGATTGTGCCGTTCTTTTGCAACGTAATTCTTCTATGGCACGGCGCGCCGCTTCCGCTCTTCGGAGACAAACCTCCCAACTCTGCATATAAAGCGTCAAGGTGGCTTATAACACTTGTGTCAAGGTAGATTTTGAGTTTCTTCATATGCGCATTCTCCCTTGATGACGTCGGCTATCGCAGCACGGATATCATCTTGCGGTATATACTACATCATTTCATCCAATTTTCTGTTGTGATTTTGCGAATTCGCCGAACGGCATTTTCGCGAAAAAAACGGGGCCGCGAAAAATAACGGCCCCGCTCGCGCGAAATATCTTTTTTGCCGGACGCTTTACTTCAAGCGCTCTCCCCATGGGGTGAAGTGGGTGTGAAGCAGATGGTGCGCGCGTTCGCCCAAGGGCTGTCCCATCCACGTGTCGTACAGCTCTATTATCGCCGGATTTTCATGCGATTTGCGGTATTTCATGTGCGCGTCCGCGTCGTAGATCGCGTCTATTCGTGCCTGCCTGATCTCCCTGTCGGTCGGATACGGCTGCCCGCCGCCGCCAAGGCATCCGCCTGGACACGCCATGACTTCGAAGAAGTGATAATCAGCCTCTCCGGCAAGGGTTTTCTGCACGAGCTTTTCGGCGTTGCGAAGCGTGTGGGCGACCGCTACCTTGATGACAACCCCGCCTCCCATGTCCACCGACGCTTCTTTTATGCCGTCCAACCCACGAACGGCGATAAAATCGAGGTTCTCGAGTTCCTTACCCGTGTATTTCTCGTACGCCGTGCGCAAAGCCGCCTCCATGACGCCGCCCGTAGCGCCGAATATCTGCGCGGCCCCGGTCGATATTCCCATCGGCGAGTCGAAATCTTCCTCGGGAAGGTTCATGAAATCCAGACCGACCTGCTTTATCATGCGCGCGAATTCCCTCGTCGTGATGACTATATCGACATCGCGGAAACCGCTGTCGCAAAGCTGGGGGCGTTTGGCCTCCCACTTTTTGGCGGTGCAGGGCATCACGGACACCGACACTATCTTTGCCGGGTCTATTGCGGCCCTCTCGGCGAAATACGTCTTCACCGTGGCGCCGAACATCCCCTGCGGGGATTTAGCGGTGGAAAGGTGAGGGATGAACTCGGGGTGCATCGTCTCGACAAAGTTTATCCATCCGGGCGAGCACGAAGTCGCCATCGGAAGGACTCCGCCGGTCTTGATGCGGTGAAGCAGCTCGTGCGCCTCCTCCATGATCGTCTGATCGGCGGCGAAGTCGGTGTCGAACACCCTGTCGAAGCCCAGCCTGCGCAGGGCCGCGACCATCTTTCCGGTGACGATGGAGCCGGATTTGAGGCCGAACTCCTCGCCAAGGCCAATCCTCACCGAGGGCGCGGTCTGGACGACCACGAATTTATCGGGGTCAGATATCGCGTCCCACACGAGCTGCGTGTCGTCCTTCTCGGTGAGAGCCGCCGTCGGACATACCGTGGTGCACTGTCCGCAGTACGAACACGCGACCTCATCGAGGCCGAGGCCGAAGGCCGGTTCGACGATGCTTTTGAAACCCCTGTTCACTGAGCTGAATATATCGAGGCCTTGGCGCTCGGAACATGCTCTCACGCACCGCGTGCAGAGGATGCACTTTTCGGGGTCGCGGACGATCGATGGGTTCGACTCGTCTTTTTTGGCCTCGCGCTTTTCCCCCTGGAAACGGACTTTCCTGATCCCGAGGTCGGCCGCGATTTGCTGCAATTCGCAGTGCTGGTTTTTGACGCAGAAGAGGCAATCCCGCGGATGGTTCGCGAGCATGAGTTCCACGACGGTCTTGCGGGTTTCCATGACCGAGGGGCTGTTCGTATGAACTTTCATGCCTTCGCCCACGGGATACACACAGCTCGCCACGAGCGACCGCGCGCCTTCAACCTCCACGAGACATACGCGGCAGTTGCCCTCCCGGGCAAGTTCAGGGTGATAGCAGAGGTGCGGAATATCCAGGCCGATCAGACGCGCGGCCTGAAGTATGGTGTAGCTCTTCGGAGCGGTCACGTCCTGCCCGTTTATCGTCATTTTTATGGTCGTTTCGCTGACACTGGACATAATGTATTCTCCTTCCCGGTTTATCCCTTATCGATCGCCTTGAACGGGCATTTAGCCTGGCAAGCGCCGCACTTGATGCACTTTTCGGGATCGATGACGTGCTTGGCCTTGACCTCGCCAGATATGGCCTCCACGGGACAGGCCTTCTTGCAGAGCCCGCATCCGCGGCAGTTGTCTGTTATCGTGTAACCAAGGAAAGCAGTGCAAACTCCGGCCGGACACTTGTGATCCCTTATGTGCGCTTCGTATTCGTTACGAAAGAAATTGAGAGTGGAAAGTACCGGGTTGGGAGCAGTCTGGCCAAGGGCGCAGAGAGAACCGGCTTTTATGGATTTAGCGAGGGATTCGAGAAGGGGGATGTCTTCCTCGGTGCCCTTGCCGTCGCATATCCGGTTCAGAATTTCGAGCATCCGTTTCGTGCCCTCGCGGCAGGGGGTACACTTCCCGCACGACTCGTCCTGAGTGAAATTGAGGAAATAACGTGCCACGTCCACCATGCAGGTCGTCTCGTCCATGACGACGAGGCCGCCGGAACCCATCATGGCACCGGCCTTGGTGAGCGATTCGTAGTCGATCGCGAGATCGAGCAGCTGTTCCGGAAGACAGCCGCCTGACGGCCCGCCTATCTGAACCGCCTTGAACTTTTTTCCGTTCGGGATGCCGCCGCCGATGTCGTAGATGATCTCGCGCATCGTTATCCCCATCGGCACTTCGGCCAGTCCCGTGTTGTTGATCTTGCCGGTCAGTGCGAACACCTTGGTGCCCTTGCTTGTCTCGGTGCCCTGCGAGGCGAAGTAGTCGCCCCCGTCACGCATTATCGACGGGATATTGGCGAATGTCTCGACATTGTTGATGTTGCTCGGCTTGCCCCACAAGCCCGAGTTGGCCGGGAACGGCGGACGCGGGCGCGGCATTCCGCGGCGTCCTTCGATAGAAGCGATGAGAGCCGTTTCCTCGCCGCATACAAAAGCGCCCGCGCCTTCCTTGATGTGAATAGTGAAACTAAAGCCGCTTCCCAAAATATTTTCACCTAGAAGCCCCGCATCCATCGCCTGCTTTATCGCGCCCTGCAGGCGTCTTATCGCGAGCGGGTATTCCGCGCGGCAGTAGATATACCCTTCGTCAGCGCCCACGGCGTATCCGCAGATTATCATGCCTTCGAGCACTCTGTGCGGGTCCCCCTCCAGGACGGAGCGGTCCATGAAAGCGCCGGGGTCGCCCTCGTCCGCGTTGCATATGACATATTTCTTGTCCCCAGCCGCGTTTCTGGTGAACTGCCATTTATTGCCAGTAGGGAATCCACCGCCGCCGCGTCCGCGCAGTCCCGACTTCTTGACCTCGGCGATCACGTCCTCGGGCGTCATCGAAAGAGCCTTAGCCAGACCCTCGTAACCCTCCGCGCCTATGTATTCCTCCATGGACTCCGGGTTGATGTGTCCGCAATTTACCAGAGCGTAACGGTGCTGCTTCTTGTAAAACGCGATGTCGTCGTAGTCGGGCACGCTCGCGAGCGTCGCCGGCTCTCTGAAAAGCAATCTTTCGATCACGCGTCCCTTTATGAGATGGGTCTCCACTATTTCGTCGACATCCGAGACTTTCACCTTGGTATAAAACACGCCCTCGGGATAAACTATCACGAGCGGCCCCAGTTCGCACAGACCGTGACAGCCGGTCTCGACGACTTTTACCTCGTCCGACATGCCGCGCGCGGCCAATTTCTCCTTGAACGCGGGAATGATTTCCTTCGATCCGGACGAAGAGCAGCCGGTGCCGCCGCAGCAAAGAACGTGGGCTCTTGCGAGCTTCTCCATTTTTTATTCCTCCCGTTTCCCTATCTTGATGATTACGTTCAAATTTTGGCGACGACCAGGTCGCTCAATATGCGCCCGTTGACCAGATGTTCCGAGATAATCCTCGGCACGTCCTCGGGCTTCACATTTCCGTATGTGACTCTGGGCTCTCCGGGACGCACTATATCGACGAGCGGTTCCTTCTGGCACATGCCGATACATCCGGTCTGCATCACGGATACGTTTTGAAGTCCGCGTTTGGATATCTCGTCCAATATCGCCGTCATTATCGTGCGTGCGCCGGCGGCAATGCCGCAAGTACCCATCCCCACTATCACCTGCGTCCCGCTCTCATGGCGTGCGCTCGTAGCCTGCTTTGCGCTTTCCTTGATCTTGCGAAGATCGTCCAAACTTTTTATAGCCATCCCAAACAGCCTCCTTCTAATGATCCTTGCCGCTTGCTTTTATTACCTATATTGATCAAGAATGCCCTTTATCGCGTCGGGAACAAGACGGCCGTGCGTCTCGTCGTTTACCATCAAAACCGGAGCAAGCCCGCAGCAGCCTATGCAGGCGACGGTCTCAAGCGTGAAACCGAGGTCTTTCGTGGTGCTCTCCTCCTCTCCGAGCCCAAGCTGTCTCCTCAATTCGGCCAGTATGCCCTTGGCTCCTCTGACGTGGCAAGCGGTACCCTGACAGGAACGGACTATATTCTTCCCTCGCGGCATGAGATGGAACTGCGCGTAAAAAGTGACCACCCCGTAAATTTGGCTGATAGGAACTTTGATCTTTTCACTGATTCGAACAAGAACCTCTCTCGGCAGGTACCCAAATATTTCCTGCGCTTTTTGAAGGACGGGAATCAACGTTCCCTTTTGACTCCCCAGGTCGGCCAACACTCCATCGAGCTTGACCAGGTCTTTTTCCGCGAATTTCTCTCCCATAATCGCTCCTCCTTGTTTTGATACATGTTGCCTGCCACGCAATAAACGCGCACTCCTCATAAATAGAAGAGACGCGAATATATCATGTTTTGACCGAAAGAATAATTTTTCCTCGTGAAATGTATACTACCTAATAAATCTCAATATTGCAAGAGTGAAGGGCATATTTATTTTGCTCAGAACCATATTTTTCCATTACGTTATGTTATCATCGACGAACTTTTCTTGAATGCGTTTAGAATTATAGCCATCTTTATTTAAAATATATCACGATTATCCATGATACACATTATACCAACAGGTGTCTTTTTACTCATATTGTTGAAGAAACACTCCACAACGTGCCGCTCCTTGTATTGACAGATTGCCATCTCGCTCGTATTGACCTCTAATACCTATTGTGGCACAATAAGTTAAAAAGAGGGAGGGAGATAATATGCCAAACACGACCACGTTCAGTATTCGCATGGATGCCGACATCAAAGAACAGCTTGATAATTTCTGTAACGCCGTGGGAATGAACACGAATACCGCCATAAATATGTTTGCCCGCAGAGTAGTCAGGGATAAAAAACTGCCTTTTGAGGTTGCGCTTATTGGCGAGCCGTTGACGGGTGAAGCATGTCTCGCTGAAATGAGCCGCAGGGTTAAGAAAATTGAAACCGGGTGTACGACGCCACACGAGTGGATTGAGGATTAGTACCTTACGGACATATTTCACCAATAAAACACAAAAATTTGGGTTGCGGGCGCAGCCTGCCTTAGTATCGTAAGATGTGTGCCCAGGGAGATGCTTGAAGATGAGTTATAATCCTTGCTCGATGGAGTCTGAGCCCACGGATATATTATACGGCGAGATAAAACTTCACCAGCCGCCTGATGGACGCGGGCCGCGCGTGAGCGTCGACACCGTGCTGCTGGCGCACTTCGCGCGCGTCAGAGGACGCGTGCGGGTCATGGAGCTGGGGTGCGCGCATGGAGCAGTCAGCATGATAATGGCGCGCCGAGCGCCGGATGCGGTCTTCGAAGGGATAGACATTAACGGTTCGCTTGTGGAGTTAGCGTTACGTAACGCACAGTTGAACTGCATGGAAGGACGCGTCTCTTTTTCGGTCTCGGACCTTCGGGAATACCGACGCAATTTCGCGGCTGAATCCTACGACGCCGTGGTAATGAACCCGCCATATGACGAGCCTGGGTCGAGCAGACCGAGCCCGACCGCCGCTATGGCGACGGCGATGCACGGGGAACAGTGCACACTGGCGGATGTTGTCATCTGCGCGAAGTACCTTCTTCGAAACGGGGGGAAATTTTTTCTCGTGATGAGGGCCAAGAGGCTCGGCGAACTTTTTTGCCTGCTTCATCGACACAACGTGAAACCAAAGAGGATGCGCGCCGTACACCCAAAACCCGACCGTGCCGCTTCCGTGGCGCTGGTCGAGGCAAAGCGCGCGTCCGGGGACGGCCTCGTCGTGGAACCGCCGCTGTTCATTTACGGCGCGGACGGAAATTATACAAAGGAACTGCTCGCGGCGTACAGGCTGGAAGAGCAAAGTCAATGCCGCTCGTAATCGTGCCTACGCCCGTAGGGAATCTGGATGACATGACCCTGCGCGGGCTCGAAGCCTTGAGGAACGCGGACGTCATAGCGTGCGAGGACACGCGGCGCACGCTCAAGCTGCTCAACCGCTATGACATCCGAAAGCCTTTGATCTCATACCACATGCACAACGAACGGACGCGCACCGGCGAGATACTCGACCGCCTCGGGAGAGGGGAGAACGTCGCCCTGGTGTCGGACGCCGGCACTCCAGGAATATCCGATCCTGGGCAGATTTTGGCGGCGGCGGCCATAGAGGGCGGTTTTCCGGTTGACGCACTGCCGGGAGCGAACGCGCTTCTGCCCGCGTTGTTGATGTCGGGGATCGTATCGCGCGGATTTCACTTCGCCGGGTTCGTCGGCGGAAGTGATTCGCAGGTCGCGTCGGCGCTGTCGGAGTTGTCGGACATTCGCGACGCTTTGATTTTCTACGTTGCCCCTCATGACCTCGCGTCGTTTCTGGACTTGGCGTTGCACGCGCTCGGAGAGCGCCGTGCGGCGCTGGTTCGCGAGATCAGCAAAGTCCATCAGGAGGCTGTTCGCGGCATGTTGGAGGAACTCGTCCTCGTTTCGCGGACGCGGGAGCTGAAAGGCGAGATGGTACTCGTAGTGGAAGGGGCCGGCTCTCCGAGACCGGACGTAGAGCGCTCTGACTGGAAGTTTTTGGCGACGGCTATGAAAAAAGAGGGAATTTGGGATAAAATAATCGCGAGTGTGCTGTTTGAGAGTTATGGCATAGCGCGCAACACGGTGAAGAAATTCTTGTCGCGGGAGGCCGCCGAAAATGAGCGAGAAAGAAAATAAACAGGGATTTTATCTGACCACTCCGATATATTACGTAAACGATGTTCCCCACATAGGGCACGCGTACACGACCATAGCGTGCGACGCGTTGGCGCGCTGGCATCGGATGCGCGGCGACGACACGCGTTTTCTGACCGGCTCCGACGAGCATGGGCAGAAGATACAGCAGGCGGCAGAAAAACGCGGCATGACGCCCATACAGCTTTGCGACGAGGTCGTGATCAACTTCAAAAAACTGTGGGAGAAGCTCGATATCTCGAACGACGACTTCATACGCACCACCGAGGAACGCCACATAAAGGTGACGCAGTATTTTTTCGAAAAGCTCATCGAGAGCGGCGATATTTACATGGGGACTTACGAAGGCTGGTACTGTATGCCTTGCGAGACCTATTTCCCCGACGCGCAGGTAAGCGACGACAAAATATGTCCCGACTGCAAACGGTCTTTGACGCGCATGTCGGAAGAGAGTTACTTTTTCCGCCTCTCCAAATACCAAGGCGCCCTGATAGAGCATTACGAAGCCCGCCCTGACGCCATAATGCCCCGCGCGCGCTACAATGAGGTGATGAGTTTCATCCGAAGCGGCCTTCAAGACCTGTCGGTATCGCGCACGACCTTTAAATGGGGAATACCGGTTCCCGGCAATGACCGCCATACGGTGTACGTTTGGCTCGACGCCCTCATCAACTACATTTCGGCTGTGGATTATCCCGAGAAGGGCGCGAAATGGGAAACTTGCTGGCCGCACGTGCGCCATGTGGTCGGCAAGGATATCATCAGGTTTCACTCGGTGATATGGCCCGCCGTGCTGATGGCGATGGGCCTCAATCCCCCCGTCCGAGTGTTTGCCCACGGCTGGTGGACAGTCGAGGGCGACAAGATGTCAAAGTCGAAGGGCAACGTGGTGAACCCGTTCGAGATGGTGGATATATACGGCACGGACGCGTTCCGTTATTTTGTCCTGCGCGAGGTGTCGTTCGGCAACGACGGCGATTTTTCGGAATTGGCGCTTGTGAACCGCATCAACGCTGATCTCGCGAACGATTTGGGGAACCTGTTGAACCGCACGCTCCAGATGATAGAGAAATACAGAGACGCCAAACTGCCGCCGGCTTCGGTCTTCGCGCGTTCGAGAGATATCGACTCGACGCTGCGCGAATTGGCCGTCTCCACACTCTCGGATATGGACGCCAGGATGGATGATTTTTCAGTCGACGGCGCATTGAAGACGCTTTGGGCGCTCATCGGCGCGGGAAACAAATACATTGACGAGACGCAGCCGTGGAAACTCGGAAAGGACGACCCGGACGAGAGGCTGGACGTGGTTTTGCGGACGCTCTGGGAGGTTCTGAGGCTTGTGGCGATGCTCGTCCATCCCTTCATGCCGAACACCGCCGCACGAATTCAGACGCAGCTGGGCCTTGCGGAAAATGTGTCCGACAAGCGTTACTCTGACTGGAGCTGGGAAAAACTGACCGGGGACGTCACAGTGAAGAAGGGCGAAGTGCTGTTTCCAAGAATAGACATACCGAAATGGAAGGAGAGTCACGACACCCGGATGAAAGCCGGCCTGGCGGTTCCAGCGCCCGATTCCGCCGGGAAAGAACCGCCGGCGTCTTTCGATGCGGAACACAAACCCCAAATAGAAATAGACGATTTCAAAAAACTCGAGATACGCGTGGCGAAAATAGAGGGCGTCGAGACCGTCGAAAAAGCCCAGAAACTTTACAAGCTCAACCTCGACCTCGGTTTCGAGCGCCGCGTGATAGTGTCAAGCATAAGAGAATTTTTCACTCCAGATGACCTGATCGGCAAAAAAATTCTCGTCCTCTGCAATCTTAAACCGGCGAAGTTCCGCGGCATCGAGAGCAACGGAATGCTTTTGGCGGCTGAGGCCGATGACGGCACGGGGGAAATCATATCGCTCGCGACGGTGGACGACAATTTCCCGACCGGGGCTCCGGTACACTGAACTGAAATGACACACGCCAAGAACGACGAAATACGGCTTTTCGACTCGCACTGCCATCTCGACATGGAAGTGTTCCGTGACAATTTCGACGACGTCTTAACGAGGGCGGCTGAAGCGGGGGTGAGGCGTGCGCTCCTGGCGGCGTGCGACCTTCGTTCGAGCGTCAAGGTCATCAATATTGCCCGAGAGGTCAAGCGCCCTGACATCGCGTTTTTTGCCTCCGCCGGCGTGCATCCTCACGAGGCCAACTCGATTCGCGGCGGTCTGCCGCACGAGTTTGAGAAATTGGCGGCGGACCGCGAGGTCGCGGCCATTGGTGAAATAGGGCTCGACTACTTTTACGACAATTCCCCGAGGGACGTCCAGAGGGCTGTTTTCGAGACACAGCTGGAATGGGCGGAACGAGCGAAAAAGCCCATACTCGTTCATTTGAGAAACGATCCCGTGAGAGACGCCGGCGACGCTTACGGAGAGGCGATGGCGGCCATAGCGAACCACCCGAAATTATCGGGCGGCGTGATCCACTGTTTTTCCGGCAACATAGACGACGCGCGGCGGGCTTTGGATTTGGGTTTTTACATTTCGTTCGCCGGCCCGGTCACCTACCCAAAGTCGTCGGAACTGCACGAAGCCGCGGCCTATGTCCCAATCGACCGCATCCTCTGCGAAACCGATTCGCCGTACCTGCCCCCGCAAAGGATGCGCGGAAGGCGCAACGAACCGGCGTTTGTCCGCGATGTTTACGAAAAAATCGCGCAGCTGCGCGGCGTGAGCCTGAACAAGTTTGCGGCGTCTGTGTGGAAAAACGGAGAAAAGCTGTTTGGCGTGAGCGGTTTCGATCTGTGACGCACGCTCGTCATATTCGTCCCGCCTGACGCTTTCGGATCGTCCGCCAGAATGATTTTGGCGACTTCGGGCATCCTGGCGGCTTCCGACGTATCTATCTCCCGTCTACGCGACCGACGGTTCGACCAAAAATCTCCCCTCGGCATAGCGCCTCCAATGGAACTCATCTATCGGAAGCGACGTATGTCCGTTCACTATCTTCTCGGCCACCATCTCGCCGGCGACAGGCCCGAACATAAAACCACGCGCTCCCGACACGTTGACCCAGAAGCCCTTCAATTCGTCGGATTCTCCTATCACTGGCTGAAGATCCGGCGTTATGTCGTACATCCCGGACCACTGACGTACGACACGAAGCTCCCTCGCCCGGGGAATGAGTTTATTAACATGTCCCGCCATGTGTTCCATGAAATTCCATGACGCACCGAGCGCGTAATCGTCGAACGGAGCGGCCTCCGCCCTGTATCTCGAAGGACCGCATCCCGCCAGTATGGAGCCGTGAGGACGCTGAAAGATGTAATAATCGGGCTCGAAACTCATCAACATCGTAGGGCAGACCCCGAAATCCACCGGTTCCGTGGCCATTAGTTCGTGCCGCTCGCCTTTGACAGGTATGTTGAGGCCGGCTAAGGCCCCTACCCTTCCGGCCCACGGGCCGGCCGCGTTCACCACGATATCGGTGTCCACCTCCCCTTTATTCGTAACCACTCCCTTGACATGTCCGAAGCCCACCTTGAAACCGGTGGCTTTGGTGAATTTTTCGACCCTGACGCCGATACGGCGGGCCGCCTCGTAATAAGCGAAGTTCGTTATCATGGGATCCGCGTGTCCGTCCCGTTTATAATACGAAAAACCGACCGCGTCGCCGATCTCGATACCGGGGCATATTTCCAGAGCTTCCGCGTGGTTCAGCAATTTCGACGGAACCCCCATCGAATTTTGCAGCTCTACGTTCTTCTTGAACTGCTCGAACTGGGATTCGGTGTATGCCACCAGCAGATATCCATTCTGATAGAGCTGAATGTCGAGGTTTATATCCAGATGTTCCGCAAGATGCTCGAACCTGTCTATGCACGCCTTGCCCAGCGTGATGTTGAGCGCTCCGCCCCACTGTGCCCGGAACGACGCGGCGCATCTGCCGGTGGAACCGGAGGCCGGAGTATTCTCCTCGACGAGGACGACGTCGTTTACGCCAATCCTCTTAAGATAGTATGCCGTAGCCATTCCCATCATGCCGCCGCCTATGACGACGGCGTCCGCTGTTCTTTTCCAGCTCATTTGCCGTCACCTCCGGTATAATCCCTCGCTATCAAGGATATTTTAACAGGCTTTACCGGCGGCCTCTCCGACCACGCCGCCGCTCCCCCTCCCACTACAAGCACTTCGGCATCCTTTATCACCGCGCTCATATTTCAATCCCTCTCTCGATAATACGCACCACGCCCTCCATGGTACGTCCGTCAAAAGTAAATTCCACCTTGCCCCCATGCTCGAAATCCAGCACAGGATGTCGTTCGATCAGCGGCATTTTGTCAATCACTCCCCCATGAGTTTTTATCGATGTCGACGGCAATTAAGCCGGTTTCCTGTCCGGTTTCGAAGTCAGAGTGAAGAACACCGCCGCGAAAATCGCGGGAAAGACTCCCGCAAGGCGGGCGTCCACTGTGGCGTTCATCGGTGATATCTGCCAGAGCACCGTTCCGAGGAAACCGAAAATGACAGTCCAGAAAGCCGCCCGCCCTGTGTACCGATTCCAGAAGAGCGTACAGCAGGTCACAACCGCAAACGGGTTGCCCATGGCACCCCAGGCGAAAGAGACGATGGTATATACCATGTCGGAGGGAAGCGTGAAAGCCAATATACCGGCGGAAAGCCCGACGATTAATGTCACCATCCGCGATATCAGCATCTCGCTTTTCGGGTCGATATCGCGTCCTTTCAATATTATCGGTTTCAGTATATTTTCGGTGAATTCCGACGACGTCACTATCAGCATCGAATCCGCCGTAGACAGCATCGCCGCGATGGCTCCGGTGATGCATACGGCGGCGAGCACCGGCGGAAATATCCTCAGAACCACCATCGGCATTATCTGTTCCGAGTCCGTCACTCCTCCGGGCCCGAATATCGCCAGCCCGACCAGCCCTATGGTCACCGCTCCCGCGTAACCGAGCACCGTCCACAATATTGATATATTGCGGCCCAATTTCCACGCGCCCTCGTCTTTCATGGACATGAAGCGGACAGTCAGGTGAGGACACCCTCCAAGGTACGCGATGAACCACGCCAGATTGCTGGCTATCATAAACCCGGCGGCAATGCCCTTGAGGCCTCCCGTCCAGGTCGGGTGCTCAGCGCTCGCCATCCGCAGAGCCTCGCCGATGCTCGGCGCGTAAACGTCAGGCGCTGTGCTTATATAGTGAATACCCCACAGAGGGGCCACTATGAGGGTGAATATCATGAGTATGGACTGTACGCAGTCGGTGTATACGACGCTCTGAAACCCACCGTACATGGTGTAGGGGATTATTACCGCCACGGTCAGCAGTACGCCGGCGTATGCCGGAATCCCGAAGAGAGTGTTCAGCGTTTTGCCTCCCCCTATCAACTGGGCCTCGACATAAAAAGCGAAGAGGAAGATGACCACAAAACTGGCGGCGAGACGAAGCGAGGTGGCGGAGGGGCTGTTGGCGTGGCGCCGTGCCATCCAGTGAACGTAAGTCTGAGCGTCGTACCGGTCGGCCTCCTGTCTCATTTTATTCGCCAGAACCGTCCAGGCGACAATGTTCCCCAGTGCCAGCCCAATGGCAACCCATGCGGAAACCATGCCGGAGGCGAATGCGTATCCCGGAAAACCCACGAGACACCAGGCAGATTCGGCTGTAGCGCGCTCGGAAAGAGCCGCCGCCCAACCTGGAACGTTGCGCCCTCCCATGTTGTAGTCCGTGGCGCTCTTTGCCTTGCGACCCTGATACATTCCAAATGCGACGAGAAAAAGAAGATAACCGACCAGTATTACAAAGTTCGTTGTCGCGTTCTCCATGAAAACCTCCCTCTTTGTATATAAATTAAAAGATAACCAAGAGCACAAATTATTTGTGCTTATTGGACGCGCGGATGCGGTGACGTATACTGAAAAACTTGCCCCCTGCCGAGTTCGGACGGAGCCAGAGTTTTTTGCATGTGTTTCTGGGAACAAGCCTTTAATTTAGTTTTTAGGATGATTTTACAACTAACGCAACTCAGTTACGAAAAATGCTTCACTAAACTTACGCCGGCCAGAAGCCGATGGATTAAAAGCCGGCGGGCTGAACCGCCGACCTTGTATTGCGGCTGAAGTGACCGCATCTGGCGAGACCAAAACCCCGCTTGATGAAATTAAAAACCGGCTTTTATCATGGCAGGTCTTCGCCCTTGATCCCGGGGAATGTTTCGCGAATCTTCGCCTTTATGTGCGGATCTACCTGCGATGTCCTGTGGCTGCCGAGGATGTTTTTTGCCATCTCGTGGGCGCGGGCGAAGGCGTCCAGGCTGCCGCTCTTGATCCATGCGTCGCGGTTCCATCTGTCGGAAACCGTCGGAATGTAGAATTCGTCGCGGAAATGCTCGGCTGTATGCTCGTGCACCAGAAAGTTGCCTCCAGGGCCCACTTCCTTGATCACATCTATGGCAAGCGTATCGGGGTTTACATCGACGCCGCGCACCACTCGCAAAACGTTGCTGAGAATCTCATTGTCGATGACGGTCTTTTCGTATGATACGGTGGTGCAGTTTTCCAGCAGTCCCACGGAATCGTGGATCCAATTCGCGCCGGAAAGCCCAAGCACCATCGCCTGGCACGCGCTTTCATAGCCCGCCTGCGCGTCCACCACTTTGGAGTCCGACTGCCCCCCGGTGGCATAAAGGGGCAGGTCATAATACTGGGCCATTTGAGCGATGCCCACGTTTATCAGGGATGACTCGATCGCGCCGGCGCAGTAAGTGCCCGTTTTCATATCCATGATACTGGACGTAGTGCCGATGAACGCCGGACAGCCCGGAGTGATCATCTGCGCCAGCGCTACTCCCATCAGGCTTTCTGCCAGGTTGATCGCAATCGTGCCGGCGAGGGTGACGGGAGAAGTCGCGCCCGCCAACGGCTCGGACGGAACCGCTATGGGAAGTCCTTTTTTTGCCACCTCGATCAGGAAATCGGTGTAACGCGGCTCCATGACAAGCGGACTGACCATAAGCGTGATGAAAGAAGCGAACGGCCGTTCACGCAGCTTATCGGCACCGCCGGCGATCGTCTCCGCGATCTGAATGGCTTCTTTTAAACCCTTCATTGTGTACATGCCGCCCATAACCGGTTTTGACGTGTTGGTCAGAGCCCAATAGAAACGGTTGGCGTCGGCGTCATCATCGGGCACGTCAGTGGGGTATGTGTGAATGACGTAGAAAGCTATATTTTCAAGCGCGTCAGCGAGACAGGCGAAGTCCCGGACATCCTTCACGATTGTCCCGCGCTTCTCCCCCGTATCGAAATCGTTGGCAAATAAAACAGTGCCTCCCGTTCCGAAGTGTACGCGGTTTTTCTCGAGTACCGCGTCGTGTCTTTCGTCTCGGCCGTATATAGTGATTTTGGACGGAGCGGTCTCGATGATTTTTTCAAGTTTTTCCCGAGGGAGTTTGACCACCTCGGTCACTGGATCGCAGACGGCGCCGTTTTTCTCGAAAATTTCGAACGCCTGCCTGTTTTTAACCTGTACTCCCACCTCTTCCAGCAATCTGGCGACGCCCTCGTGGATAGCGCTTACGTCTCTGTCGTTGAATAATCGAAACTGTCCGCCTCTCTGAGCCTCATACATGACTCCCATCACCTTTTCAGAGTATTTTCATTTAATTTGTGATGCCATAAAATTTTGCCAATATATGAACTATTACACTATTTTGCAAAACTTTGTCAATGTTGTTATACTATAAAAAAATTCATCTTTTGTAAAATGAACAAAATCAATGATATCTATCAAAGACGCAAATGAGAGAAGGTGGCATAGTGGAACTTCGTAATATCGCGGCATTCTTGTGCGTGGCGGAAAATGAAAGTTTCACTCGCGCGGCGGAAAAGCTCGGCTACGCACAGTCGACGGTATCGGTGCAGATACAGCAGTTGGAGGAGGAAATTGGAGCGTCCCTGTTTGAGCGCATCGGTAAACGCGTGATAATCACACCGAACGGTCATAAATTTATGGAATATGCCAACCAGATAGTGCAAACAGTGGAAAAGGCCAAGCTGCTTGGCAGGCAATCCGAGGAGATCATTGGCAGTTTGAGGGTAGGCATCATCGAGTCTCTCGTGGAATGGATCATGCAAGACTGCATTTTGCTGTTCAACCAGAAATTTCCTCGTGTATCCGTCGAGACCAAAACGGCTTCGGGCGATGAACTTATCCGCATGCTAAAACACAACGATCTGGACTTCGTCTTCCTGCTCGATCGAAAAATATCGGAAGAAAAATGCAATCGCATAATTTCCGCGGAAAACATTGTATTTGTGACTCATCCCGGACATCCGCTCGCGGATAAGGGCGAGCTGTGTTTTGGGGATATATTGCGTTACCCGCTCATTTTAACCGAGCGAAACAGTATTTACCGCAAAACATTGGAGGAAATAGCCGTGAAAAAGGGTGCCTACATATCGCCGATTTTGGAGATCAACAACACCGCGGTCATCGTCAAACTGCTGCACAGACAAGCCGGTATTTCTTTTCTTCCGGAATATGTCATACGGGAAAGCATCGAGAGCAACAGGCTCGTTCCGCTGCCTGTGGAGGGCTGTTGTGTGCAGCTGTGGTGCCAGATGTTCTACCATGAAAATAAATGGGTCGCGCCGCAAATGAATGGCCTTATGCAAATAATCGAGCGGCATTACATAGACAAAACTTTTTGCCAGCGCGCGCTCGTTTTCACGAACGCGCGCTGACTGAAGCGGATGTCTCTCTTATAAATTTATCAACACGCAAAAGCGCAGCCTGGACGCTCCGCCGATGAACGATGACTCTCGGCGTATTTCTTTAAATCCGCGTCCGTTTCCGGGGACAGCACAGTTTTATCGAACTTGGCCAGGATGTCCTTCCACTTCGCGTTGGCCACCTTTTCTATCGGCAAGCTGCCTTTGGCCTGCCATTTATCGAATATTTCCCTATTGCTCAGGGTAGGCATATAGAGTTCCGTTCTGAAGTGGTCGTAGGTATGTTTGTGGGTCAGGAACTCGTTCTGCGGGCCGATCTCCTTGATGACGCCGTAGGCCAGAGTGTCCTCGTTTACAACGACTCCGCGGCCGATCCGCTTGATGTAGCCGATAATTTCGTTGTCGATAATCAGCTTTTCGAAGGATACGCAGTTATATGTGTCGATGATGCCCGCGCTGTGGAGGATGAAGTTGCCGCCCGCCATCTGCGCCATCATCAGAGTGATGGCTGATTCATAAGCCGCTTGGGAATCCATCATTTTGGAATCGGAGAGGGCTCCGCTGATGCGGCAGGGAATATTATAATACTTGGCCAATTGCCCGTTGATCAGAGAAATCAGCGCGTCCTCCGGAGTGCCGATCGCAAGCATGGCGCTGGACATGTCCGCATTGGTGCCTGAAGCGGAATAGACGATGGGGCAGCCGGGGTTCACGCATTGTGCCAGCACGATGCCGGCCAGCACCTCCGCGTTTTGCAGCGAAACCAAGCCCACGAGGGTCACAGGCGTCGTCAGGCCCGCCATGGAGAGGGAATTCACCAGTTGGGGCTGTCCATATTCGGCATAAGCCACGATGGCTCCGGCCATTTTATCGTCGTAACCCAGAGGAGTGAGCGTGCAGGGGATGGAAGCGATGACAGGCTTGCCCTTGATCGTGTCCATGTTTTCCCCGAACGCGATCGCGGTCATTTCGATGGACTGTCTGGAATACTCGTAACCGCAGCAGGTGCCCATCAGCGGTTTGTCGCTGTGTTTCAGAGTGTTGTACACCATTGCGTTATGACGGATATCCACGTCAATGTCGTTTGGTTCGCAGGAAATGTGGCTTTGTATGTCGATGTTGTTCAGCGTGTCGCAGATTTTGACGATGTTGATGAAGTCCTCCATGGTAGAGGGGCGGCGCCCGTTGTCCATGTCGACCACGTTCGGCGCTCCGTAAGGCCCCACGAATGCGGTGGTTTTCGTCGTGATCTCGACGCTCTTCTCCGGGTTCAAGGCATGGAACGTAAAGGACGGGGGAACGTTTTTCAGTGACTTTTCCACCAATGCCTTCGAGAAATAGACCATCTCGCCGTCGACCCTGGCTCCGGCTTTCGCCAAGATATCCCTAGCGGGCCCGTACGTAAAGAGGACACCGACGTTTTCCATGATCCGCAGGGAATTTTCGTGGATCTGCTCAATCTCGTTTTGTGTCAATAATTGATAACGCTGCATTTTGCGAAACTCCCTCCTCTTTGCTCTTAATTTTTGTCACATGCAAGGCCCTGTTCATGTTTTGTCAGGAATCTGAACAGACCGATCAGCATCAGGCAGATGACGATCATAAACGGGAAACTGAAGACAAACGATAGAGACTGCACAGTGGATAGTCCGCCCGTCACCGCGAACATGACCGCGAGAAGCGCCAAAATTACCCCCCACAAAACTTTGAGCGCTTTCCCGCTGTTCTCCTGTCCCCTCGAACTCATGACGGAAACCACCTGCACTCCGGCATCCGCGGATGTCAGGAAGAAGATGGTCAGGGAGATCATCACCAACACGGAGATGAACTGCGACATGGGGAGGGTGGAGAGCATCGCGAAAATGGATGAATTGGTGTCCACCGCTCCGCCAGGCACGATGCTGCCTGGTACCGTCAACTCGGCTTGCAGCGCGGTTCCGCCGAGGATTCCGAACCAGACGCAGCTAAGGATCATCGGGATGAGCATCACCGACAGGATAAATTCGCGCAGCGTTCTCCCCTTGGAAATTTGCGCCATGAACCCTCCAACAAAAGGCGTCCACGTGGTCCACCAAACCCAGTAGTAAATCGTCCAGCCGCCGATCCAATTGAAGCCGGTATGCGCGGCTACAGTCCCTTCCGCATCGGTGAAAAAACTCATCCGGACAAAATCGGAAAAGTACACCCCGACGCTTTCCGTGGTCATCTTGATGAGACTGAGTGTCGGGCCGGTGAGCAGGACGAAGAACATCACAATGAACATCACCGCCGTATTGGCGTTGCTTATGAACTTCATACCTCTGTTGATGCCGACCGACGCGGAAAGTGTGAAGAGCGCGGCGCAAAATACAATGATTAAAATCGGCGTGATGGGTCCAAGGGAGAAATTGAACACATACTTGAGCCCGCTTTCGATCTGCAGGCATCCAAGACCGAAGGAGGTCGCGATGCCGACCAGGGTCAGGATGATGGTAAATGTGTCTATGCACCTCGACAGTCCTTCACTGGACGACCGTTCTCCCAGGAACGCGCTGAAACACGAGCTTATCAGCATCGGCTTTTTGTGTCTGAAATGGAAATAGCCCATTGGCAGCGCTACCGCGATATACAACGTCCATGGGTGGATGCCCCAGTGGAAAAAGGTGTATTTCAGCGATACGATCGCCGCCTCGGGTGTGCCGGATTGTGCCGTCGGGGAGGTGAAAAAGTGGTTCAGAGGCTCCGCGACGCTCCAGAACACCAGACCGATTCCCATGCCCGCCGCGAAAATCATGGAAAGCCAGCTGAAATTCGAATATACCGGGCGATCCGTGTCCGCCCCCAGGCGTATGTTTCCATATTTGCTCAACGCGATGAACAAACAGAATATTATGGTGAAAATAGTAAACCAAATGAACGTGACCCCCAGCGTGTTGGAAAGGTAATTGAAAATGGAAGAGTAGAACACGGAAGCCCTGTCGGAAAACATAATGCTGATGATGGACAGCGCCAGCGTCACAAGAACCGCGCCGCAAAAAATTGGTTTGTCAATTTTGCCGAATGAATCCTTCATTTTCTCCTCGTCACTCCATTCTACATCGTGATTTTGCGGCAAAGGTTGCGTTGCTTCCTCGAAACCGCAGGTTGATGATGAGTTTAAGTCTCCATGAACAGTAAAATTTTACCAATGTCGGCATGGTATAAAAAAGTTCATCTTTTGTAAAATGAATAAAATTAATGATATTTATCGACAGTACAAATCAAATGAGATTTTACCCTTCAGGCGCCTGACGATAAATCAGTTTTTCCCGAGCGGTGTTTTGACGAGAAGGGGGATTGCGCATGCTCCGGAGGCCAAAAGATCCACGAAGAGCGGTTCTATACCGGGAAAGGAAACCAACGCCGCGAGCGTTCCGGCAAAGCCCGCCGCCGACGACGACGCGAGCGCGCATTGTGCGCCCCTACAATACAGACATCGTCACGACATCGGATCTGCCCCGATGCCGTGACGATGCGGATGGTAATGTATGGCGGAGCCGCTTGTCGCGGCCCCGCCATGTCGTTACAGTCTTGCCTTACTCTCTGCCGCTCTTGCGCCGGCGCGCGATCCGCGTTGCGATCGCCGCGGCCGCCAGCATGGAGGTCATGCCGAACACTCCGGACGAGCAGCCGCCGGAACCGGGGCCCTCATTATCGTCGTCATCATAGTCGTCGTCATCATCATCATTGTCGTCATCATCTTCGTTATTCACCGCCAGCGTCATCGGGTCGACTATGACTCCCGGGGTCGTACGCTCCCAGTCGTAGTCGCTGTCGTCCCTTATGCCTACCGTGACGAGGTAGTTCACGCCTTTCTTGATCGCATCGCCGCTTGGCACTGGAGTTCCCCCCTCATCGGTCAGCAACCAGTGGGCGTGGACCAGTTCCTCGGCCGACGCGACTCTCTCGACCGCCTCGACATTGCCGTCATACTTCATCTTCAGCAGCTTTACGTCACGGGCGTAAAGACCCGCAAACCCGTCGAGCCACGCGGAGAACGTCACCGCGCCTATATCTCCGGCGCTGTCGATTTCCGCGCAGATGACCGGCAACGGTATCATATCCGGTTTCACATCAATGGACGCGCCGTCGACCCGCCCATCGTCTATCGCATTGAGTATCGCGTCCGGATTCGTCATGAGTGTGCCGTAGTCGTCGAACTCAGTCAGAGACGCGCCGTCGCCGTTCGCTCTTGACGGGTTGAGAGCCGTGTTCGCGATTCCGCTGCCTCCGAAGCTGTCTTGTGTCACAGCATCGACCTCAAAGGGCACTGATACAGTGTTTGGCAGGTTACCATTTATCCGGCCGGGCACCTTGCCGCTGTCCACTACGGACGCTTTGCCGGACTGTTCGGGTTTGCCGGACTGTTCGGGCTTGCCGGGCTGTTCGGGCTTGGCGGACTGTTCGGCCTTCACCGTGAGTGCGGCGCTGTTGTATGTCAGTATGTTGTACGAGCCGCCGCCGTCGTGCTTGGCGCGTATCTCGTACAGACCCTCCAGATCGTCCGTCTCTATCGTGAACGCTCCGTCCTCGTCCGTCGTCGCGGCGAGCGTCCCGGAGGCGCCGATGTAGACGCTGGCTCCGGCGATCGGACTGAGTTCGCCGTCCGTGCCGGCGCCCTTGCCGAGCAGCCTGAACACGGCGTCATTGCCCTGCGTCACGGACGTGATGTCCGGCTCGAACCGGGCGAACATCTGCCCTATACCGTTCGGGTTGTAGTAGAAATACACCTTGTCGCCGGGCGCGAGCAGTGTGCCAGCGTAGTCGGTCACCACCTCGCCGTTCACGTCGCACACCCAGCCGGAGCCGTAGACGCCGTCCTCGGGCGTGCCGTGGGGCTTCAGTTTGCCGAGTTTCGCCTCGAACGGCACTTCGTTCGCCTCCAGCGCCGCGACCAGCGCGTGCAGCACCGTGTAACCGCCGTAGTTGTGCGCTACGTAGCCCCGCGACGCCAGATCGGCCGCCTCGAGCGCGTTGTAGCTCACCGCGTGGCTTCTCG
>JAITRO010000103.1 GCA_031288335.1 Synergistaceae bacterium | reverse complement strand
GACCGTCAGAAATTTTATAAGGAGGAGATACAAATGACCACGACAGAACTCACCACCACAGTAAGGAGCCTCAAGAAACTCACGTTGATGAAAGCAAAACTTGACGCCGAGATCGAAGCGGCGTAAGAACATCATCAAGGCCGAGATGACCGCGAGGGAAGTTGACGAGATGATCGTCGATGTCTTTAAGGTGCGTTGGACTAAGATCACCTCGAACCGGTTCGACACGACCGCCTTCAATGTCGCACATAAGGACATCTACACATAAGGACATCTACGATATGTTCACGAAGCAGAGCGAGGCGCGGCGGTTCTCGATAGCATGAGGCGGGCCATCACGGAAAGATAACACCCGCCTCATAAGAACATCCCAAAGGGGATCGGCGCAAGTATATCCCGCCGATTCCCTTTTTTCTACTGGGAATTAACGCCATCTTCGACCCCTGCCCATCACGGCAGGGGCATTAGTCGATCCGCCACCGGCGAAGGAATCAACCACGATGTCGAACGGCTTCGTGTACAGGTAGAGCAGATTATCTACCCATCGTAATTCGGAGTTACCGAAGTGATTGACACCTGCTGTCTTGCTCTGTTGCTTCCAAATGTTGTAGATTGGAGGGTCGAAGTCGGTCAGATGCATTCCATCGGTTTTATGCAATTTGGCAATATTGCCGTCTTGCGTAAAATTTCCGATTTTTCTAGATACTGCTGTGCGGACACTCTTTGCGTTTCTCCGGCATGAAGAACCACACATTGCAATCTTGACGACAGTCCGGGCGATTCGAGTTTGGCAATGTAATTACCTCCCTAATTAGTTATCCCGGCTAGAGGGGTGCTATTCTTTTTTTACCTGCGGATCTGGGGGAAAACAGCGATTTTATTTATACTCACGAGCGTTGAAATTTACAAAATAGCGCAAGACCAACATAAATAGAAGAGGCTCACGTAAGCCAAAATACTGTGAATATTATCGCTCACAAATATAAATATTGACATATTAAACTTAAGTGATAATATTTCAGTGTAATTGAAAATTTTTATATTTTTTTAAAAATAACTGTATATAATTTATACGTTATATATCGTTTTGATGACAATTTAACCCAGAAAAACATTGAGCTGTATTGTTTCGGGGAGAAGGATGGAACTCATGAATGCAAAAAACGCGAAGGTAGGGGCGATCATACGAAATTACAGGCGAAAAAAGCGAATGACGCTCCAGGAATTAGCCGATCAAACGCATCTGTCTGTGAGTTTCTTATCGCAGGCGGAAAGAGATATCTGTTCAATCACCCTCGTAACGCTGGGAAGGATAGCTGATGCTTTGGGCGTAAATCTCAGGTCACTCTTCGCGATAAGCGAGCGTGAGAGTTTCGTCAAAAGCAAGGAGAATGCGGTACTAATCAACTTGGAAAGATCGTTCACAAGTTACGTGATGTTGAGCGGAAAATTCGAGAACCGTGAAATGGAGGCTCTTATCCTCACTATGGAACCCCATATGTCCGACGCGGAGGAGTGCAGTCACGAAGGCGAGGAATTCTATTACGTGCTCCAGGGAACGGCTACTTTCGTCGTCAACGGTGAAAAATATATCATCTCGGAGGACGAGTCGATTCATTTCCCCTCCTTTCTGCGGCACAAAACGATGAATTTAGGAGACGATACGCTCCGGATGATAAGTGTTATAACTCCGAAAATTTTTTGAACTTATCTTAAATTTTGTTTCTCTGGGAGGATGAGAATCGGGAAAATTTTTCAAATATGCGGTGGTACGTGGAAAAAGTGTGTGATGTGGACTTGGGAAGCAACGATTTAGCGCGGGATTACATGAATACACAAGGGGGGGTGTCGATGCCAATGAGAGTATCGGTCGATATTGGAGGAACGTTTACGGATTTTGTGTGCCTCGACGAGGAAACCGGTAACGTCATCGAGGAGAAGGCCCACACGACGCCGGCGAATTTCGCGGACGGCGTCATCAACGCGATTGGTAAAGCGAAGGCGGATCTCGCGGAGGTGCGATACTTCGTGCATGGAACGACGGTCGTCATCAACGCGATAACCGAGAGAAAGGGTGCTAAAACCGCCCTCATTACCACGAAAGGTTTTCGCGACGTACTGGAAATCGGAAGGGCAAATCGCCCCGACATGTACAATTACTTTTACAGGAAGCCCGTCCCATACGTACCGAGACATCTGCGGCTAGAGATAGACGAGAGAGTGGATTATCTCGGGCGCGTCCTGCGTCCCGTTCGGCCCGACAAAGTGAGAACCCTGTCTCCGCTGCTTCGTGAGGAGGGGGTGACGGCGGTTGCGGTCTGCCTGCTCAACTCCTACGCGAATTCCAAACCGGAAGAAGATGTGCGCGATATTCTGGCCGAGGCCGTGCCGGAAATGGAGATTACGATATCCTCGGAATTGCTGAAGGTCTGGCGCGAATATGAGCGCACGAGCACAACGGTGCTGAACGCTTATGTAAAACCCGCCGCGCGCCTTTATATGGACACTCTGTCGGGGGCTCTCGAAAAAATGGGACTTGCCGAGGAACCGCACGCCATGCAGAGCAACGGGGGAACCGCGACGTTCGGGCGCGCCAAGGAAGTGCCCATCAGCTTGATCGAATCCGGTCCCGTCGGGGGCGTTATCGGCGGAGCGGCGCTGGGCAAGATACTCGGCGAAGAAAATATCATCACTTTCGATGTGGGCGGAACGACGGCTAAAACCTCGCTCATCAACCATGGAGAGGTGAAGATAACGACGGATTACCGCCTGGAGTGGACACCACGTTTCGCCGGCTATCCGGTAAAGAATCCGGTGGTCGATATCATCGAGATTGGCGCCGGCGGAGGTTCCATAGCGTGGATCGATGAAGTTGGCATCCTGAAAGTAGGACCTATGAGTGCGGGAGCCGACCCGGGGCCCGCTTGCTACAATATTGGAGGAACCAAGCCGACTCTAACCGACGCGAATCTCGTGACGGGGAGGATCAATCCCGACAATTTCCTCGGCGGCACGTTCAAAATCAGCATGGAGAAAGCGCGCGAGGCAATACAGCCAATAGCTGATCATTTCAGGATAAGCGTCGAGGACGCCGCGATGGGAATCATACAGACGGCCGCCAGTAACATGCTGAACGCGCTGAAATTGATCTCCGTCCGGCGTGGTTACGACCCTCAGGATTTCGCGATGCTGGCGCAGGGTGGCAACGGCGCTGTGCTGAGTCCCTATCTGGCTGGCGAACTCAAGGTGAAGAAACTGATAATTCCCAACCTGCCTGGAACTTTTTCCGCGTGGGGCATGCTGATGACCAACCTTCGTCAGGATTTCATGCAGACGAACATCATGTCGGTCCGCAACGCCGATACGGCAAAAATCGGCGATATTTTCCAAAGCATGGAGGAAAAGGCATACGCCGTATTCGACGGACAAAAAATCGCGCGCGGCCAGGTCATTTTCATTCGCACTGTCGAGATGCGATATATAGGTCAGGAACACGCCGTCCCGACGCCATTTGCATCCGCTCCGGCGACATACGAAACGCTTGCCGCGTCGAGAAGACAGTTTGACGAACTCCACCTGAAACATTACGCCTTCCATCTGCCCGATGCGGAAACCGAGATCGTCAGTTTCAACCTGACCGCCTACGGCATTGTAAAAAAACCTGAGGTAAAACGGCTCGAATATCGCGGAGAACTGGCCGATGCCGTCAAGGGCGAACGCGACGTGCTTTTTGGGGGAGACGGCAACATACGGTGCACCGTGTACGACAGGGCGAAACTGGCGCCGGGGCATCAAATTGGCGGTCCCGCCATTGTGGAGGAGAGCAAATCAGTGACCGTGCTCTGTCCACGCCAAAAATTGAACTTGGACCAATACGGCAATCTTGTTATTTACAATTCGGAGGTTTGACAATGACTAATTTGGACCCCTTTACCCGCGAAACGATAGCCCAGGGGCTACTGGCGGCCGCCGACGAGATGTTCTACTCATGGGGACGCACAAGTCAGAGCACCATCATTTACGAGGTGCTTGACTACGCCTGTGGTCTGACCGATTCCAACGGAAATTTGATTGGGCAGGCCAACGGAGCGACTATGTTTTTGGGTGCGATATCGTTTTCTGCAAAGGCAATTTTGCGGAAATTCGGCAAAGACAACATAAAGCCTGGAGATATCTTTCTGACGAACGATCCGTACACGGGATCGGGCACACATTTGTGTGACGTTGCCGCGATTCTGCCAATATTTTTCGACGGTGACCTGGTAGCTTTCTCGGTCAACAAGGGACATTGGAACGAAGTGGGCGGTAAAAATCTCGGGAGTTGGTCGACCGACGCGACCGAAATTTTTCAGGAAGGTTTGCAATTGCCCGACATTCGGGTATACGACGGCGGAAAATTCAACGAGTCCGTGCGCGATATTATCGCGGCAAATTGCAGAACTCCGGAGATGACACTGGGCGATCTGTACGCCCAGACTGCGGCGCTTCGCACCGCGGAAAATCGTGTCCTCGAAATTTTCCGTAAGTACGGGCGCGAAAAAGTTCTGCAAAGCATCGCGTATATATTGGAAAGTGGCAAAAAAATAGCGCTTCTGGAGCTTTCGCGTATGCCAAAGGGCATTTTTTACGGCAACGACGTACTGGATACTGACGCGAACGGCGTGGACGATATCCCGGTCAAGGTCAAAGTGACCATCACTAACGAGCGCATGATATTCGACTTTACCGGTTCCGGTCCGGCGGTGTTTGCTCCCATCAACTGCTCGATCTACGGCGCTTACTCTGGCGCACGCATCATTTACCAGGCCCTGGTTTCTCCGCACACTCCGGCCAACGACGGTTTTTACAGCCCACTCGAAGTAATCGCGCCAGAGGGTTGCCTGTTCAACGCCGTAAAGCCTTATCCGGTTTCCTGCGACTGGGAACCTATCCAGATACTGACGGATGTGGTTCTCCGCGCGCTGGCGCCGGTGATGCCGGAACGAGTTCCCGCTGGGCATTTTCTCTCCATAATCGGCACAATTATCGGCGGAATCGAGGACAAGACGGGGAAACCATTCGTGATGTGCGAGCCGCAGGCTGGCGGTTGGGGCGCTGGATACAATAAGGACGGCGAGCGGGGATTAGTGGCGGTATGCGACGGAGAGACCTTCGTCATTCCAGTGGAAGTCTGCGAATTTCGTTATCCCATTCGCGTCGAACAGTTTGCCTTGAATCCGAAGGTCGGAAACGGCGAATTTATCGGTGGGCACGGTCTCATCCGCGATTATCGCGTTTTGAATTCCGGCGCGGAACTCACGACGATGGCGAGCCGCTACAAGAACGCTCCTTGGGGATTCGCGGGCGGGAGTGATGGTTCCAGAAACGAGGTTCAGGTGCATCGATCCTCCGGAGGGATGGAGAGCAGGGCGACGTGGTCACACGAACGTCTGGAGCGGGGCGACGTAGTACGTTTCATAAGCGGAGGAGGCGGTGGTTACGGCGATCCTCGCAAACGTCCCGCGGCAAAGGTATTCGACGACTGGAAGAATGAATATATCTCGTTGGAAGAGGCCCGGGACGAATTCGGTGTGGTCATCGACAGAGAGAACCGCCGAATCGACGAAGAGAAAACATCGTTGTTGCGGGAGACCGATTATCAGCTGACCGCCGGCGAAGAAAAAAGAAATGAGCCGAAAAACGCGAAAGGAGTATTACTATGACACAGGACAATACGACCACTGAGTTTGTGAATGACGATAATCCGATGTACGAAGTCCCTCTCGATAAAAGGCAGCATTGGCTGGTTCCCGCCATGATTTTCGGAGGATGCGAGTTTTGCATACCCATCCTGATGGTGGGAGCCATGCTTACGCCGTCTTTCAGTTTGAAAGCGATACTACCGGTCCTTTTCCTTTCTTTCATTGTAATTCAATGGGGAGGAAACGCACTCTCGGGTTACATCGGGGCGAAAACAGGACGCACGGCGTCAGTCGTGGCGAGGTGCGCTTTCGGTTCGCTGCAGGCCCGCATAATTATCGCGACGGTCATCTTATTTACCATGGCCGGTTGGTGGAGCGTTCAGACGTCTGTCGCTGGCAACTCGTTCTGCGCCATGTTCGGCATTGATTACAACGACCCGGCTAATCATATTAAATGGTCGTTAATCGTACTGATCGCTGGCGTCAGCTTTGCCATTCCGTCGGTTCTAGGCTATTCGTCCATGAAGTGGACGGATTATCTGGCGGTGCCTGGTGGTCTGATTCTGGTCGTGATGGGTCTTTACCTTGGCGTTACCCACTCCGGCGGCATAGACGCCCTGTTGCGTTACGAGCCATCCGAAGCCACGATGAGCATAGCGACGGCGATCAGCGTCATTCTGGGAATGAACATCACGCAATGGGTTTACGCACCGGATTATACGCGCTACGCCAAACCGGCGATACGCGATAACTTGATGATTCCACTCGTGGGTATAATCGCTGTGGGGGTGCCTCTCATTTACGTCGGCGCAATCATGTCCGTGGGGCAAAATACCGGAGACATCGTGCAGGTGATGGTGAATCTCGGTTTTCCGTTCTGGGGATTTCTCATCCTCTGGCTCTCTACGTGGACCAGCCAATTGGTCAATAACTACTCGATGGGGCTTGCGTTCAGCAATCTGCTCAACGCGAAGACAAACAAAGGCAGGATGACGCTGACCGTAATAGGGACGATAATATCTCTGGCCGCTTCGTTGCTCGGCCTGCTGAAATACTTCGAGGATTTTCTCTATATGTCCGGGGTATGCTATTCACCTATCGCGACAGTAATATTCTCCGATTTTCTCATGCGCAAACGGAATTGGGAAAACCACGAAGGTTGGAACTGGGTCGCCACCGTTGCGATCGCCGTCGGTATATGGCTGGGCTTTTATACCACCTACGTAAAACCGATGGGGATACCCGTCGTTCAGTGTCTCGTCGTAACGGCAATCGTTTATGTGGCCGGAATGAAACTGAAAGCCGCGATAAAGCCGGATTGTTTCACGGAGGGCATTTTCGTAGGCAAATAAACCCGCGTTAAGAGGGATACGGGAGTTGGTTCCGGTTTTCCTGACAAGGAGCACGCGATAACCGGAACCTTCTTTAATGTCGGTGTTTTCGCTTGGCTCAAGTAAAATGACATCAGGAGGATAAAGACATGTTCGTGGTTCCTTATGACAAACAAGCGCACGTCGTACGGCCGGACAAAGTAGAGATGACCGACTTCTTTTCACTCGCGAAAGGACTTCCCGGCGGACATGGCGTCCAAATGGGCTTCGGGGTCTTCCAGTCCGGAACACAGGCCCCTCCTGCCGCTCACGAGCAGGATGAATACGCGTTCGTACTGTCGGGAACCCTCAAGTCGAGGGTAAGAGGAGAGATATTCGAGGCCAAAGAGGGAACTGCCACTTTCATTCCAGTCGGAGAGGAACATGTAAGTTTCAACGACGGCGCGGAGGAGTGCCGCCTGGTATGGCTACTCGTGGATGTACGATAGAAACAGATAAAGTTGCGGTTACTTTTTCATTCGACCAATCGCTTTTTCAACAAAATATACCTTGCGTTTCGTTCAAGTGTGATATATATTCTGGATATATATTTTTAACCTGTAGAGGTGATACGGTATGACGCTGGCAGTCGCGAAAATTTTCCAAAATGGTAAATCGCAAGCGGTACGCTTGCCCAAGGAATTCCGTTTCGACACGGATGAAGTGTTCGTTGAAAAGGAAGGGGATAAAGTTATCCTGTTTCCAAAACCTAAAATAACTTGGGATGAATATTTTGATAATTACGGCCCCGACCCGGATTTTGTTCTCGAAAGGTCGGACAATGGGCCGCCGCAGGACAGGGATTTGTTATAAATGACAGTAACGTACATGCTGGACACCGATATTTGCAGTTATATACTGCGAGAGCATCCTGTCGGACTGAAAAAAGTTTTCCGAAAGTATTGCGCCGAGGCGCCGGTCTGTATTTCGGCAATTACGTACGCGGAACTTTTGGCCGGCGCTGCGGAGAAGGGTTCAAAGCATTTGGAGGAAAAGATAGCCGCTTTTACCAGTCTCCTGAAAATAATCGCATGGACGGATTCGTGCGCTCGTAAGTATTCCATAATAAAAGTCGGTTTGAAAAAGGCCGGGACACCCATAGGCAACATGGATATGATGATTGCCGCCGCCGCGCTTGCGGCAGGAGCGACGCTAGTGACCAATAACGAAAGGCATTTTCGTAAGATCGACGGACTTGACGTCATTAATTGGCTCAAATAAGCATGATATAGATTGGGCGTGAAGTCCGGAAGGTTTATTCGGCGCTTAACTGAAAACTCACCGAGGTCACTTCATGCCCGTTCTCGGTTTTTTGATAAATCTTTTCTTGACCGTGCTTGGAAGCACTATGCTGGTCGTCAGCTTGCCTTGCTGCGACAGCTCGGTCAACAGTTCCTCCAGAAATTCGAGAGTTGGAACATGCGCCTCCATCACATAGTCGTTTGTTCCGGTCACCGACCAACAGGAAACGACCTCGGGTATGTTGGAGATAACCTCGCTCATGATTTTGTCCGGATTGCCGTATATCGTTGTCATATTGATCAGAACGGAGAGTGAGA
>JAITRO010000090.1 GCA_031288335.1 Synergistaceae bacterium | reverse complement strand
CGGACAATTTCACTCACCTCAATTTTGAGGTGAGTGAATATATCGACGCGACGGGGCGGCGTTTAAAATCCCACGACATGACCCGAGACGGCTTTACCTTATTGGCGATGGGCTTCACGGGGCCCAGGGCTATGTTATGGAAGGTGATGTATATCGAGGCTTTCAATATTATGGCGGCCATGCTGCAAGGCTCAAGTCCCGGCGAGACAGTTCAAACCCACATTCGGCAGTTGCGTTTTTTAGAAAGTTATTTTCCAGAATCGCAATAATATCATCGGTGCTCAAAGAAAATTTTTAATGTGTCTTGACGATAATTCAATAAACAAAAAAGAACAAAAATCAACTGCCGAATGTGGGACATACCGATTATTCTGGGGTTAATGATGGCGAGAAGCGACGGAAGCTGTTCGCAGTTCATGTCATTTCGCCTCCTCAGCGTTGAAATAATGAGAAAATTTTAGCAGGGAAATTGAACGCTTGCTCGCAAACGTGTATTGGTCGTACAGTTTTTTGACTTTGAGCGCATCGATCGCCTGTGCTCTCGAAAGGATATCGTTCTCGAACAGTTGCAATGTTGTAAAAACATCATCGTTCGCGACAGGACCGACTACGAGATCGTATTGTTTGCTGGAATATAACTTGCGCCTGTTTTGGAGAACGAAATCGAACCAAATTTCATCAGTCATATATTTATAAAAAAAATCAGGTGGAGTTTTTTTCGCTTCGTTGTCCTTTATGCCCGTTCTGTTTTCCATGGTCATCACAATCCCCGCACAAACCCCAAAAACTCATCGAAATGCGTTGCGCCGTTTATTTTCAGGTTCTTGTTATCAAAGACCATGTAATAACGGTATTTTTCTCCGGCTTTGTTTGCCCACACGCTGCCGATATGCGCTTTTCTGGTAGATTCCGAGTTTTCAAGATGGTCGCCTTTCGGTTCAATCATCAGTATGCGGCCGTTGCGCGTCATTGCTATTATGTCTGGATAGGCGTTTACATATCCGTTGATATTGAAGCCTGTCCGCGATATATTTCTGTGCCACCATTTGATATTCGACATGTTATCCAATTCCCATGCGACGCGCGTCTCCAGCTTGTTCATCTCTTCCTCGGCTTTGTAGAGCGTCTTTGTGTAAGAGGACGTATATTTCGCCGGGGATATTTCACTTTTCAGCGCATAGGTTGGAACGCACTTGATACGCTCGTGTTCAATCCACGCCTTAAACACATGCTCTGAGTGCGCGGCTATCAGCGTTTCTATTTTTCGCCTGATTTTTTCACAATAACGGTGCGGAAATTCTTTCAAATCTTCAAGCTGTTCCTGGTCAAAACCACTCAAGATACGTCCGACATATTCAGACAGCTCCGTGTGGTCAAGCGCGTCCATTTTGTCGAGTTTTTCCAATATCATCCTTTTGCAAATCCCGATGCGTCTTTCCGGCGCAATGAATTTCAAATACTGTTTGAAAATCTCTTTTTCTTTGTCCGAAAGCCTCCATGCTTTTGGGGAATCGTTTTCATTCTTTACGTCAACAACGACAATTTCGGAATCCACAGCCGAAAAATCTATCTTAGTGTCCTCCGTTTTCAGAGAAAAACCCTCTGTCAAATCAATCGGCTTGAGCAAAACCCTTCCGGATTTCTCGAACAAATTTGGAGGAGAATCTATCATAAATTGAGGCAGAAGCAAGGCTTTTGTTTCTTCCGCAAACTCGTCCCTCATCGGAAATGTTTTTATATAACTCCGCTCCTCAGGCGCGATCGCGCTTCCCTCTGACCGCGCCGCGCGCTCCGCGCCCGCCGCGTACTCCTCGCCCTGCTTTATCGCGTCGGCTATAAATTTTTCATCGAGTTTGGCCATTGGCGGAGTTTCGCCGTTCTCGCCAACCTCTTGGGAAACGTTTGTTGTTTCGTTCAGGCATTCCCGGACAAGCTCGGCGTCTACCTCATTTTCGTCCCGTCCTTTCTGGTTTTCCGGTTCCTCCAACGGCAAAAGCCGTTGTCTCTGTTTTTGTTCCTCTGAGCGAAAATCTTCAATTTCTCCGACGCGATAGTCCTGTTCGCTCATTCCGGCATTATTGAGCCCCGTGATGATGCGTTGCAAGGTTTCCTGAAAAGCATTCGAGGACGTGAAGACATACGACATGTTGAGCATTTCGTCAGTGTTTTTTGTGACGTGCGGAAGACGCAGAATACGCCCTAAAATCTGTTCCACCTCAACAATCGAACTACGGTTTGCGACGGTGGCTAGTATATACGCGAAAGGGCAGTCCCAACCCTCTTTGAGCGCGTTGACGGTGATGATGTATCGAATCGGACAGCGAGAACTCAGGAGGTCGACGCCTTTAAGCTCGTTCTTGCCCGAGGTTTTTATGGCAATTTGTTCCTCTGATATGCCAATATCGAGTATTGTGCGCTTTATCTTCTCGAAAGTTTCAGTGTCCTCGTTGTTTTTGGGCTGCGCTTGAAACAGCACGATAGGACGTATATACCGCCCCGACCGTTTCTTTTCATGATTCGCCGCGGCTTCGAGGTGACCGCGAAGTTTGATGGCGTCGGCGAAGACATCCGTTTGGGATTCATGGTTGCAGACGATCACCGGTAGTTTGACCATGTTTTCCCGTTTAAGACGTGGCGCGCTCACAAAAGAAATGATATTGCTCTTCGCCTTTGGGGTAGCCGTCAGATTCAGGATAAAACAGGGGTTGAAATTTTTCAGCATATCCTCGCTGAGGGTTGTCGCGGCATGATGGCTCTCGTCCACGATTAGGACCGGGTTGAGGTATCTGATTGCCTGAATGAGCGCGGTATCGTCCGTTTTCTCAAGAAGGATTTTTTCATCGTCCAGGTCTTCGAGGACTTTCCCAAACGGCGCAAGGCTGCCATTTTCCTGATATGCCTTGCGGCCTTCCTTATTTTTCGCGCGGAACGAGTCGTAAGAGAGGACGAATATTGACAGATGCTCGCTCACGGCAGTCGGATTAAAATTTTGCCCCGACAGCAACTGCTCTTTGGAGTAGACTTCGACGCGGCCCGAGAAATCAGCGTTGATCCTCTGTCTGTAAGGATGTGATGTGTTCGACAGGTTTTTCAGCGTCTGCTCCAAAATGGAATCCGAAGGCACAAGCCACACGACGGCCTTGTTCTTTATATACTTCGTTTCGCCGATTGAATCGAAGATGACCTTTATCGCGCTGGCTGCGATAAAGGTCTTGCCGCCGCCGGTGGGCACTTTGAGGCACACGTCTGGAATGTTAGGAATCGAATGTTTGTAACTCTCCATGCCGTCATCGTAACCGACGTTAACACCGCGTTCTTCCCAAAAGGTTCCGAACGACTTTGAAATATCCCCCGTCTCTTGCAAGAGAGCGAGGAAACGGCTCAAGTTGTCGATAACGTCTCTCTGAAATTGCTTGAGTTCCATTCGCTTTCCCTGCCTACAAACGCGCGATGTCGCGCGGGATTTTCTTGAAAACGACGCAGGCTTTTTTCAATTCTTCCGGGGAAACCCTGCATTTATCAGCGTATATGACGTAACCCTCGGTCAGATTGTTCAAGGTTCTCAAAAACGCCCTGTCGAGCGTCGTTATACTGTCGCGCTCATAGTAGAAATAATAGTCCGTGTTCGCGCAGCCGCCAAGATAGTAATGGTTTCCCGACTGACCAGAGGTCGTGCGCGGCGTTTTTGGCAGCGGCAGCTTCGTCTCCATGTAAAAAACATACTCGCGTATAAGTTCTACGGGAACATTCTCGTTGAGATTGCCGTCTTCGAGAAGCATCGGCTCGCCTAATTCGTAAAAACTGAAACTCCCGCCGGTTCCTTCCACGTCTGAGTATCCGTCGATGACACGGCGGATGCGCTCTGCGGTAATCGTCTCGGCGTAGTCCTCCATTTCCACGAGGATAAATTTCCTGTCCCCGCCGTCCCGCCAGTTCATGTTCAAAACGGCGTGAGCTGTTGTGCCGGAACCGGCGAAAGAGTCGAGGATTAGACAGTCCTTGCTGGCCGCAATTTGCAGAATACGCTCGACGAGGGATGAGGGTTTGGGTGTATTGAAGTCAATGTTTAAACTAAATTGCCTTATTTCTTTTCGCGCGGAGTCATTATGCCCAGCAAATTCAAATGTCCACCACGTCGTCGGAACGGTCCCGCCACCACCGCGCAAAGCGTCGCGATAACGCTTGAAAGACGGAACGTGGGCAGTCCCGTCTTTACCCCAAAACACAAGATCTTTTTTTATATTTTCTTCGTGCATTTCTTGAGAAAAAGACCAGACGCGGGTTTTCTTCGGCCATATTTCCTCGCCGGTGTTGGGATTTATTATCGGATAATATAAGTTTGGCCGCTCGTCTGCCGATTTGTTGCATGTATAATTGTCTGGTCTAAAAACGCCCATTTCATCTTCATAACGATACTGCCTGTCATTTTCGATGGTACGTGGCAATAAATTTCTCTGCCAAATCTCGCTTTTCCGGTAAACTAATAAAAAATCGTGCATTGGGCAAATAGTTTTGTGATCGTTAGATTGGCTGTACCTTTTCTGCCACAAAATATTTGCGATAAAATTTCGAGCCCCAAAAATCTCGTCGCAAATAAGTCGCAAATTTGCCTGTTCCGTATCGTCAATACTGATAAAAATCGCCCCGTCGTCTGACAAAAGCCTTTGCAACAATTTCAACCTCGGATACATCATACAGAGCCACTTGTCATGGCGGCTCAGATCCTCGCCTTCTCTGCCGACAACTTGATTCAGCCATTTTTTGATTTTTGGGTCATTTACGTTATCGTTGTAGACCCAACCCTCGTTGCCTGTGTTATAGGGCGGGTCGATGTAAATACATTTGATTTTCCCTTCGTACTGCGGGAGAAGCGACTTCAGCGCCGCCAAGTTGTCGCCTTTGATGATTTTATTGCCGTCTGCTGTTTCATCACCTGTGACGCCACCGCCCACGTAGGTATATTTGTGTTCGAGGATGCGGTACGGCACGTCCTGATGATGATTGATAACTTTGTCCTTGCCAATCCATTCGAGCGTCGGCAATTTTCGTTTCACCCCACTTAACACGACAACGAACATAAGGTTTTTAGCCCTGTATTTATGTGGGTTCCAAAAATTATACAGGATTATGGAATCTTGATCTTATGGTTCTACAGATTCTTATGTTCGTTGTAGTGATAGGTTCATAAGTAAAGAAAACGTCGTAATCCACCTCCGCCAACAATCGGCGCAGGTAGTCGTAAAGTGGGAGAATGACCACGCTGTCCTCTATTTTCATGGGATAGATGTCGAACATATTGCCCCATAAAGCAAACTGAGGTTTTACAGAAAGAAAACGCCCAATTTCCCGAGCCCACTTCGGCAGCATATCCATAATTCATCATCTCCGCTCAAATTTCTTTACGAACATAATATCACTTGACGCGTCGGACGTACAAGAAAGCCATTCATTTCGGCTGAGCAAGCGAAACGCGCCGCAGACACCTGTTACATTTCAGGTACCCAGTGCGATTTGGGGTTGAGCGGCGTATAGTCCTGAAATATATCGATGAAGAAGTCTGGTTATTTGTGAAAAAACGCGACATAATACAATAATAAATCCTGGGTATTAACATCCTGGGTATTAACATTGACAATTAACAGAAAATAAGGTAGCTTAACATCATGCCTGATAATGCAATAGGTGTCGGCGTATTTTATGACTTCTTATATAAGCTGGGACGAGGAGGTGAGCTTTCCGGCGAGTTCGGGCAAAGCCCGAGATTTTGATCTTTTGCATATTGCGAAATCGGACATAAGGAAATGTCCGAAAGCAAGCTGAAGCCAAAAAATCATACAAGGAAGTGTGATGGCAGATGATTGTAAATACCAATCTCCCAGCCCTTATGTTATTTAATGCGTTCACCACAACGCAAAATAAGCTTATGGATTCTGTAAAGCGTCTTGCTACGGGGCTTCGCGTGCAAAACGCCGCTGATGACGCCGCTGGGCTTGCCATCAGCGAAAAGATGACGGCCATTATACGCGGCACTGACCAGGCCGTCCGCAACGCGCAGGACGGTCAATCGATGCTCAATGTCGCCGAGGGCGCGCTGAACGAGATACACTCCATCATTCAGCGAATACGCGAACTGGCGGTGCAGTCGGCAAACGACTCGCTGACCGCGGAAGACCGCGGTTACATCCAGGTCGAGATCGACGAACTCACGGCCCAGATTGACGACATAGCGAACCAGACGCAGTTCAACAAGAAAAAGATACTGAACGGTGATTCTGCGGTGCTGTGGAGCACGTCGACCCGCGACATCGAGGTCGTCGTCACGGGGAATCTCACCTCGAAAGACGCAAACGGTCAAAAAGTGTCCGCCGCCGGCAATTACAAGCTGACCTTCAACGCGGTTCAAAGCGGCGCCGAGAGCGTGCAGAAGAGCAACATAATGTACTTGAAGCACGGCACACACGAGACAGGCCTGGTCATCGACGACGCGTCGGGCCTGGGCAACCTCCGCGCCCTCAACCTGGTGGAAGGATACTGGAATCTCGAAACCCGCGAGACGCCGTTCGGCAAGGTGACGGCATACAAAAACACAACCGGCACGACGGCCCCGGTGACGGATACGAACGACATCAGCGTCGTGCAGTTCACCTCCTCGTCCACCCCCAATATCGTGGCTCCCGGCGAGTACGACATAAGAATATCCGACGTAGTCCCGATGATGGCGGAGTTCGAAGACGCCCTCAAGGACGGAATCGTGACCGGCATCGACATGAGCAGCAGGGGAGCGACTTCCGATTTCGATGCCGTGTTTGATATTGACGCGGACACGAATGGAACGGACTCCAATACGATAGTTTACAGGGATATGGGCAATGTCGTTGACGGCACCGTCACGGTAGGTGATGTGCCGTTTCCCGGGGATACCGGCACCAACATCGTCAATATAGAGACGAACGCCGATTACGCGAACAACATATTCACGCATTTCGCCGTCGAGGAGGCTGACGCGCGCGACGTCATGATAGGGGACATAATAGTGACGGAGTCGTATGTCGCGGAGAGGGACGCGGTTATAAATCTGAATCTCGATTACCAGACCGCTTCCGGCACGCAAGATCAGGCAACCGTGACTTACACCTCGGCGGGCAACCAGAGCGTGACATTCGAGACGACGTACCACGCGAAGGCTGACACCATAACCCTGACCAACAGTAAAGCTGTGAGCATCGGCGGAAATATGACGTTAAATCAAGTGAGACAGGCGATAGAGACCGCTCTTGGAGGAAGCGGCAGCGGTATCACTGTGAGCATCACGGGCAGCGCAGGCAGTTTTCAAATAAGTATTGCGAATACTTCCGGAGCCGCGATCAAGGTCGAAAGCAATAACACGAGTGTGACTGTTTTTTCTTCCCCGATTGCCGACAACTCTGCCGGACAGATCGGAAATTTTAACGTTAACGATGCTGCCACCGCATTCGCGGTACCGGTGACAACGCTCACCTTCTCTCAAGAATTGACCGTCAACGCAGCCGCCGGCGACACTGTGAACGATGTCGAGCCAAAATTTGATGCCGCCCTTAGCGGGAAATCATTCTGGAACAACATCACATTCAACCAGATAACTACAAACGCGAATCCGGATAAAAAATATTATATCCAAATGACCAACACGAGCGGAAGCTCCGTTTCGATAAGCAGCAATGAAAAGGAGTTTTTCGCTGACGTTACCAGTACTACTACTATCAATGGTAAATCGCTCGATTACCAAACGCAAACTACCATAAACGGTCTCGGGAATCAAACGATAGCCGATATAGGGTCGGCAATCAATGCCGTAACCCAAAGCTACGGCGTAAATGTCTCACTGACCCAATCCGCAGGGAATGTCACCGCGCAAACGCTGAGTTTTGCAAAAACAACAACGGCTTATGACTTCAAGATCGTGGATGATACTACATCAGGTTCCGTCGAAGATGAGTTGGGCATGAATAATTCTGTCAATTTCGCTCATAATGCGACCGGTAGTAAGGCAACTACGAATGGTGTCTACGACCGATATATTATAACGATAAACACCGGTGGTAAGGATCTTCAGGGCCTTGCCGATGCGCTGAATAATGACACGCATCTGAAAAACGCAGCCAAAGTCGAAATCATCAACGGTACAACAACAGACCAACAGCATTTGAAACTCTCCGCAATTTCTATGTACAACGTTTCGTTTTCCGGAGGGGCAATTGGTGAACTTATGAACAGTAGCGGACTAGCGTTGACGAGAAGCGGCATCACCAGTACTGCCGACACGGCGAATGTGTGGGTCAATCATACCGTTGACGTTACCGTCGGCGATCAGGACATGGTCGGGATCGTAAATAATCTCAACACAGCGTTGAATACACTGATCGGTAGTGCCGGCGACGGCTTAACATTGAACAACTCCCTGCCGAATATGTTTTCTCTCATCCAGACCGGCACATATAATACGGCTGGCGGAGAAGGACAGATAAGTCTGAGCAATAACGCCGACTCGGCTTATAAAATAGAGATTACCGACAAAATCAAAAACGCTGCGGATGAGACGGGTATTGATATATCGGTGAACAGGAGCAATACCCAAAATGGCGATCAACTCGCCCATCTCAAGACTACCAGGATAGATGTCGACGGAAAAAACATCGAGGAAACGCGTGACGCCATACGGACGGCCGGCAGTACCGTGACTTTTTGGGCGGAGTGGACCGACGCAGCCAACACGCCCAGTTATGACGGAGACCATCATAACGGACGGCTCACGCTGACGAACAACACCGCAAACGACACCAACCGCCGAAAGTACGCGATAACGCAGGAGAATACTGTTTCGTCGGCTGACATGGAGGGTGATGTAGCCTACCTTTTCGGCAGTTACACCGGCCCCACAATCTGGGGGACAAACAACACCGGATCGCAGCCGGCGAATTCGAACATAATCCAGGCAAGAGACCGGCTCAGGCTCAAGATAACCTGGGATGGCAACGCGGCGTCGGACGCGAGCCGAGTGCATTCGGGAACCCCCGTTTACGTCGAGCTTTGGGAAGGCGACAACGACACCAACCAAACCCACAACAACACGCAGCGCGTAAAAGATGCGCTAAACCCTACGGCACTTAATAATCTCATCACGTTGTTCGAAGTAAAAGACAATGTCGATAAAACAGGGACCGACGGCGACAACGCCTCCGACCTGCATGATGACGTGTACCAGTATGGCGCTGACTCGTGGATGCTGTACACTAAAGCCAAGGTCAACGGCACAGCCGACAATATCAATTTGTCGCTTTACGACGGCAAATACACCGACCCCAACAATAACGGCGGGGTCACGACCGGAATAGTCTATTCGTTCTATAAGGATGTCCTCGACAGCGGCTACAACAGTGAATACACCCAGGGCGCCACCTATCGGCCCTTGACTATGGACGAACTGAATAACGCCAAGAATGTGCAAATATACGAACTGGTTCGCGCCCATCGCGGAGTGGATGGCGAGGAAAGTCTCGTACACAACCTCCAAATCGGCAAGTTGAAGGATGCGACTATAAAATACGGCGAACGGCAGCTCGCCGGCACATACTGGGAAAATACCGCAGGCGTCGATTCCTGGTACTCGCACGCGTATTACGGGCCCGACACCACCTATTATTTCGAAAACGACATGGACCCTGCCGATACAGTGCGTAAAATCGTTGTGGACAGGCAGAACAAAATAAACGCGTCCATGCTTTTCATATGGGGCGAGGGCACGTTCACGGTTCTGTCGAAGAGTTTCGACCGCGACGGACAGATCGAAACCGAAAAGACCGAGATTTTGTCGGCGTCGCAGATGGCCGATATGGCCGCGGGCAAGCCGGTCACCATACATGGGATAGAATTCACCCTGTTCGACGTAGACCTCGGGTCGCTCGGATTGGGAGATAAGTTCGTCGTGAACGTGGCCGCCGCCGCGATGCTCGACGGCGTAAACGACGGCAGCAGCGACGTCGATGGCGACGGCGGATCCGGCCCGGAGGATCGGGATGATTTTCAGTCCACGGCAAACGTCGCTGTGTCCGGCGACCCGTGGCGGCAGCGCGAGGACGTCACGCAAAGCTGGGGAAGTTCGGCGCAATACAGGCTCGCGAACGGCAAGGAGGACGGGCTGGACATGAAACTTTTCAGTTACTACGTCGACCCCATAAACGGCAGCCTGTCCATCGCGGGCGTCGGTTACTACGACGGCCAGTTCGAGATGAAAGTCGACGCGGACGGCTTCGATAAACGCAGCTATACGGGACTCCAAAGTACCGTGGGGGCTCCCGGCGGTGACGACGCCGGCACGCGCCGCATTCACGCGGAGGTCAACTATCAGGGCAGCCTGGCACCGGTCGCGGGCGCGCTCGTCACGAGCGTGTATTTTCAAAAGATGGAAACCGAAGAGTATCACGCGGTCAAGGATTTTGTCAGAGCCGTCGGCTATTCGAACTACCTGTACGGCTCCCGCGCCGACGGTTCTTACGGGCCGATGAACGAGGCGGGCGGCGAGGTGTACAATCCTCTCAACGCGTCGCTGATATTCGACGTCATCAAGGTGACGAACAACGCGCTCACTTTCCGCGTGCAGGCGCATGTGATCGACCTGGACGGGAACCAGTGGTACGTGGAGGACGAGGAATTCTGCCTCAACGCGTCGAACAACACCAGCAAGAATTCGACCGCGGTTCCGCCCGCCATTCCGAACGAGGTGAACGACCCGGTGATATTCTTCCAGGACGCGGCGTTCGGCGGTCTGTATTTCGACGAATTTACCCTGATGGATTCGGACAGGTGGTCGGTGGGCGACCGTTTCACGCTGGCTCTCACGGCGAGCGGACAGATGAGCGGACAGGAGGATTCCACGATAGACGAGATAACCCTTTTCTCGGATCAACGCGGAACCTCCATGCCGATGGGATACCGTTTTAAAGACGGCGTGCTCGACAACTCCACCATCGACCTCGGCATCTACCAGCTCGCCAACAACATCGCCAAGCCCGACAGCGATCATTACTCCAAAGACCAGGTGATGGACGGCACGCTGTCGCTGTCGTTCGGCGAATATCACCCCGCCGGAAGCGGTGGAAAAGCCGACACCGTGAGGGACGCGGCTAAATTCGAGTCCACGTTCGAACGCGGCATGGACGCCGGAGTGGCGCATTACTACAGCAAAATGGAGGATATAAAGCAGTTTTGGGACGCAAACGGCGTATTTATACTCGCGAACAACAACCAGCAGCTCACGGTACGTCAAAATGACCGCGAGATCAATATAACGATCGGCTCAGGCGAGGAATTGGGCAAGCTGGTCGAGTACATGTCCGACAGGATATGGGTCGATCTTCTGATGCAGTACGACGGTGTGGTGCGCGGCAAGGACGACGAGGATTCCGTTGACTACAATCCTTATTTGATGAGGGAAAAGGACAAACGCGAGATAATAAGCCTGGTGAACAGAGTGCCCGGCGAGAGCCCGAACGAGTCGGTGGTGGGTACGCTGGTGGCGCACTCGGTCATCCCGTCGAAGGAGAGCGCGCTGAAGTTCTACGGCAGCGAGGAACTGATGAAAGCGTTCGCGTTCGTCGAGATAAAAGAGGCGAAGGACACGGTGTTCAACGTGAGCGTCTCGGACGCGCATTCCGGCGAACTGGTGAAGAGCGGCGTCAAGGTGAACGCGGGTGAGCGCGCGTACAAGCTCATCGCCGACGGCGTGGCGCTGGACATCGACGGCGACCTGGGGCTCATTGCTGCCGACTACAACAGCAAGAGGGGCGTTTTCGAATCGACGATCGAGAAACAGTTCGTCCAGTATGTTCATCTCGCCGACAACGCGGCGACGCTTCAAACCGGCGCGTCTGAAGGCGAAAACATGGTATTGACGCTGGGCGCCGTCACCGCGAAAGCGCTGGGTATAAACAATCTCGACGTGCGCGGCCGGGAAGCCGCGGCAAGAAGCGTCACGAGACTGGACAGCGCATCGAGACAAGTATCGGCGCAGCGCGCGATCATCGGCGCGCAGATAAACAGGCTCGACCACGCCATAGCCGGCCTGAACGCGACGTCGCAAAACCTGACGGAGTCGCTCTCGCGCATAGTCGACGCCGACATGGCCAAAGAGATGATGGAGTTCACAAAACTAAACATCCTGGCCCAAGTCAGCAGCTCGATAATGTCCCAGGCTAACACGCTGCCGCAAAATGTCTTGACATTTTTGAGATAAAAGAGGCAGGATCAAGATCTTAGGGCTCCCCCCCCCCCCCGGCAGCGAAAAGCCCCGGCAGGGAGCAAGGCTCCCTGCGCCCTCTTTTTTTATGCGTCTTTTTTATGCATATCGTTCAAACGTGAATCCTATATTCATTTGTCAAAATCGTGTTAAAATGTTCGCGCATAATGTTTGTGTGAAGAGCGACAGGAGGGATTTTGTTGATTCGATTATTGGGAGGCGTCGTCATTGCGTTGTTCCCCGCGGTGGTTTGGGCGGCCGACGCGGGCGCTTCGGTTCAGCAGGGCAGCATCGCCGGCTTATTGATGCCTATAGGGTTAATGATAGTCATTTTGTATTTCCTCGTGTACCGCCCGCAAAAGAAAAAGCAGCAGCAGCACGATCAGATGATCGCTTCGATATCGAGAGGCGATAAAGTAGTCACGGCCGGCGGTTTCTTCGGCAGGGTGCTGGACATCCTGGATGATTCCTATATTTTGGAACTCGACGCCGGTGTAAAGGCCCGCATACTCAAGGGTTCCATCTCAAACAAGCGTGAGGGCGACGACAAGTTCCGCCCCAAAAAATTGAGGAAAAAGCGGCGCATAGTCCATCAGGAAGAGGCGGCGGAACCCGAGAAACCGGCGGAAACGGCCGATATATCGCAGGCGTCGCTTGGTGATGGCGTCTCGATGGAGGAAAACGACGCGCTCTTTGAAGAATTTCAGGACGCTTCCGGGCGCGCGGACGAGATGAAGGGCAAAGACAGCGACGGGAGGAATTCGATAAATGCCGATACAAAATAAGACCGATTCGCCTCCGCGGCGCGCGGAAGCTCCAAAAACGGAGACAACCCTCCTGAAAAAAGATAAAATCCGGCTCGCCGTCATCGCGGTGATACTGCTGGGTGCGATGTTCGCGGTGTTTCCGATAGAGGACCGTGTCAAACTTGGGCTCGACCTCAAAGGCGGCGTCCACATAGTGTTGCAGGCAAAAATCGACCCGACGGATTCCACCGGCGACGACAGCATCGAGCGCCTCGTCGCGGTTCTGCGCAATCGCGTCGATCAGTACGGGATCGCTGAACCGCAGATACAGCGCGAGGGAATAAACCGCGTCGCTGTCGATCTCCCCGGCGTGGCCGACCCGGCGGCGGCTCTGGAGCTGATCGGACGCACGGCGGTATTGCAGTTCAGGCAGGTCGTTCAGGCCGGCCCCACCCCTCCGCCGGAAGTGGAGCGCAAAAATTATCGCTCAGACGCGGACTTCGACAGGGCGCGCGCCAATTGGGATGAATTGATGAAAGAATATGAGGAGGCTCTTGTCTCGCTCGATCAAACCGTCAAGGGCGATCCAAACCTGCTGGTGGGGCGCGACGAGGATGACGGCAGGGCTTACGTGCTCGGCGAGGTTTACGTGTCAGGCGGAGAGCTTGCCGACGCCAGATATACGGAAGACGAATACGCCCGCCCGGCTGTGGCGTTCAGCTTCAACAGGACGGGCGCTGAAGCGTTCGAAAAGGCCACCGCGAATAATATCGGCCGTCAGATAGCGATAGTGTTGGACGGCGTCATAATCTCCGCTCCGGTTGTCCAGACCAGGATAAGCGCCGAGGGAAGGATAACGGGGAATTTCACTTACGACGAGGCGGTGCGGCTCGCGATCATGCTTAAAGCGGGAGCTCTGCCGGTCGAGGTCGAGGTCGTCGAAAACCGCGCGGTCGGTCCGTCGCTCGGCGAGGACTCGATTCATTCCGGCGTTCGTTCCGGCATAATCGGCGGGTCACTCGTCGCGGCCTTCATGCTGATTTATTATGGGATGCTAGGCATAGCGGCCGACGCGGCGCTGGCGACGGCCATGCTGGTTCTGATGGCCGTGGTGATATTCCTCAAGACGACGCTCACACTCCCCGGCATCGGCGGCATAATCCTCACGATAGGCATGGCGGTCGACGGCAACGTCCTCATATACGAGCGTATGCGCGAGGAGTACCGCTCCGGCAAGACCATAATGGCGGCGCTCAATTCGGGTTTCCGCAAGGCCTTGGTGGTCATCCTGGACTCGAATGTGACCACTCTGATAGCGGCGGGTGTTTTGTTCTACTTTGGCTCTGGGCCGATTCGAGGTTTCGCGGTCACGCTTTCCATCGGTGTGCTGTCGGCGATGTTCGGCAATATCGTCGTGACGCGCGCACTGCTCCAAATAATGCTGCGTTTCAACAAGAATCTGGTTCTGTAGGCGGGTGGTTCGAATGGCTGCTTTTGATGCTTCAAAAATCAACATCCCATTTATGAAATACCGCAAGTTCGCCATGTTCTTTTCGGCGGCGCTCATTGCGCTAAGTCTCGTGTTGCTGGCCGTGAAGGGTCTCAATTACAGCGTCGATTTTTCGGGCGGCGTGTCCTTGCAGCTCAAGTTCGCCTCTCCGGTGGATATAGGCGCTGTGAGGGAGGTCATAGGCGGCGTGGGGCACGGACAGGAGACTCAGGCTTTCGAGGACGGAAGCATCCGTATTCGCTATCCCGAATCGGACGACGCGTTGCAGGAGCAGATAGTCCGGATTTTGAGGGATAAATTCGGCGAAGTGACCATTCAGCAGATAGACAAAGTGGGGCCGGCAGTCGGCGAAGAACTGCGCAGGCAGGCTGGGATCGCCATTTTCCTCGCGATAGTCGCGATACTTATTTACATGGCGTTCCGTTTCCGGTTCCGTTTCGGCGTGGCCGCTGTGATGGCCCTGGTGCACGACTCGTTGCTGATGCTCGGGGCTTACAGCCTCACAGGACGCGAGGTGAGCACGTCGTTCATAGCCGCGGTGCTGACCGTCATAGGTTACTCGCTCAACGACACGATAGTTATACTCGACCGCGTCCGCGAGAACTGGGGCCAGATTCACAGGACAGGCGTCCTCGACCTAATCAACAACTCGGTGAATCAAACGCTCTCCCGCACGATAAACACGGCGCTGACGACACTCCTGCCAGTGCTGGCGATGTTCTTCCTCGGCGGCGAGGTCATCTCGAATCTGGCCTTCGCCTTCCTGGTCGGCATAGTGGTCGGAACTTACAGTTCCATATTTATAGCCAGCTCCATAGTGGCGGAGTGGTATCTGAGGAAACCGGAGAGAAAATAACCGGCACAAAAAACTACACCGGGGAACTAAGTTCCCCGGGTCCTTTTTATAATGATGGGCGGATAAGTTAAATGCAGTCTGGCGCGATCAGCGCCTTGCGCCATCTTTTTTTTTGTAATTTTCATTTCTCTCCCAGGAATACCTTTCAACCCGATGTCCGTTTATGGTATAGTAACGTGGGATACGGGATATTTACGGGATAGCCGCGGGTTTATCAGTTCGTTGCATGAGGATTCGGCATTTTTCTAAGGAGAGTAAAAAGCATTGCTAAATAACGACAGCATAAGGCGGGCACTGTTTTTTTCCTTTATAGCGGCGCTGTGCTGGACGATCGCGGACGCGGCTAAAGGCATGGGGGAGAGCATGGCGAATGGCGGCTCCGCTAAGGTCACTTTCGCCGCCATAGTGTTTTTGCTGTTGATAGATTTTGCGTTGTGCCTGCTCAACCTGCTTCCCGCAACGATCATAAGGACGATTATCGCGCGGGCGCCGCTGGAGCCGCCGATGTCGGTGATTGCGGCTCTCCTTCATTATGGCGTGTTTTTTCTCGTAATCCGCATTCCGTACAACATAATCACCGGCAATTTCCGTTTTCCTCCGCTCATAACGGCAATGAGCCTGACCGCTTACGCGGCGTGGGCGATAGCGTCGTGTATGGCGGCTTATATAGTCATCGTGATGCCGCCCATATTCCGCAGTTCCATGGAGGAAATCCTCCTGCCGCTGGACGATTCCGAAAAATGTCTGACGGCCCTGGGAGATTTTATGACCTCGCTCGCCGCGCAGTTGGACGAGCGACGCCACGTCGAGCAGCTTTGGTCGCCGGTGTACTCTTACCTCAAGGATCGGCTCAAGGTTCAAAATCTCGTCATGAACAAAGGATTAAAACACGACGAAATAGCGCTGAACGCCGTGGGCAGCATTGCCTTCAAGTTGCTGGCCGACGGAAAGTTGCACGCGGATTTCGGGACGCTCTCGCCCGACGGCGAATACGTCCGAAAGATATGGTGGTTCACAGCTAACGAGCTGGTCCGGCGTTCTTACTACAGACCCGAGGATGTTGCCAAGGGTCTGGAAGCGCTCGACGCGGCGATCGTTTCAGTCGGCGTCAACCGTTAACTCGCAAGATAACGCGAGGAACCGATTTTATCCTTTATAAAGGTGGAATTAAGATGCGATATCCGGCGTTGATCGTGGACAAAGAAAAAGTTTTGAATAACGCGCGCGCCGTCGCGGAATTGTGCCGTTCACGGGGCATAGACGTATGGGGAGTCGCCAAAGGGCTCTCCGGTGACCCGAGGCTCGCGGAAATATACGCGGACGCCGGCTTCCGCGGCATTTGCGACAGCAGGCTCCATAATCTCCGAAAGATCAAGGACTCGGGTTCATCGCTTCCGCGGCAGTTGATCAGAATAGCCATGACATCGGAATTGCGAGAGCTGGCCGTCACGGCGGAAATGTCGCTTCAATCGGATATTGGGACGATAAAGGAACTCGACAGAATATGCGTTTCGTCCGGAGTCAGTCATGAAGTGTTGATGATGATCGACGTGGGCGACTTGCGCGAGGGTTTCTGGCCCACAGAGCTGCCAGAGGCTGCGCGTGAACTGAAAGATCTTAAAGGTGGGGTGAAAATCGGCGGGGTAGCCGCTAATTTCGCCTGTGCCTGCGGGGTATTGCCGACGCCCGGCAACATGGCCCGCCTCGTTGAGTGCCGCGATGTCATAGCGGGGATTGTCGGCTGTGAAATGCCAACCGTCAGCGTAGGCGGAACATGCTGCCTCAAGATAATCGAGGACGGACTCGCTCCCGAGGGGGTGAACGTTCTCCGAATCTGCGAGGGAGTCCTTCTGGGGACGGACACTGCCTTCGACCGGGTCGTTCCGTATCTCGCCGGTGACGCACTCACGGTAACGGCTGAAGTAGTGGAGTGCAGGCAAAAACCGAGCATGCCCGTCGGCGAGGTGGGCTATCAGGCCTTCGGGGAAAAGCCGGTTTTTATCGACAGAGGATTACGCAAACGCGCTATCCTGGCCATTGGACGCCAGGACGTAAATATCGACAGGATAACGCCTCTGGATGAGAACGTCGAAATAGTGACCGCTTCGAGCGATCACCTGATCGTCGACGTTACGAACGCGGGGGTCATGTACAAGGCCGGAGATTTAATGTCCTTCCGTCCGCGTTATCCAGCGATGCTTGCCTGCGCGACATCAGAATACGTGGAGGTGATTTTCGAATGACTGACGGCGCGTGCGATAAGATCGAACTGACCGCGAGGGTGGAGGATTACCTCGAAGCGATACTGGAGATAGAGATGTCGGGAGAAGTAGCGACCGTCACGCATATGGCCAAAAATCTCGGCGTGACGAAAGCTACGATAACGGCTGCCCTGAAAAAACTGAAAAACGACGGCCTGCTCGAACACGAACGATACGGGGATGTCGTCCTGACCTCCTCAGGACGTGAGAAAGCCCTGGCCATTTACCGGCGGCACGAGTTTTTGACCGACTTTTTCGTGCGGATACTCGGTTTTCCCAGAGACCGTGCGCAAAAAGTGGCGTGCGTCATGGAACATGAGATTGACGAAAGCACCGAAATGCGGCTCGCGGCTTTTACGGACGCGCTCATGCAGGCAGAGCGAAAAGAGGAGGAATGGCTGCGCGGCCTGCTGGCCAAGCTCGACTCGGCGCATGAGCTGCCGTTGCCGATGTGTCTGGTGCTTGACGGTTCGGGCGGCATAATCGCGCGGGTTACGGCTCAGTATGAGTTGAGGAAACGGCTTCAGGCCTCCGGCTTCCTTCCTGGCGTCGAAATATCGGATATAAGAAAAATCTCCGACCAGAACGGGACGTATTTCGTATTCAACATGAACGGAATGGGCATCAAATTCGGCATCACCGAGGCGTCGGCTGTGTGGCTGTACAGCCCTTCAATGAGATAACTTTGAATCAAAATAAATATCTCTAAATTATGAGTGACATCTCCGGTCGCTTGCGCACGTGTCAAGCGTCAGGAAAAATGTCCGCTTGAATTATCAGAAAGCTCCGGCGTGGCGTTTAATGCACGCCGGTTTTCTGTTGATGTCATATGCCTGCGGCGATTGCTCCCATATTTTGAATTGATTGCGTCATTTATCAACTAAGTACTACCAACGGTTCAGCAATTTTGACGCGTTTATCCAAGGCAGTGCCGCGGTTGCGCGGACTGTTCCATGTGATATGATAAACTGGGAGTTATGACCGTAAAGGAGCTATTAATTTAAAGATGTACTCGTCACAGAACAAATCCGATAATAATTTTATGGATAAGGAGCGCATTCCGCGTCTCATGGCCCGATTTGCCGCGCCCGCTCTTGTCGGCATGTTCGCCAACGCGCTTTACAACATAGTCGACCGCATATTTGTGGGGCAGATAGTCGGCGCGGAGGGGATAGCCGCGATTGCGCTCGCTTTTCCCTCTATGCTCTTGTTCTTCTGCGTCGCCACGCTGATAGGAACCGGAGCGGCTTCGCGCGTGGCTATACTGCTGGGTGAACGCAAAACCGCGGACGCCGAACGAACGCTGGGCAGCTCCTTCGCTCTTGCTGCCGTCTTGGGCATAATACTCTCGGTCGTCGCAATGGCCTTTATCCGCGGCATACTGCTCGCGTCAGGAGCCAGCGAGACGCTTTACCCGGCGGCGCACGAATACCTGTCGCACATAGTGTACGGCATAGCCTTCGGGATAGTCAGTTTTTCCCTGTCGTACCAGATACGTGCCTCCGGCAGTCCCATTTACGCCATGGGGACTCAGGTGGTGGGGGCGGTGACCAACATCATCCTCGACGCCATATTCGTGATGAAGTTCGGCATGGGAGTCAGGGGAGCGGCTATAGCCACCGTAATCAGCCAGGGGGTATCGCTCTGCTGGGCGCTGCTGTATTTTTGGCTTCCGGGAGCCGCCCTGCGCATTCGCCTCCGCCATATGACGAGGTTCAAGGCGGCGGACATAAAGAGAATTTTTGTGGTTGGCGCGCCGGCGTCGCTGATTCAGTTGAATTTCGTCTTCGTGCACGGGCTCATAACGAACGCGTCCAACACATACGGCGGCGACATCGCCGTGAGCGCCACCGGAATCTTCATGGGGCTCGACTCGCTGCTGTTTATGCCCGCTGTGGCCATGGGCGAAGCGTGCTCGCCAATAATAGGCTACAATTACGGTGCGGGAAAGATCGACAGGGTGATATCGGCGGTCAAAAACGGCATTGCGGTCACCACCGCGTTTTATCTTCTGAGTTTCTTCGCTATAATGTTTTTCGCGGAACATATGGTGATGATGTTTAACTCCAAGGACACGGAACTCATACGCTTCACGGCCAAGTGCATGAGATACGCTAACGCCACAATACCGATCATGGCGATATCCATAATTTGCACCTCGCTCCTGCAGGGGCTTGGGCGCGGACGCGAGGGGATGGGGCTGGCCGTCGTTCGGTTCGGCCTGTTTTTGTGGACGCCGCTTCTCCTGCTGCCTCAATATTACGGCATACTCGGAGTGTGGGCGAGCTTCCCGATCTCTGACATCGGCGGAACGCTGGCATCGGGAATATTGATGCGCCATACGATTAAGCGGCTGCGCAAAAATTGAGCGCGGCCTCCGGGGTGCTGAAAAACGTTTTATTTTTTATCCCCAGTGGTGACGCCGGATTTTTGTTTAAAAAACGTCTTGAACCATTTCGACGCCTCGCGCGGCAGTATGCGGTAACCTTTGCGCTCCTTGGATATCCACAGGAAATAATCGTTCATGAAAGCCTCTTGAAGCGAGCGTATGCCCTTCCCCTTGTTAGCTTTCAGCAGTGAATAGGTGTCTTTCAGCGTCCTGTCCTCGTCGTTGTCCCATCTGAACGACGCGAGCGCGAAACAAAAATCCTTTACGTCGGAGACAGCGCCGAATATGGGAATAATCAGGCTGTTATCCTCCCAATCGTACACGCCGAGCCCCTGGCCGGGAACCATTATCACTCGGGGAATGCCATACATCCTGATGCGCGACGCCCGGAGCATGTCCGGGTCGAGCGGCGTCAGGTCCATCATTATCTCGCCTGCCCGCGCCATGGAAATAGGCTCGTTTTTGTTCTGACAGAGCGGAGATGTGTCGATGCGCGCTGTGCGGGCGGCAAGCATCATAAAGTCCTTTTTGTGATTTATGCCTTCGTGAAGCTCCATCTTGAGGGCCGGAATGCCCTGTCCCTTGTATTTGTTCCTCGCCATTTCGACGCGCGTCTTCCACCGTTCGGTCTCGTTCGTCACGTGCACGATCAACCCGGCCAAAAATTTCGCGCGGTCGTGCAGTGCCAGCACATTTTGAATTATTTTGAGAATCTGATCCGGCGGTTCGTTTTTCGACGGTTCTTCTCTCATGGATTCAGCGGTCGCTTCGAAATCGGATTCATCGCCCGGGAGGATCGTGTCGGGGTCATCTTTCGTTTGTGATTCGGCCTGTTCGGGAGCGCTTGCCGGCGTCTTTGGAGAATATTTGGCGTGGTCGTCGGCTATCTCTTCGAATGGGTCAAACCTCTCCTCGGCCTCACGACTGGGAACTCCGGATTCGGTCGGGGCGGCATTGGGCGTTTCCTCAGCTTTGGGCTCGTCGGATTTTGTGAGTTTCTTTTCGAGACTATCCATGAGATACCAGAATGTGCGCTCAGCTATCTCGTATCGTTTGCAGCGTTCCTTGATGACGGCACGCTCGGTGTTGTCGGCTTCACGTATTCTCTTTGTGCGCATATCGGTTTCTATGGCGTCCTGCAAACCCTCCTCCAGATCGCCGAGCGTCTCTTCGAGCCCCACCTTGTCCACGGCGCCGATTTTCCCGGCAAGCGCGTTGAGAGCCAAGCGGCGGCGGGTCTTGACGGCAGCGAGTTCGCTCCTGAAACGCCTGAGTTTTTCCTCCGACGTGACGCCACCCGAGGGACCTGAATACGGCTTGTCGAAAATTAACGAATAGTTTTCCTTTATATAATCGGTAATGCGATTATATTGATACATATCGACCGCGGACAGCTCTTCGAGCTGTTTTTCGAATGCCGGATTAGGAGTGGTATAGCCCGAGTACAGGTGCCCATAATCTATGAGGAGCCTTTCCGCGTCGTCGAACTCCAGCTCGTCGGGCGGACCGGCGTCGATTTTCGCTTCGACGATCGCCCACAGCAGTTCCCAATATTGGTCCGCGGCTTTCTGCCAGACTATGCGGCCCTTTTTACGCGATTCGGAATCCTTGGCGTTTCGTAAACGGGACATATTTTTGCCCAACACTTCCATCTGCTTCGCAAGATTGAATATCCCCTCATGGTTGCGCCATTTTTCGGCTATCGCCGCTATCGCGTTATCCACATACTTGCTCAAACGCTACGCCTCCCCGCCCTCATATTCAGCTACCGCAAACCCGCCGCCGGTCATGCAACTCACCCAACGAAAATTTCAAACAAATATTTCCAAACACTAACAACCATCAAATTATATACGATTGTTTTGTCCAAGTGAATCGTGACAATAACGCATTAAACCGCCGCATCAAAACACAAACGCATTATGTGATCGTGAAATGATTTCCGCCAGGATGAAAAACCTACTTTGCGCGGCACATATTGTTTAAAATATCCGATAATTTTGGATATGGATTTCGTAGGGGCAGATATTATCCGCCCCTACGATGCGGCTGTCAATCAATTCGAGATTGATCATAATGATTACATAAACATGATTAGGCAGACAACGCAACAATCTGCCGCAACATGAGATATATTGTTCCTATATTTTGAATACTGTGTACCTGCCTCACTGTGCTGTAACGAAGGCGTTTCTCTTCTTCTCCGCTTAATGGATATTCACTATAGGCAAATCGCCTCCGATTTGCTTCGTGTGACGTCGCCGTGTATCTGGCGCAGCATCTCGACGCAGACTTCAAGAGCGCGCTTGCCGTCGCGGAGACTTACCAGCGGTTCGCTTCCGTCGCGCACACACCTCACAAAATCCTGCAACTCCAGTTTCAATGGTTCGCGCTTTGGGAACACCGGATGCTCGACGACCTCGACCAAACCGCGCCCCTGTTGTTGCACGCAATGGTGAAGCGTGACGTCCTGGGTCTCGTAATTGACCATGAGATACCGCTCGGGCTCGGTGATTTCGAGTGTGCGCATACGTTTTTCGGTCAGACGGCTGACCATTATATGTGCTATGGCGCCGTTATCGAAACGCATCTGCGCGGAAGCAATATCTTCGTGCTCCGTGCGTACGCGGCGTCCCATCGCCGATATATCGGCTATCTCCGAATGAATGAGCGACAATATGATGTCTACGTCGTGGATCATGAGATCGAGGACGACTCCGACGTCGCTTACGCGCGTCGAGAACGGGCCCACTCTGCGCGACTGGACGAAAATCGGGTCGTGCACCATCTCACGTACGTGCTGAACGGCGGAATTGAAGCGCTCTATGTGGCCGACCTGCAAGACCAGGTTTCTGTCGCTCGCCATACGGAGCAGTTCTTCCGCCTGTTGGGTATTGGCCGTGACCGGCTTTTCAATGAGGAGGTTCACTCCTCGTTCCATAGCTTTTCTCGAAACCTCGAAATGGCTGACGGTTGGAACCACGATGCTCAGGGCGTCAGGACGCGTCTCGTCGAGAAATCTGTCCAAATCGGTGTAAGCCGCCGTCCCAAGGTTTTCGGCCACGTCGTGCGCCTTTTCCTCATCGACATCGACCACGCCGACCAGATTCGCTCCAAGAATCTCCGTATATACACGCGCGTGATGCACGCCAAGATGTCCGACCCCAACCACTCCAACTCTCACGTTATTCATGAAAAACCGCGCTCCCTCATGTGCCCTGTATAAGTCCTTCGACCTATATTAATTGTCACCGCGCGGCGCGATTTTGTGGCGCGCCCCGCCGATTTTTTCCCGCAATTTTCCCTCGGCGAAACGGTCGAACAGGATTTGGCATAGCCGTTTTCCAGCTTGGTTTCCATCCAGTACTCCATAGCGATGTGATAAATCTCATATGGAGAGACACGGATTGTATTCCTGTGGCGCTGTGTATTTTGGCAATGGGGAAGCCTCCGCGAAGTGAGGCGGCCTAAATGAGGAAAAAGAGAAAGGGCTGCAGGATATTGACATACTCCCACGACTTTAGTCGTGGGAGTATGTCAAAAATTTTTTCTGCTGTATTTCAGTTCCTTTCGAAGATGCCCGACCAGGAAAAGGCTGCCGCAACAGAGCGTCAATTCTCCTGCCGGCGTCGCGGCCAGCGCGGACGCCAGCGCATCGGGCGGGTTTTCGAAAACACCCGCGACGGCAAGGCCCGACTCTTTGGCGCAGCTTGACAGCTCGGAAGCGGAGAGCGATCTCTCCATGGGCAATTGGGTGCAGAACATGGGGCAGGCAAGTTCTTTAATGATATTCAGAATGGGAACAAAGTCCTTGTCGCTCATCACCGCGAACACAACCGCGCCGACTCTGATTTTTCCGCCGTTCTTTCGGAGGTCTTCGAGCGAGGAGACGAGCGCCCGCGCTCCGTGCTCGTTGTGCGCGCCGTCTAGCATTATCATCTGTCCGTTTGCGCCGCGGACGATTTCCATCCTTCCCGGCCAGTCCGTCCGCGCAAGACCGCGCCTGATAATTTCTTCGTTCAAGGCCGGGAAAAGGGACGCATGTCTTTTGAGGTACGCAAGGACGGTGATCGCGCGCGCCGCGTTGAAAGCCTGATGACGTCCGGGCAGAGGGGTCTTGAGGTTCGGTATATCGCCTGTCCCCAGGACTTCAGGGTCCAAAGCCCTGTACGAAAAAAAAGTCCCCTCCACGTCGTATCTTATATCCTCGGGGCGCGCGATCCGATCCAGCAGATGGGGCAGCGCGCCCCGCTCGCGGCAGTACTCGGCGAAAAGCCCGGTCAACCGTTCGTCGTCCCCGGCGTAGAAGGCGTGCCGCCCCTTTCTCGCGGCGGCGAATTTCTCCCCGGCTATTGCTTCCAGCGTGTCTCCAAGGTACTGCATGTGATCCATGCCGATGGGATTGACCATCACTGCCGCGGCGTCGCAAACCGATGTGACGTCATAACGTCCGCCCATTCCGGCCTCGAGAATCACGGCGTCCACGCGCGCTTCCCGGATGATCGATATGGCGAGCGCCGTAAAATGCTCGAAAAAACTGGGCTTGTCATCGCGCAGTTCCGCGTCGGCCTCGACAGTGCGGACGATTTTTCTCCAATGGGCGCTCCATTCGGAGAGCGGCGCAAAACTGCCCGACAGGCGCAGGCGTTCCTGCAAAGAAATCAGATGCGGGCTCGTATAAAGGGCCGTTTTCATCCCAGCCGCCGTCAATACGGCATCCATCACCGCAGCCGACGACCCCTTGCCGTTGGTGCCCAGTATCTGTATCGCGCGCATATCTTTCTCGGGATTCCCCATCAAATAAAGAAGCCTCGAAATCCGCCTCAATCCAGGACGGATACCGAAGCTCGAAAATCGCGTTATCTCGCCGGTGAGAGCGTCGAAACCGTCAAAATTCTCCAAATCGGCACAAAGTTTCATCACAAGCCTATTACCTGCGAAGCCCTTCCAAATTTTCCTCTATGCGGCGTTTTCTCGCTTCGCCTTCCGCGAGGGCAGCCCTCTCTTTTTCCACCACTTCGGGGGGCGCCTTGGCGATAAAATTCTCGTTTCCAAGTTTTCCGGCGACCTTTTTCATCTCGGCGTCCAGTTTTTTGAGTTCATCCTCGAAGCGTGTTATTTCTCTCCCGACGTCCATTAGGCTGCCGACGGGGAAGAACAGTTCCCAGTCGCCGGTGACGGTCGCTATTGACTTCGCGGGTTTCGGCGCGCCTAACGCGCTCAGTTCTAGCTCATCGACCTTGGCGAGCATCTTTATCATGTCGCTGTTCTCACTGATGAGAGCGGTCTTGGCTTGGTCTTTGAGCCTCAGCGACATCAGCGGGGCCGTCTTCTGCGGCGGCAGTTTCACCTCGGCCCTCAGGTTTCGGATGGCCCTCACGATATTCTGCAAAAACGCCATGTCGTATTCAACGGTCTCCGCTCCAGGGTAACTCTTCGCAACAGGCCATTCGCCGCGGCCTATTATTCCGCCTCCGAAGGCGAAAGCGTCCCACAGTTCCTCCGTCACGAAGGGAATTATGGGATGCAAAAGTTTCAACACGTCTCTGAAAACTTGATAAATGACCTTCTGGGAGGTGTTTTTGCGGGCAGGCCCCTCGCCGCCCCTCAACGCCGGCTTCGACATTTCCAGATACCAATCACACAGCTCGTTCCATACGAAATCGTACATCAGCCTGGCGGCCTCGCCGAAGAAATAGCCGTCGAGCAGCCGCGTCATCTCCGATGTCACGTTTGAGACGCGCACGGCTATCCATCTATCGTGAAGCCTCAGATGGGGCTCGTCCTCGCCGCACAGGGGAGCGATGTCGCCGGGCGAGTCCTCTAGGTTCATCAGCGCGAAACGCGAGGCGTTCCAGAGTTTGTTGAGGAAGAATCGATAGGTCTCCACCCGGTTCTCCGACATGAATATATCGCGTCCCTGAAGGGTGAGCGCCGTCAGCGTGAGGCGCAGCGCGTCCGCCCCGTATTTATCGATGATGACGAGCGGATCTATCACGTTGCCCCTCGATTTGCTCATCTTCCGGCCGTGTTCGTCGCGTACCAGCGCGTGGATGTACACGTCCCGAAACGGCTCGCGCTCCATGAACTCCATGCCCATCATTATCATGCGGGCGACCCAGAAGAATATGATGTCGAACCCGGTCACAAGGACGCTCGTCGGATAAAAAGCGCGCAGCGCGTCGGTGTCGTCGGGCCAGCCCATGGTCGAGAACGGCCAGAGTGCGCTCGAAAACCAGGTGTCGAGGACGTCCTCGTCCTGTCTCAGGTTTGTGCGGCCGCACTTGCAGGCAGCGGGTGTTTCAAGCGACACGATGACCTTGCCGCAGTCCGCGCAGTACCACGCGGGTATCCTGTGTCCCCACCAGAGCTGACGGGATATGCACCAATCCCTTATATTTTCCATCCATTGATAATACGTCTGAGTCCACTGTTCCGGCACAAAGCGTATGGCGCCGGCTTTGACGGCCGCGATATCCGTTTCCGCGAGCGGTTTGGCGCGGACGAACCACTGTTCGGAGAGATACGGTTCTATTATCGTACCGCACCTGTAACAGTGTCCGACGGAGTGCTTGCGGCCGTCGGCTGACAGCAGCAAACCCAGGGTTTTCAGCTCGTCCGCTATGGCGTCTCTCGCCTCAAGACGGTCGAGGCCCTTGTACGCTCCCGCCTCGTCGGACATCACGCCGTGAGCGTCTATCACCTGTATGGATTCGAGCCCGTGTCTTGAGCCGACCAAAAAATCGTTGGGATCGTGCGCCGGAGTTATCTTGACCGCGCCCGTGCCGAACTCTGGGTCCACCATATTGTCCTCTATCACGGGTATGACGCGGCCGGTTATGGGAACAGAGACGCGTCTTCCCACAAGATGTCTGTTGCGCTCATCTCTCGGATGCACGGCAATGGCGGTATCGCCGAGGATGGTTTCGGGGCGCGTCGTCATGACGGTTATGCCTTCACCCTCGCCGCCGTCGGCGAACCTGTACAAGACGCTGTAAAATTTGCCTTCCAATTCCTTGTGTTCAACCTCGAGGTCGGAAAGTGCCGTGAGGCATCTCGGGCACCAGTTGATCAGATACTTTCCCCTATAAATAAGATCCTTGTTGTACAGGTCGACGAACACCTTGCGCACTGCGCGTGACAGGCCTTCGTCCATCGTGAAACGCTCGCGGTCCCAATCACAGGAAGCGCCCAATTTTTTGAGCTGGCCGATTATGCGGGAGCCGTACTCTTCTTTCCATGCCCATACCCGTTCCACAAACGCCTCGCGCCCCAGTTCGTGGCGGCTTATGCCGTCCTTCATGAGAGAGCGCTCCACAACGTTCTGCGTGGCTATGCCCGCGTGATCCGTCCCGGGCATCCACAGCACCTTGAAGCCCTGCATACGCTTTGCGCGGCAGAGGATGTCCTGAAGTGTATTGTCCAAAGCGTGCCCCAGATGAAGAGAGCCCGTGACGTTGGGGGGAGGTATCACGATGCTGAAAGGAGGCTTGTTCTGGTTCGGATCAGCATTGAAGATGCCGTCTTCCATCCATTTAGCGTACCACTTATCCTCTATGGGGCCGGGCTCATAACCCTTCGCCATGTCCCCCACATTCGCTCGACCTGCTCCCATAAAAACCTGCCTCCTGTAGTCGCCGCAAGATCAAAACCTTGGGCTCCGCCCGAACTCGGCAGGGAGCAAGCTCCCTGCACCCTCTTTATAAAAAGGGGTACGGGTAACTTGTTCCCCGGCGGGGTTTGGGGCAGAGCCCCAAGATTTCGATCACACGGTTCGAGAAAGTTCGTTTATAATTTGCGGGATTGCCTGTCTCAGGCGTTCCGCGTTTTCATCGTTTTTTCCATTCGTCACGAACGGAGGAAGGACGGATGCCAAACTGTGACCGACGAATTTTTCGTATTGTCCCTTGGCCCTTCCCTTCGGAACCTTGTCGCCTTTGGTGAAAACCACCAGCCTTGGCATGTCCATACCGTCCAGCCAATCGGTGAGTTCCATATCTCCTTCGAGAAAACCGTGGCGGAAATCCGCGAGATGGACGACGAAAACCACGGGACGGTTATCCGAAAAATAGGCACTTACCAGCTTCCACCAGTTTTTTTTCTCGTCGGCGCCCACGCTCGCATATCCATAACCGGGCATATCCACCAGGCAAAAATCCGTCCCGCCGCTGCCCGCGCGCACTCCGTAGAAGTTGGCGCTCCTCGTCTTGCCCGGTTTTGAACTGACATACGCCGCCTTTTTCCGCGTCCTGCCCAGCAGAATGTTTATCAGCGTAGATTTGCCGACGTTCGAACGGCCGACGAAAACAACCTCGGGCAAATCAGGCGCGGGGAACTGCTTGCTGTTCCATGCGGTACGAATGACATCGAGCTGCCAGTGGATCAATGGGCGGCTCTTTTCTCCAGAGTGAGCCCAAAGACCTCGTCGACGTTCGAGACGTAGTTGAAAAGCATCCCGTCCCTGGCCCATTCGGCCAGCTCATCCACGTCGACCTTGTTTTCCTTGGGCAGTATCACCGACGTAATGCCGTTTCTCCTGGCGGCGAGCACTTTTTCCTTCACGCCGCCTATGGGAAGCACGGTGCCGCGCAGGGTGATCTC
>JAITRO010000181.1 GCA_031288335.1 Synergistaceae bacterium | reverse complement strand
GTCGCTCGTTCATATTCTCTACTCAGTTGTCGGCTGTAATCTGTGCTCATATACTATATATCGTACAATTCTGCGCTTATCTTTAGGCTTTTCTTTCTGCCCCCACTGTACTGTAACAAGATTGCCGGTCGCAGCCGGTCTTACATCTTCTACCCTATTGTGCTATAATTAAACAAACGGTAAGAAAGGCAAATGGTGAATACCGAATGGCTGACTCTGCTTTCAATGTACAGGACGCTTTGGGGCGTTTGATGAACAATAAAAAACTCTATCAGAAGCTGCTCGACAAATTCGGCGCGGGATACGGCGGCTACGATGATAAAGTGGCAGCGGCTTTCGATGCGGATAACTTCGAGGAAGCGATGCACCTGTCGCATACCATGAAGGGCCTCGCAGGCAATCTGGGCGCCGCATCCCTGCAGGAGGCGAGCCTGGCTCTCGAACAGATAGCTAAGAGCGGTGCGAAGACGCCCGAATTAGGCGGCGCGCTCGAAAAATTCCGCACCGAATTGAGAAGGACCCTCAAGGAAGTGGCGGACGGGGTCAACTTGGGTTAATAAGGAGGAAAAGTATATATTTTGGTGGAGAAGGAAGTGTTTGTATATTGAAAAAAATATTTATGGCGTTGCTCTGCGTCGTTTTAGCGGTGTCGTGCGCGTGCGGCGGAGAGGAGTTTCTGGCGGACCCAGCGGCGGAACCGGTGGAATTTCGCGAACTTGAATGGCAGCGGCCTCTCTCGTCAATTTTGGATATGGTGGAACTTTATCGCGACGACAACGGAGACCAGATAACATGTTCCCGAAAAAACGACGACCTCTCATTCGGAAACGCCGCCCTCTCATCGATCGAATATGTCTTCGTCCGCAATAAATTGTCAATGATCTCCCTTGTGGCGAAGGGGAAGAAGAATGAGGACGCTCTTCTCGACGAGGCGGTTGCCACGTTCGGACGGGCGACGACGCAAACCGGGGACGACCATTTGTGGCGGTTCTCCAACGTGGCCGTGATGTTCAGCCGCGAGCCGAACGAACAATCCGTGCTGTTCTATAAATACATAGGCTTCCTGAACAAATAGCACACTATCCAGAGAAACGTTCCGCCGGCTTATAAAAAACATGAAAAAACAACGCTCGAAAAAACTGCCGTTCGCGATTAAAGCGGCAGCGTTTTTGCTTTTCGTGATCCTTTCTGTGTTCAATCTGCCGAAGTCCACACCTCCAGGACTGTCGTTGTATGCCTTCGACACGGGACAGGGGGACGCTTTTCTCTTTCGCCTTCCCGACGGGAAAAACATCCTGGTCGACGCCGGGACGGGGGATTTCGCCGCGGAATTGGTCGCGAGACTGAAAAATCTCGGCGTTCGGAAGATCGACGTCGCGGTGGCATCGCATCCGCACGAGGATCACATCGGAGGAATGCCGGCCGTGCTTGAAGCCATCCCCGTCGAACGTTTCTGGGACAGCGGCTACAACCACGGCTCACCGCTTCAGCGAAAAGTCCTGGAGATCCTGCGCGGCAAGAAAATCAAGTTCGAGCGGCCGCAGGCCGGATACAGGGAAATGCTGGGCGAAGTGCTGGCGGAAGTCGCAGCCCCGGTCAAAAAAATTTCCAAAACGACGAGCGACGCCAACAATAATTCCATTGTGCTGCGGATATCCTACGGGAATATATCGTTTCTGATGACGGGAGACATGGAGACAGCGGAGAGGAAGTCGGTGAAAAAATTCCCTAGGTCGACGGTGCTCAAAATCTCCCATCACGGCAGCGCCAACGGAACGGACGCCCGCCTCATGAGGGAGGTCTCGCCCGACGCGGTAATCTTCACCTACGGCAAAGGGAACTCCTACGGACACCCGCACCGCCCCGTCGTCGAACTTGTGCGGAAATCGGGGGCGAGAAGTTACGCCACCGCGGACGGAGAGATCTTGATGAACACCGACGGACAAACGCTGACGGTCGAAAGACCGTGAAAGAAAGGAAGTGAGCGACGCGGCGGTCTCATGCTTTGTGGACAGGATAACCGAAGGTATTGCCACAGTATTGCTGATGGACGGGAAAAACGAGTTCACAACGTCGCTGCCCGCGTGGGCGCTGCGAGGGGCCGGCGAGGGTGATTGGCTGAGCTTGTCGTTCGATCTCGACGCCGCTAAAAAAGCCGAGAACATAGCCGCGATAGATGCTCTCATGAGAGAATTGGGCGGATAGACGGCGCAGGTATTTTCCCCTATTTCGTCGTTGCGCTATCGACGAATCACATTATATGTATGATAATTAAAACAATAACGGTTTCGGAAATTTTTCGATAGAATGGAGGAATCTCGATGCTCACTGTGGACAAAGGAGTAAAATACCTCCAGAGTGCCGGTGCCAAGATAACCGCCACCAGGATCGCCATACTGAAATCACTCGAAAACAGGCGCGATCATCCGTCGGCCGAACGGATTTTCATGGAATTGAAGCTCTCCTACCCATCCCTTTCGATAGCCACAGTTTACAGCACAGCGTCCCTTCTCGCGCGCGGTTCGCTCATACGCATACTGTCGATCGACGAGAAGAAGGTCTATTACGATCCCAACATGGAGCCGCATGGACATTTCATGTGCAGGCAATGCAAACTCGTGTTCGACGTGCCGTTCCATTTCGATATAACGGCCGCCGCGGACGCGAGCGAAGAGATAGCCTCCGTGGAGGACGCGGAAGTATTTTACTACGGACTTTGCGTAAGATGCGCGCCTCCACGGTAAAAGAGCCTTTGCCCCTCGTGAAGAGGACATCGCGCCTGCTCTTGGCCCTGTTTTTTCTCGCCTGCTCCGCGGGAGGGACATGGGGCGCGAGCCGTCTCGTGTACGAAATAGAACTGCCCTTCGAAAAGGGCGCGGCGGCGAGGGCGGTTTTGCCGGGCGGCGAGGCGCGGGAGTTGGGTCGCGTCGTGGAACTTCCGGAGCAGACGCGCTGGCCGAGCTACACCGCCAGCGCGTGGGGACGTCCGGGAACTGTAACCGCCTCCGCGGTGAACGCAGTGCATATACTTATGAGCATTGAATCGGGACAGGGCCGCACCATGAGCGTACTGCCCCGGGAGACCATAGCGCCGGCCGCGGGGCCTGGCGCTGCCATAATCCTCGATTGTGCGGCGGGAACCTCGTTTTTCGGGGCCTGGGCGCCGCCGGCCGGCACGCGGATAACCGTAAAAGGACGCGATTCGGAGCATCCATTGGAAGATCGCCTGCCGTCGAAGGGCGAGACGCTCGTGTTCAAGGTGTATGAAGAGGACATCTCTTACATGGCGGATTTCGAGAACCGACCGGGCGGGCGCGTGATCGCGTGGGAACGCGGCGCGGCTCGCGTGATCGCGCGCGTGATAAGGCCGCTCGGCGGCGTCGGACGATTTGAGGGGACGATGTTCCAATGGCGCGGCCGCATACGCGCCAACCATGCCGGAGTGATAGACATAAGCACGTCGGATTATGGGACGGTGGGCGGATTTCAGATAATACCCTGGGATCACGCGCTGCATTCGAAAGAGATGCAGGGGGCGTGGGGCGCGACGCAATGGATGATAATCGCTCCTCCCGACGGGAAATCCATGCTTGGCGGAACCGCGCCGCTTTTTGAAGGAAGCCTCGCACCGGGGCCGTCGAAGGGCGAGCGTCTCTGGGACTTGTGGTCCACCTATGGCAGAAAATCTCTCGTGCTCGCCAGGATCGGCGGCGGCGGATGGAAGCTGTTCCCCGGTGCGTCGGGCAAAGCAGACGACGCGCTGATGCGCGTCACCCATATCCGAATTTATTTCCCTCAAAGCGGAGAATTGCCGTCAAGATGAGGGGTAGACGGAAATAAGCGAAAGCAAATAGACGGAATTCAGTTTACCGTGGCGCCCGAAGAGGTTCGTTTACCGCTGCTTCCTTCCGGACCTGGCGGGGTTCGCGATTCTTCGCCGCACGGGACTGAATTCCGTGGAGACCATTTTACATTCATTTGAAATTCCGCACAAGAGCCGCTGTGCTAAATCAGTAAATATTCTGTTTTTTAATTTTTATTTAACGGAAAATAAGATTTTATACGTATGATTTCTTGGCAAGAAGTACATACCATGGTAATATAATTTTCAAGTAAAGAGCGCGTGAGTCCAATTCAAGGGGGCGCCAAAATGGCATTACTGAGTAAGAAAAGCGGCAAAACCTGTGGAGGCCTCTTTATTTTTGGGGGCATGATGCAATATGTGGTGCTTTCAAGCCAGGGCGGCAAGTCGTACCGCCTGGAGGACTGCATTGACGCCCCTTATGACGCATCGGCATCCGGAGGCGAGGTATTCGCCAATCAGGACATTGTGGAACAAAACCTGAAAGTCCTCAAAAAACAGGTCGGCCGCAAATGGGCAAATCGCACCTACGCCGGGATACAGTCAAAGGACGTACTCCTTCGCACCGTGGAATTGCCGCGCATGGAACTGGCGGACTTGAAGGAATCCTTCCGCTTCGAGTTCGACAAATTTTTCCCCATACCCGTGGACGAAGCGATATACGACGTAGCCATCATCGACAAACCGGGCGGCGAAGACCCGATATCCGAGGCGGTCACGCAGTGCATTGCATCCGCGGTGCGCGTATCGGCGGTGGAAAATTTCATGATGGCGGCCGACAGGGTCGGGCTCAAGCTGAACGGCATAGAACCTTCGCCGGTGGCCATGCTGAGGTGCCTGATGGGACCGATTTTCCCCAGCGGCTTCAACGTATACGCGCTGGCAGGCCTGGTGAGCAGCGTCATCGTGGCGGCTTACCGTGATAACGGCATCGTTTACAGGAACACGGCCCAGGCTTTCGCGGCCAACGACCCTTCGGGCAGAAACGTGGCCAACTTCACGCGCGACCTCCAGTCCACGATCAAGTTCGCGACGACCCAAATGAGGGGTTTCGTGGCCGATAAAGTATATATCGGCGGTTATGGGCTATCAAATTCTCAGTCATTGCGCAGCAGTGTGGAGGATATGGTTAACTCCCCGGTGGAAACTATAAACCCTTGGGAACTGTGGACCATAGGCAACCAGCCCAAACAGACTTACGGCTGGGAAGTGGCTCTTGGACTGGCGCTGAGACCGTCGGAGGTGAGGTAACGGATGCAGGTTCTTTTCGATCTTAGGCCCCCGCACCTGGTGCAACTCCAATCGAGGAACGTTGATGTACCCCGGTTGTTCAGCATATTGCTATTTATGGTTTTTATGGCGTTATCCTTCTGGAACATAGGTTTTACGGCCTTCAAATACCTGCAAGTGCGGCAGGAACTGAGCGCCTCAATGGGGCGTCAGTCCGAAATCCGCACACAATCGGCGACCCTCGCCGAGACGATCAAGCAAATGCAGGCCCTCAAAACACAGATCGCCGCGTACCTCGAGTTCACCAGAGAGGAACTGCCGGCCGTCGAATTCATGAAGACACTGGAGGATACCGTTCCGGACGGGCTGAAAATCGCTGCGCTGGATGTGCGCCAGGTAAGCGCCACGATGGTCGGCTCCGCGCTCGGAGACGATCAGATAATCGCGTTTGCCGCGAATCTCGACTCGCAGAATTACATAGTCACGAGGGTCGATTCGCCTGTGACCACAAAGTCGACACTTGGCTCCAAGCAGATATCTGATTTCCGAATAACCTGCAGTCTCCGAAAGATTCTGGATATAGCGGCAAACGATCCCAACAGGCAGCCAGCCATGCCGGCAGCAGCCGGGGAAGGAGGCGGCATACTGTGACGTCCGAAAAACAGCACAAAGCTTACTATTTACTAATGTTCTTCGTCGTCCTGCTTCTGCTGGGAGCGCAATTCGTCCTGCAACACACGCTCAAGCAGGCGAGCAGCGAGCTTATTTCCGTCAAAACGTCCATGGCTTCCGACGAGAGGACGCTGAACGCGCAAAGATCCCTGAACGGCAGATACAAGGCCTTCCAGCAGGCTGTCGCCGGACATGCCGGCGCCGAGCGCAAATTTCCCGTCAACGGGCGCGAGCTGTACACGGCGCTCGCCAATGTGCTTCACGATTACTCCATCGAGTTCACCAGCAGCAGCTCCAATGCCGGGGTTCAGCCCGGGGCCGGTTTTACGCTGCAGATCGCCTTCAGCGGACGGTATTACAACGTGATCAAGGCGCTGGCCGCAATCAGGGGAAGCAGCTATATAATGAGGATATCCGAACTGAATCTCGCGGCGGAAGGCGCGGGAGTCGTCAGGGGCACGATGAATATCGTGAGCATCGCGCAGGCGCAGAGCTAGGGGGAGTTTTAAAATGGCCGACAGTCCGGCTTCGAGAAAATCCGCGGCCGTCGCCCCAAAAAGCAGACAGGCGGCAAAGGGCGGCGACGGCAGTTCGCGCAAGTTGCTTTTGAGCCTTGTGCTGTTCATTTGTTGCTGCGGCGCCGGGTACTTCACCTGGGATACGCGGCAGCTCATTCAAAACGCGGACGATGCGCTGCATACATCCTCGATGACCCAGCCGCCCGACCCGGCGGCCGAGGCGGAAAAAAACGAAATAGCGACGGCGGAGGACGGGATGAACAACCTGTCAAAAGCTTCAACGCGAGCGATGCAGACGGCATTGATGGCGGAAACGCAGAGCAGGCATCCGCTCGATCTGTCGACGGCATTAGTGGCGGCAGCTCCGGTCGTCCGAGTAACCGAGGAAATTTTCATCGAGCCGGAGCCGCCCTCCCTCACCGTCGTTGCCGTCATGATAACCGACACGGACAGAACCGCGCTCGTTAACGTGGACGGTGAACAGGAACTCTTGGTCAGGAAGGGCTCGAAATTTTTCGGGGGCAAGGCGACAATCACCAAAATAGACGCGAAGGGTGTGACTTTTCAATGGCGGAAAAAAAATTATCAGGTCACGTTGTAGTGACTGTTAAAAATATCATATTTCATGCGGCGCTTCTCGTGATCATCATCGCACCAGCGTTCTGCCCATCCGCTTTCGCCGCCGCGAAGCGCGACATACCGCCCGGGCTCGCCGTAACCAAGCCGACTTATCCCGTGCTCGCGAGCCTCCAAGCCCAACAGATCGGAGATTCGTCGCTTCTGATAAAGATACGGGGCTTTGATCTGCCGCTGCCCAGGGTCGCCTCGGCTCCGGGCGAGGCAAGGCTCGTGCTCCAGTGGGACGGCGCGCGTTTCCCTCAGACCGGCGACAAAAACGACTGGTGGGCCGGCCTCGACTGGGATGTCATAGCCATAAGCGGCCATGAGACCAATTCCTGGTGGAAACAGTACAATCTCCCGCTCATGAACAGGATCATAGCGGAACCAGTCGACGCGGACAGCCTCAAGCTCACGTTCGTCACGATGAAGCCCGTCGTATTGGAGAAAATCACGGGCATAGCGGGCGCTGACGAACTGTCGCTCAGCCTCAGGGTGTTGGAGCCCGAAAAACCGACTCCGCCGCCGCCAAAACCGAAAACCCACCCAAAGGGCGACCCCATGGCGATAAACGCGCCGGTGACGCTGCAGCTGCGCGACGCGGAGATAAAGTCGGTGTTCAGGATGCTGGCCGACATGCAGAAGCTGAACCTCCTGCTCGATTCCTCGGTGCCGGACATGACCGTAACATTCTCGTTCAACGCGGTGCCCTACAGCGAGGCGTTTGGCTACCTGCTGCGGACAGCTGACCTGTCGTACTCCGTCACAAAGGGCATGTTGGTCGTCGGCAGGCCCGAGAGCCTGGGCCGCACCCTCGGCACCGAGGTGACGAAGGCCTACAAGCTCTCCTACGCGGTGGACGAAAACGGCCAGGTGCGGACGGACCTGACGGGCGCGCTCACTGGCCTGGTGCCGCTCTCGGCCGCGCCCACGCTTGACGCGCGCAGGCGCGAACTCTACGTCACGGCCACGGAGGAACAGCACGCGGAGATAAAGGAAGTCCTCCAAAAGCTCGACCACCCGGGACAGCAGGTCATGCTGGAGGCGCAAGTATTTGAGGTGTTTGACGACGCGGATCAGACCTTCGAATCGTTGATCACCGCGGTTTACAACAACTGGATCGCCTCCTTTTCAGAAGGAGCCGGCTTGAACGCCGGCTATAACTGGTCAAACATCCCAGTAGACTGGACGGCCCCCAGCTGGAAACTCCCTCTGGGCGGCTCAATCGGAGGCAGTCCGGTGTGGGAACAGATCGTAATGGGCGACACGATCTACGGCCCCGCTAAATTCCTGAGCGCCGGCCTGCACGCCCTCGAAACGCAGGGCAAGGGGAAAACCCTGGCAAACCCATCCGTCATCACGCTTGACGGCCAGACCGCGACGGTCTCCCTCACGCGAAATGTACAATACGCCGCGGGGATCGACGCTAACGGGAATCCCTCCTACTCCGCAATCGAGGTCGGACCGAAGCTCAACTTCCTTCCGGTGATCGGGCGCGAGGGCATGGTCACGATAAAAATCGAAGTCGAGGCCGGCGAGATAATCGGCTCGCTTCCGACCAGCGCGGGGGGCACGGTTCAGTCGAGCACGAGAAAAGTGACGACAACTGTGAGGGTCCGCGATGGAGAACCATTTGTCGTGGGCGGACTGTCCCGCGACGAAAAACATGTGGACAAACAGCGAATACCCGTGCTGGGGTATATCCCGCTTCTGGGCGATATGTTCTCGTACAAGAGATCGGTGCATAATAAATCAGAGGTTGCGATCGTGGTGATACCTCACATCCTCGGCATTCCGAACAGCGATGTCCCGACGTCTGTCCTGAAAAAGACGTCGGCCTTGCCGTAGCACGCTTTGAAGGCTGGCCGGGGGAATATGCTCCCCCGGTTTTTATTTTAGAAATGCCGACACCTCCGGAAGAACCGCAAGATATACAGGCACTGCAAAAAGAACTCAGAGACCTCCGAAGAATTCACAAGAAACTCGAGAGGGACTACAAGGTGCTGTCCCTGACCTTCAAACAGACAGAGCACCTGCGCGACGTCAACGAAGCCGCCAAGGACACTGCCAATCACTACAACCTCCTGATCCTCAGGAACGCCCCGGGCCTGATATTCATGTTCGACAGCGAGATGCGTTTCCTCATGGGGACGCAGAGCATGGTGGTGCCTCTCGGCTTCGACGAAATGCACGAGATGCGAGAACGTCCCTTCCGAGATATATTCCGCAAACTCATGCCGCAAGACTGGATAGAGACCACTCACCATATCTGTGAAGAAGCGATGAACTCCATGAAAGGCGATTCTTACGAGGAAAGCGTGGAATACCTCGACGGCCGGAAAAAGGTGTTCATGGTCTCCATCACCCCCGCCGAAGTGAAGGACGGGGTATGCGGGGGCGTCGTGATAACTATGAACGACGTCACTGAGCTGTCAAACGCGCGTGAGCAGGCCGAACGCGCATCCATGGCCAAATCGGAGTTTTTGTCGAACATGTCGCACGAGATACGCACCCCCATGAACGCGATAATCGGCATGACCGCCATCGCCAAATCATCGGCCGACGCCCAAAAAAAGGATTACTGCCTCGACAAGATCGAAGAAGCGTCGAACCACCTTTTGGGCGTCATCAACGACATACTGGACATGTCGAAGATCGAAGCGAACAAGCTGGAACTCTCGTACGAAAATTTCGATTTCGCTAAGATGATCCATCGCGCCGCGAGCGTCGTCAATTTCAGGGTAGACGAAAAACATCAGACGCTGGCACTGCACATAGACAAACGCATTCCCAAGACGCTCAGCGGCGACGACCAGAGGTTGGCCCAGGTCATCGCGAACCTGCTCTCCAATGCCGTAAAATTCACGCCGGAAGGCGGAAAAATAAATCTCGGCGCTGCGGTGAAGGAGGAAAACGACGGGCTGTTCACCATTGAGGTGCGGGTTTCCGACACCGGCATAGGACTGACCGAGGAGCAAAAAAAACGCCTCTTCAACCCCTTCTCTCAGGCGGACAGCGGGACATCGCGCAAATTCGGCGGCACCGGATTGGGGCTCGCGATCTCAAAACGCATCGTCGAGATGATGCAGGGGCACATTTGGGTGGAATCCGAGCCGGGCAAAGGCTCCATCTTCTCGTTCATCATAAAGGCACGCGGCGGAACCGAATCAAAAGAGAAGGATCCGGCGCGCGAATATCTGACGAACGCGTCGGATGACGACTTCGAGGGCAGGCGGATACTCCTTGCGGAGGACGCGGAATTGAACCGCGAAATAGTGATCGCGCTGCTGGAACCGACCAAAATAAAGATCGACTGCGCCGGAAACGGCGCCGAGGCCGTCCGCATGTTCCAGGCGGACCCAAACGGCTACGACCTCATCTTCATGGACATGCAGATGCCGGAAATGGACGGACTCGAAGCCACAAGCCGCATACGCGCCCTCGGCGCCAAAAAATCGGATTCCATACCCATCATTGCCATGACCGCCAACGTATTCCGCAAGGATATAGAAAAATGCCTGCGCGTGGGCATGAATGACCACGTGGGTAAACCCATCGACATGGAAGAAGTGCTCTCCAAGCTGCGCAAGTACATTCCTCGGGACTAATACCTCTGCAGGCCGAATAAATCGGTTACATCGGCGTCGTCGATGACGCGGGACGTTTTTTTGCCGGCGTTTTTGAGCATGGAGTTCATCTTTTCATCGATCGACTTCTTGAGCAGCGATGAGAAATCCACGCGGCGCAGTGTGAAAAAGAGCGGCGGATCGCGGTCGAGCCGCGTGCCGGCCCCGTAGAGCGCAGCGGCGACATGTTTGCACATATACGCCCAGTCCGGGCACGAACACGACATGTGAATTTCCTTGGGGGACGGGAACAGCCCTTCGCCCCGGCGTAAAAATATCTCCTTCAATTCCTCCGGGAATCTCCCGCGGACCAAATCCTCCATATTCGATATTCTCCGGCCGATTTGCTCCACAATCGCTTTCCATTTCGACGGTGACAGAGGATCTATCTCTATGCGCACCTCGTAAGGAGTCTTGCGCGAACCGGAGACCAATGACGTCAGCAGGCCCGGCGATATCCTGAGATCCAGCACCAGACCATTTTTTACGTAAGAGCGGCCCCGCCCTATGCGGTTCTCGTAATCGGCGTAGCCCTCCAGATTATCGATCCATGCCTCGCCCCACCACGTCGTGACGACTTTATTCCCCTCCACGACGATGGGCGAGATATCAGGATCTTTCTTTTTCAGATGCGCTAACTGTTTTTGGGCGTTGGCGCATTTTGTGCCTATAGGTATGTATTTGAAATAGCCACCTCTCATCTTCCCGCCTCCAGCCTGAACATGTCCATGATCTCATCGTTGCTCATCTCGGTTATCCACGACTCGCCCTGCGACGCAATGACGTCATTCGCCAGTTTCTGCTTTCTCTCCAGCATAGCGTCTATCTTTTCCTCTATGGTGCCGGCCGTGACGAATTTATGGACGAGGACATTCCGGCGCTGGCCTATGCGATATGCCCTGTCCGTCGCCTGATCCTCCACGGCGGGGTTCCACCATCTGTCAAAGTGTATGACGTGGTTCGCGGACGTGAGGTTGAGCCCCGTGCCCCCGGCCTTGAGTGACAGCACCATGAACGGGACGTAATCGTCTCCGTTGAATCGCTCCACGAGTTCGCCGCGTTTCTTCACCGTGGTTCCGCCGTGCAGTACCAAACCTTTCCTGCCGAACAGAGTCTCCAGGTAATCGGCCAAGGGAACCGTTATTTCCCTGAACTGCGTAAATACGAGGACACGCTCCCGCTTCTCCGCTATCGTCCCGCAAATCTGCGCGAGTTTGTCGAACTTGCCGCCCGCTGCCGGGTCGAACGCGCTCTGTCCCAGATACTGGTCCGGATGGTTGCATATCTGCTTGAACTTCATGATGGAGGCGAGGATCAATCCCTTGCGCTCTATTCCCTCCACCTCCGTTATCTTGCGCTCTATATCCCTGACCAGCGAGCTGTACAGGACGACCTGCTTTTTCGTGAGTTCCGCGAACGCTTTCAGCTCTATCTTGTCGGGCAGATCAGCGATCACGGACTTGTCAGTCTTAAGACGGCGGAGCATGAACGGACTTATTATCTCCCTGAGCCTGGCGTAACCTCTGACATCCGTCCTGAGATTCTTCGCGAAGGCGCTGAATTCCTTGATGCCGCCCAGGAGTCCCTTGTTCAGGAAATCGAATATGGACCACAGGTCGGACAGGCTGTTTTCGATCGGAGTGCCCGTCATGGCGATTCGCGAGGTGGATTTGAACGCGCGCACAGCCTTCGCCTGCTTGGTCTGCGCGTTTTTTATCGCCTGAGCCTCGTCCAGAACGATCAAGTCCCACGTGACGTCTTTTAACGCTTCGAGCCTGTGAACCATTCCGTAAGTCGTTATGAAGAGATCGGCCTCATCCATGTCGAATTCTTTTTTATTTGAATGAATGATTGAATATCTCAGCTTGGGCGCGAATTTATCGGCCTCGTTCCGCCAGTTGAATATGAGGGAGGCCGGTATGACGAGCAGGGTCTTCGCCTCGTCGTTTCGGCGCATGTATTCGAGCAGCGCCAAAATCTGGATGGTCTTGCCGAGCCCCATATCGTCGGCGAGCAGCGAGCCGAAACCGAGAGCTTTCATCTGCCCGAGCCAGTTGAGGCCGGTCTGCTGATAATGCCGCAAAACCGCCCTGAAATCGCCTCCGGTGGACAAATCGCCTATTTTTGCGGGGTTCAGCAGAGTTTTCCTGACGCTCTCCAGCCACTCGCCGTTAGTTATCTCGACCGGAGCGCCGCCCTCCAACCGGGTTCCTTCGTCCATTTCCAGCCGCATCCGCACGGCGTCCGCGAAAGTGACATCTTTCATCCCCGCGGCTTTGTCGAAGGCGTTGAGCGCCGACGCCAGCCTGTCGCGATTCACCTCGACCCATTTGCCTTTTATGAGCGCCAACCCATCGGTTCGCGCCAAAAGCGCCTCGACCTCCTCCCTCGACATCTCCTCGTCGCCGAGAAAGATTTTGGGATTGAACGAGAGCAGCGCTTTCATTCCCACCAT